>JAEWQS010000081.1 GCA_023399095.1 Bacillota bacterium
TCTTTCCCCTATATCAAAGGATTTATTCGCCGATCATCAATGCAGAAGAGATTGAAAAGAGGCGTATAGCAGAGTATGCAAACCGTTATAAACTATCAGCTCGAGAACAGGAGATTTTTAATCTCATTGTGCAGGGCATGTCCAACGCTGAAATCGCCACCGCGTTGTATGTTACCGAAAGCACAGTTAAATTCCATGCAGGGAATGTATTCAAAAAGACCGGCCTCACTAACCGTTCGGCGCTAATTTCTGATTTTAAACTAGGTAATAAAGCTTGATAAAGCACCTTTGACCTAATGTAAATATGTCTATGGACGGAGTTTTTCTGATAGTCTCCATTTTATTGGAAATTATACTTATAACGATACCCTGTCCCGCATAGCGAAAAACAGGTGGAGGGTTTATCCCTGCACCTGTTTCATAATTTAAAGCTGTTTTCTAACCCTGTTGGTCAAAAGACTTTTTAATTGTTTTCTCTGCCGCGTTTACGGACTTTGCCACAGCCTGAAACGTGCATCCTTCCATCGCTGCAATCTGATCATAGGTCAATTCTCCAAAATAGTAAAGCTTTAACCTTCGACGCTGTGTTTCGGTCAGTTTGGCTATTGCCCTATGTAACAATTCGTTTTGAATGGAGGCAAGGGCTGATATCTCTGTTGATGCCTGCATTGAGAAAGCCCTGTGATGCAAAGCGGCTTCAGTCAGTTCAGATTGTTCTATATGCCTGTCCACTTTGTTGAGATAGGATAAATCCTGCAGTTCAAAAGCATCAAACAGATTATAGAGGGTTTTTGTGATTTCAATCTCATGCGGTACGCATTGGCCGTCATGAAATGATATGAAATGGCAGCCGTTTCGTTCTAATATCGTGTAGGGATTGTACTTATCTTTCCTGCGTTTGGGACGATGCCCATCCATTTTATTTACCTCCTTTCATCCGAAATCTAAAAAAATTAACTGAGGGCTGCGACAGTCATTTCTGCAAAATGAATAAGGCCCCGAGAAATAAATAAAAAAGGGTATAAAAAAACCCAACCGGGCATTATCCGATTGGGTCAAAACGAAATTATTTCTTAACCATTTCTTTTTTTTATGCGAAGGCCGTAAATATTTTAGACATTGAGGTTCAATGATATCCGTCTTATTTGCTTTCTGGATGATTCGATTCATAACTCTTCCTCCATAAAGGAGGGCATGCCTGCGCTCCGCCCTCTTATGAAAAAAGTCTACAAAGCAAAACTATGGGAAAACTCCAGAAATACTCCAGATTTTTACTAGAACTGGATTCGGAGAATTTTGAAAAGAAAAAATCAGCCATGACAAACTAGCTGATTTTAGAAAAATAGAACGTCTACATAACATTGCATTTATATCCTACGCCATGCACACTTTTTATATAGTCAAGGGTGCTTGCTTGTTTTTTTATTTTATGCCGCAGACTGCTCACATGGTTGTGAATAAGCTTATTGCAGGAAACACAATATACCTCTCCCCATATCAGTTCCATAAGCATCTCAAAGGTATAGACGCGTCTGGGATGGGCAGTCAGCAGGTACAGGATATCAAACTCACGGGGTGTTAGGCTGATTTCGCATCCGCCGATTTCAACCGCCCGGTATTCCTTATATACAATAAGATCGCCGCGCTGAATAACAGTTAATGGTTCCGTATCCTTACTTTTCAATTCAAGGTAACTGAGCGTATTGTTTTCCTCCGAGTCATTCTCTTTTTTGATGTTATTCTGCTTGAAATATTGCTTGGCACAGTATTCTATCAGCTTCCGATGCCGCTTTTCGCCGCTCCGAAGGGACAATACCAGAATCGGAATGGGGTAAACAGGATGCAGATTCTGAATTTCCTTGAAGACCTCTGGATTGTCCGAGCAGACGGTGACGCAAAAATAGGTTTCCCGTTCAAGCCTTTGGAGGGCTTCATAAAAGCTTGGAACGAAATGCAGGCATACGTCATACCCATGCCATTCGCATTGTACGGCTTCGTACTCCTTTTCATCATACGCAATCCCCAACACATACTTCATTTGTCGTCCTCCTTCCGTTGAAAACAAAAGCGTCGTAATACCCGGTGCGCGGGTAAAGACAACGCTTGCGTTAAACTGCTATATAGTTCCTTTTTTCGATAGATTGGCTCCATACAGGCAAACGCTTTGGCCCGGTCGCTTCAGTTTATAAGCGTACAGCCGTGCACAGCCTTTTTGGATGTTTATTGTTTTCGTAAATTATAGATATCTGTGTTCACCCCCGCGACATTCTGTTCTTCAATTTCTCCTCCACATCCCGCAAAATAGCGATCACACCTGCACGGTTTCCAATACTGCCCGCGCCCTGCGCCCATAAAGCGTTAAAATGCGACTGAAACTCGTTTACGATCAATATTTGATTAGTATGGATCATCAGTGGTTCCTCGCCGCTCCAGCAGTTGGCCGTCATGCTTGCGTTCCGCTTGATATGCCAGCAGCTTCCCGCATGCAGCGCCGATAAGTCATCCAGTATCAGCAGGTGGAAGTTCGGTACGTTCTCAAGATACTGAATGTAGCCGTTCAATATGGCCGCGCAGCCTTCGGCGTTCAGGTTGACAAAGCCTTTTTTCATAAAATACAGCCCCGGCATGCGACAAAATCCGTCCTGCGCTATCTGCGTGAGCCTTGAAAGTGAGAGGATCTCCCGAAACACCGAGCCGCCGCCGAACACGCTGTCCATCCCGGCCTTGAAGCGCGCAAACTCCGCACTGCGCCACGCAAATTCGGTGCCTTCATGCCCCAGCGCGAGCAGCGCACGGTCGTATGCCTCTTGAGTCGTATACAGGGGGTTGAGGCTGTCTTTGACGACGTCAAGGCTGCCGGATGTGGAAAATTCCATATGGAGAATTTCGAGAATATTTCGGGAATAATCGTCACTGTATACTTGAAGCGCAGGTTGTGCGTAACGGGCTGTCTGTTCAAAACTCTTTTGCGTTTCCTCTATAAAACTCCTGTCGGTGACGACCAGGGCAACGGGCGACGCGGCGATGCCCGGCGTTTCCGTCACAAGCATAACCGCGCCGTCCGAAATAATCAAATGCATCTGGTTGGTGACGGTCTGCGTCAAACCATGCACCAATAAAAGCCGGATATGCCCAGAGACAAGCGGCTGCATATAGACATCAATCAGTCGTGACATTGCCTGTGTGTCTCCGGATACGCATACCACAAGCCGTATTCTTAAGCGGCTTTTTTCGATTGTCCGGATAATCAGGCCGGATATATCCTCCTGCGCGATGGTAACGATCCGGTCGCTGGAGAGAAAGATATCCACGCGGCATTCCTGCGCGAGCGCGGCGAAAAGCGGTTCAAGGTCAAGCGCGATTTGTATGAATCCAAGCCTAATTGAAGATTGTCGCGCAGGGCAAGCCGAAGCGGCTTGCGGAGGAGTGGGCAGCGGCCTTCCCATATCCGGCGCGTCGCCGCCAAGATTCCGGCGCAGTCTGTCCCCGTCGCTTGCCAGCCACACCACGAGATTTTGCTTAATGCGGTGAATCGAAGACATCTCTGTAGGCAAACCCTCTGTCTCGAAATGCGCATTGAGCCACTCTATGTCGTCAATGCTCCGGCTTTGCGCAAGGATATATTCCGCCAGTGCATCCATCTGAGCGCTTGCCGCCCGCAGCTTTCGCTTGCCGCTGAGCCAACGGCTTACCAGGGAGGGATCGACGCCCAGCGCCTTGGCAAGCTGATTGCCGCTGATGACGAAATAGTCCATGACGGTTTTTATTTTACTGTTTGTCTCTGTCACTGAAATCTGTCCTTTCAAGCTATCCGTGAAAACGCTTATGATCCATGCACTTGTCTTTAGCCTTGTTGGCCTACCGGTTAAAATCCTCCGGCCCGAAGTCCGTCTCAATCACCGTGCCGCTGTCCGAATAGTAGCGTTCCTTTTTCCCGCAGCGCGTGCACCAAGCCGTGGCAACTTTGCCGGATGCGGCAAAGCTCCCGTCGTCGTTATCCCTGATGGCATGGTGAACCTTCCCGCATATTTGGCATTTGCAATGGCCATCGAGATGCTGTATGCAGTCGTGATTGTTTTCGGTTTTTTCGTTCATCGTCCTTTCCTCCCTTTTATTTTTTCGTTCCATTCTTAGGCAGGCAGGGCTCCTTGATAAAGTCGCAGCCGTAATCCGTGCCGTCGTTGGTACCGCCTACCTTGCCGCATATCTAGCAGCATAGCTCGCTTACCGGGCAATTCTGGATTGTATAAACGAGCTTATGCTTCGTCTCGCCGCAAACGCTACATACAACATGACCGCCCTGATATTTCCACCAATGCGGAAAGCCATCGGATACTCCGCAGACCCGGCACGTTTTGATACATCCGGGACCTTTCCAATCATGTGTCGCTTTTCTAGAGCCGCAAATCGAGCAGATTTGCACACATGGATTTTCAGTTGCGTGATAAGCATGGCCTTCGCTGCGCGTCATGCCGCATCGAAGCATTGGCAGTCTTTCCATTTGTGACCAAAATTCCTACAGATAAATCCCATTGCAAAACCTCCCGTTCGTTAATACTTTACAGGCAAGGCATTACTTCCACCATAACGTTGCCCTGTCGTCTATGCAGGATATTTCGATGTCATACTGCCCTCCATTCCTATGCGGTCTTCGTCCGCCTAAAGCCGGAATACAACCTCGGAAAGATCAACGTGTTCGTCCACGCAGAGCTCGCTGGGGCGGTCTGTATGTAGAACGGAAAAGCTGTCCGTCTGACTTCAGTGCGGCGACTGCCGCCAGCGCTTTTTCCCGGTCCATATCCCGCCATCCGGATGAAAAAAATCCCATGGCATCCTCCTATTATTCGCCCCGCATTGCTTTTCGCCGGAGGGGTTCTTCCAGTCATGATCCCGGCCCGAATTTACCCTTCGTTTCACCCCCTTCACAGCGATCCGTCCAGCTCAAAATAGGTATAACCCCGGTCTTCGTGGCAGCTTCTATCGCGCCGCTCCATGCTGCTCTCGTCGTCATGAGACACTGCCCTGCCGCGCAAGGGCGCGATGGCATCGTTTGCGCGCCCTTGCCGGTAGATCTGCTTGAGCGCAGATGCGATATGCGCAAGATCAAATCTTTCCTCGTCGCTGTTTGAGGAGATGATATCGATCATGGCCGTAATCGTTCGGTCGTCCAGCTTTTGCACCCATTCTTCGTCCAGCGCATCCAGGCGGGCACAGACCGCGCACGTGCAATAATGTTTCGGGCTCATGGCGATCATGTCCCGTAGATACATCGCGTCCGCCCATTGCCGCAAGTCCTCAGTAAGATAAGTCTTATCGATCCTTCGCTTTGATGCTTCAGCCCATTGGCTATCTTCCCATGGCGAATACACCAAACGCAGGCGCTGCTTTGCGTCGTCCGACAAGCGCTCGTTCGCATCGTGGCAGAGGCACCCCTTGTGCTTATCCAAGTACATGTTTTTGGGGAAACGCGTTACGCTCTCGTGGAGCGCGATGCCTATAAAGCCCTCCTCGCTGGTCAGTCGGCTTCCGGCCTCCTGCCGGACAGATTCGGGGCCGCAGAGCGCAAGGATGGCCAGTCGGCGCTGGTCCGTTACGTCGCGGATTTCCACGAGTTCGGCGCAGGCGGTGCAGACCTCCTTATCCTGCGTCTGCACCATGATCTCCAGCGCGAGCGCCTTGTCCGCCAAGCTCCGGATGAGGAAGGCGCATGCTGCCGGAGCCTCGGTTGAGCGAGCCAGTGCGTAAGCGGGGGCGGGGTCGCGCATGACTGCCGCGATGGGCGCACGTTTGCGATCTTCCCGTGCTTTTGCGAGCAAATCCTGCAGGATGTTCTGATCCGTGATGCGGGAAAGCACCTCAAGCTCGATCCGCGGATATTTTTCGTACAAAAACCCTAGGTAATCCTGATCGCCGATAAATGAGACGGCGCGGCGTGCGGCGTCGGGTTTGTCGTGAAGCGCGACGCATTTCAGACAGTTTTGCAGCGGTTTGTCGCGCAGAACGGCGTCGCGGTCCATATCCTCGAGCGCGTCCCATGCGCTCTTCAGCGGCTCTGTTTGAAACAGCCGCAAAAGAGCGCGATCTTCATCATCCCACCGGTGCGTAATGCCTATAAAGTGCATCAGAGCATGGGCGTTTCCCAGCCGATCGATAGCCGCCGCGCGAACCGACGCAAGCGGCGCATCCAGTGCGGCGTTGGTTACGGCGTAGTCGTATGATTTTAGCCTGCGCACGCTCCGAAGCGCCCGTTTTTCCTTTTGGGACATCCATCCCGGCGCAAAGAATCCCATAATCGTTACCTCCTGTTCGCCCCTCCGGGCCGCAGTCGCTTAGCCGCTTTTTTTGTCTCATTGATGCATGCATATTTTTTCAATCAAAGCCGAAAACGATGCCAGCAGAAAGATCAAAATGTGAATCCTCATGGCAGCCGTCACTCCGATAACCATGATCATGATGCGTGCCGTCCAGCTTCTTTATCCTACCGCAAATCATGCACTTGCAGCGAATATTCAGATGATCCACGCAATTGTGATCCTTACCCGATCCCTGATTCATTTTGATACCTCATTTAATATATCTTAATATACCTTCAAAGCTCATCGCCCAGAAACATATCCACGTGCGGATTTGACTCTCCGCATAAAGCCGCCCCTCTGTATGCATCGATATGAATCTTTGCGTTCTTCAGCTTCTCTTTGACAAGGAACGATTTGCCGCTCGCCGGATAAACCGCCTTCAACAGCCCGTATACCTCGGGTATCTCACCTAAAGCGATGCCTTTTTGTATAAGACCAAATTTCGTATAAAGGATCAACCGTTCGATCAGGGCTTCGTTTGCATACCGCCCCCATTCGCGCACATCCAGCTTTAAAAGCCTCCTGATCGCGTCGTTGTCGCGTGTATGACAGACATATTTGACAAGCCATTCCGGGCCAAGAAGGTTCACTGTAAACCCGCGCGCGCAGCCTTTCGCATGTGATGCAATGTGAAAAAGTGTTTCCTGCGCGCGTATCCGCTGCATACCTTGTCGGCAGATGACCGGATCGTCTGTGTTTATAAACAGCTCCTCCAGCTTACCTTCCCGCTCCGCCCTGTTTAAAGCGAGCTGTCTTCTGGCGCACGCCCGGACATCTTCGGACTTTGCGCGGTTCGCCACATCCTGCAGCCATTCCTCATCGCGGAGCCTTCGCGCGGCATTTAAGGATATGGCATCGTATGGATCACGGTCGTAAATCGCAAGCCCGGCCTCGGCCACCACCGCGAGGTACTGCGCCTCGCTTATCCGCGCAGCGGCAGCCATGCGGTTTTGCGGACTTAACTTCTCGCTGAGCACAAGCTGCAGTAACAGCTTATCCTTTTGAATGCGCGATATGGCGGCCTGCTCGACTCGCGGATGGACGCACGCCAGCGCGGCGCGGCACAGCATGGCTTCGTCTTCCAGCCGGTTGACCGCGGCTAACGCCTTCGTTTCGTTGCCGCTCATCCATTTTGGTTTAAACAGCACCATATTTCCTCCCTATATTTAATCGCACTCGTTATAGCCTTCATATTTGCGGAATTTAAGGCCGAGGCCGGTATCATAATGGCTGGCCGGCTCGTCGATGTGACCTCCGTTCCAACTGCATTCATCCAGAGCAAGTGTGTCATATGAATTATGGGGTTCTTTGATCAGCCTTGATGCGTCGCGGCCTAAAACCGTCAACGCGAGCTTGTCGTGCTCAAATAAATCCATTAACGCCTGCGCCGCCCTTTCCCGGACACCGTAATCCGCATCTGACAGTTCGCCGTGAAGCCTGACCGCCTCGCTGTTGCATTCAGGCAGACCTTCATAAGCGGCAATACGCACTTCTATGCTGCCATCATGCATGGCCGCATCCCGCAGGCACTCCATCTTGTTCGGAAAATCCGATTTGGCCAGCAATTTTGCCGCCCTGGGACGCAGAAACCAATCGGACGTGTTTTTGACTAAGTCCATCAGTAAATCAGGATTGGTTATTTGGTTTAGCAACTTGTCTAAATCATATATGATGTGTTCATGCCGGAGCCTGGCATGCACGGCTTCCCCATTTCGCCCAAGCCGTTTATACAGAAACTCTTTTTGGGGAAACGTCAGCCTTTCATCCTGCGCCTGCGTTTCCAGCAGCGCGAGATCCGTGCAATGCTTCACAGCGATATACCAATCTGTCGCGTGGGCGTGCGGGTTCATCACATACCGGGCGATCCTGCTTTGATCATCCATATCAATCGCTGCTTGCAGCCTTCTCGGCGACGGGACATCCTCTCCGCAAACTGATTGCCGGAGCGCTTCGTCGGTCAGCTTCCGAAACGCCAGAACGCCTGCCTTTTCCCATGCGGCGTGTTTGGCTACCTCGGCCAGCAGCGTTTCGTCGGTCAGCGTTTCCACCGCAGCGGCATAGAGATCCATTTCGCAAATCGCCAGTTTACGCAGCAGCGGCTGATTGACGGATTTTCGGATCGCCGCTTCCCGCGTCTTTGCGGTATACGGGCCGCCTGCAATGCTGTCGATGAATTCCGCGTCTGAAATAAGCTCTATCGCAGCGCACTGAGTTGAGGGCGAGCTCGCTTTGCATGCGATCTCGAATAACGCCTGCTGATCTCCTTTCAACCGTTCTATACCCATCGCTGCGAGCTCGTTTTCATGGGTTTTGGTTGCCGTCTTTAAAATCCAGCGCCTGCTCCTGCTACGCCGCATCTTTCTGAATTTCCAGGGTTCCATTGTCGATTCCTCCCTATCATGATCCCATGCCAAGGCCCGCCAGCTTTGCAATCACATTGGCGAAGCGCGAAGCCTGGCCCTCTTCCACCGACTTCACATAAACCGCCGCCGCCGCGACGATTTCATGACGTTCGCTTATAAACTCGTCGCTGCACAGCCTTTCCAGAACGGTGCCCAGACTGATGCTGTCCTCCAGCACCATTTTAAGCAGCGCAGGCCATCGCGTGAGCCGCACGCACGCCGCCGCACGGACGCCCAGCGATTCATCATAGAGCGCATGTTTCTCCAGAAAATCCTGATCGTCAATGAATGGCACCGCCGCTGTGCGGACGCGCGAAGACGGGTCATTTTCAACCGTTGCCATTAAAGCGCTCTCATCGAGCGAGCCAAGAGCCGCGATGCGCATGTCCTCCAGCTTTCGGCAGGCAACCTCATAGTCCACATTTCCGGGGTTTGATTTAAGAACGATTTCCTTGAGCGCCGCCTCTCCTTGGATCTTTTCCGCAGCCGCTCCGGCAAAGCGGCTTCCTCCCAGCGCCACTTTGAGCAATATGTCGGCGTCGGTTATATAGTCCACCGCATCGGTGTCGATATATGTCATTAAATCGTCCGCAAGTCCCATCGCCTGATAAATGATTTCCTGATTTTTTATCCTGCTGAGCGCCGCCCTGACCAGCTGTCTTTTTTCTTCGGTCTGCTTATTCTGCGTGTGCACCCAGACCACCTGCCCCAGCCGCTCGTCCACGGTCAAGCGGCTGACCGCAGCCATCCGTATCGACTGCCGGTAAGGGAAACCGTCGCAGGCTATCTCCGCAAGCAGCCGCTGGCTTTCCACGCGCAATACCGTTTCTTCATCCAGATCGCTCATGTTATGCCCCGCATACAGGTCAAAATCATCCGGATCGGTGAGCAGCGATCCCGCTTTCTTGCGGGCTTTCCTGTCAAATGATTTGGTTGCCACCCTATAAAGCTGCTCCTGTGACAGCGCCGGCGCGGCCGTCCCCTGTTTCTTTCCTTTTCTGACGCCTTTATGACCGACCGGTGCAGCTTCGAGCGCCTTTTGCAGCAGCGATTCGGTGGTCTGGTAAGGCATCAGGTCAATAAACTGAATGATGTCAGCATGTCTGTCGAGTCTCTCAGCCGCTTCATGCCGGACGGTGGCGGAATCATTAGATAGCGCGATCTCCAGAAGCGTTGGCTGATCGGTGATGCGTTCGAGCGCCATCAGTCTCTCTTTGATTGCTTTGGCTGTTCCGATCGCTTCCAGCACGGCCTCCGTGGTTCTAAGCCCCCCCACCAGCACTGTGGCTGCATCGCTCAGCGTCACACCAAAATCGTCGAGAATGCCCAGTGCTTTCAGAATTGTTTTGTCCGAAAAGTGCCTCAGGATCGCTTCCATCTCCGGCGCGTCACATGCGAATAACCCCACGCAATGCAGCAGTACCGTCGGCATAAAATCATCGTCTTTCATGCAGTGTTTAAGATACGCGCTGCGTTCCTTGGGCGCAAGCGTTTTCAGCAGCTTCGCAAATACGGTGGGATCCTCCGTCAGATCCATAGCGGCGGAAAGCACGGCGGTGACGCGGGGCTCGGGGCTTTCCCCCTCTTCATATTCAAACCGCTGTAATATATCCGTAAACTCCTCGCACTCCGCCAGACGTTGCAACGCCATGCCGGCCACGCGCGCGCTCACGCGCGGCTCGCCCAGCGCCAGACGCTCAAGCAGAAGTTGATCCTGAATACGCGAAACCGCAAAAAGCGCCACCGCATCATCGCGTGCGTGTTTCGCTGCGCGCAGCAGCGCGCCGTCCGACTTCAGCGAAGCTGCCGTGGCCATCGCTTTTTGGGTATCCTTGCTCTGCCATCCATGCCAAAACAGTCCCATGTGTTCCCCTCCCACAGCAGCCGGAATCAGCGTTCCGGATCAAAATAAAACCCATAATCCGCATGCTTGCCGTTGCGGAAACTGTTGACGGTATATCGTCCTTTCCGCTGCGCAATGCGTTCCCTGTACAGGCCTGTATGCCGGTAAAGCGCCTTGATGCACAGCGCGTATTCAACCAGATGGTGATCCTCCAGCAGCCAATCCAGCAGCGCTTCATCGACGAGCACCGTGTCGGGCCCGGCAGCCGCAAGCAGCCTGCTTAGCGCATGGGCCCGCAGTTCCCGGCCAAACGGGCCGCCGCGCGTGTTCATCACCTGCCGTAGACATGCCGGGTCTTTAAGGCGGCTGACAGCCTCCCGCGCGATGGCAGGGTTTTCGTTGCGCAGCGCCGCCTGACACAGCGCCGACTGGTCGGTCATCTTACGAACGGCGGCCTTGCGGACGGAGAGTTCCAGCTTTATTTCGGCGGCCAGCGCAGCCAGCATTTGATTATCGTTGATGCTTAAGACCGCAACTTCGGCGATACGGGCGTCATTGCACGCGCCAGCGATCCGAAAGAGCGCTTTTTCGTCCTTAATGCGTGCGACCGCGATCAGCCTGTTCATCTCATCCGTACCGATCCACTGCGACTTCCAAAAACCCATCAGTCTCACCCGCTATTCCAGCATACCCGCCAAATGCGTAAACGCGGCCTTGCGCGCCGTACAGTCAAAATCCCCGCTGTCAATGCTCTGTTTGTCTTCCGACCATGCCTTGCACATCCCGCCGCAAAGGTATCGGACTTGGCACTCCCTGCATTTTTCGTTGGTGTCCACTTCGTGCCGGATTAACTCACAGAAGGATACGCTCTCCACAATATCCTTAAGAATGTCTTTAAGCAGATTCCCGAGCCGCTTATCCGCACCGCACCACGCGTAGCACGGATAAGCGCCGCCATCCGGCTCCACGTAAAGGTTCTGTCCGAGGCCACAGGAGAAGCGCGGCCGGAAAGGCCGTTTTTTCTCATTCTCGTCTATGCAGAGAAAATCCGCGTCCCTCGGCGCGCCTTCCGCCCGGCCTAACGGCAGGATGGGCCTGAAGCGTACGTTTTCAATTCCAAGACGCTCACTCAGTTCAATAACCGATTTCCCTTCTTTCCCTTCGCGCTGTGCTTTTGTCAGTGTCGCGCAGACGCCTGCCCGACTGGTAAATCCCATCTTTTTTATACGTTCAAGGTTATTTATCGTCAGCGCGTAGCTTCCTGCGCCGCGCTGCATATCATGGCTCTCCTCATCGCCGTCCACGCTTACCACGATCTCAGGAAAAGCTTCGCACAAAGCCTTCAAACGCTCATCGGATATGGGAAAGCCCAGCGACGTGCGCAGAATCAGCCGCATACCCTTCAACGCGATTTGCCTGATTCCCTCAAGCATTGCGTCGATCTCGGTATGCACAAGCGGCTCTCCGCCCGTCACCACCACCGCGGCAAAGAGCGACTTTTGTGCCTCTTCGATAATACTGAGCGCCGCACTGGCGGACATCTCGCTCATGTTGCTTTCGCCGCCCCGCGCGTAGCAATGGCCGCAGCGCAGCGGACAATCGAACGTGACGTGCAGATACAGCTTGTTGAGTTCATTTACCCGGTTTTTCCTGTAACGCTCAAGCGCTGTACCCGCGCCGCTGGCATAGCGTCCCCACCGGGAAGCCTGCCGCATGCGCTGTTCGTTGATCTCCAGATCGTAGGGGTGCGGCTGGTCTCCCGCCATCTGCAGCAGCGGCGCCTGCTCCGCAGATATGCGTTTGGTCATAAGGCAGCCCATCTCTAGCGCCATATCGCGCGATATCTCGTCGAACGCTGTGCGGTAGGCTTCGCAGTAGGGGTCTTTTTGGGTATCGGAGGCAAACATACTGTACAGGCATCCCCCGCTGCAGTACGGAAAATGAACGCACACCCTGCAGGCTGTTTTCGCGCCTTCTTGTTTTGCCAGCAATGCCCGGTAGGCCGCGCTTTTTAGAATCTGCGCTTCCGTCAGGTCATCCGTCACGTTTCCCAGCGCGAATTCCGCATGCCCGCAGAAGCGCTGGCATGAATAGACGCTGCCGTCCGGCGCGATCGCCGCGAACCGCCCGAGGCACGGAAAGAAGGTGCAGGTATGGCCCACTTCGTCAAAACAGCCCTTGGCCATGGAATCCAGCGTCGATACCCTTGTTTTCCGCATGTTTTGTTTATAGGCGTTCAGGGTGTCCAGCAGAATGCGCGTCATATCCTCCACCGTCACAGTATTCGCGTCCGGCTCGCGGCCAAGCGCGCGCACCGCGCCGTGCAAAGCATAGGGAGTTCCGCTGCGCAGACTGCCTGCGTAATGCCGGAATACGCGCTCCGCCTCGCCTGCGGATTCGTGCGTAAACGTGCAGATGCGGCTGGCCTCCACGCCATATTGCAACAGCACCGCCCTTCCGCGCTCGTTGGCGGCGTAATACCCCGACCCGCGCTGCGCGTCGCACATCGCCTCGTCGCCGTCGATGCTCGTGCCCACCGTGATGCGGTAATCGCGGATGAGCTGCGCCATGCACTCGTCCATCGCTATCAGGTTGCTCTGCATGGAAAGGCGCAGCCTGCGCCCGAAGCGCTGCTGCAACTTTGGCAATATGTATTCGTAATATTCCGGTCCGGCCAGCAAAGGCTCGCCCCCGTGAAACGTGACCTGCACTTTTCCCTCTTCAGGCGCGATCCGTTCCATAAAATTTAGCGCTTTATCCGCCGCCTCCCGCGTCATGGTTTCGCCCCGGTTGGGGCCGAAGCAGTAGGTACACGAGGCCTGGCAGGCTGCTGTGGGCACGAGCATGAAGTTGGAGGGGCGAAAAGCGGATATCGGTTCCATGTTGTCTCCTTTATACAAGCGTAAAAACTCGGGGGGAATTATGCTGTCGTTATGCCCGTAGTCCACATGGTCGCCAAGGTCTTGATAAGCTTCCGCTGGCTTTTCATACGCGATACGGCTCTCAGCGCTTTGTCGGGATTATCTCTATTTTCCCAAACGGGTCTGAACAGTCTCATGCCCCTCACACCTCATTTGTCAGATTGAAATATGTGTACCCCTCGTCCTGATGGCACCATTTGTCGCGGTATGCTTTGCCCGAATCAACATGGGATATGGCTTTTTGTTTGAGCCCTTCTATGGCTCCGGAAAAACGCCCTGCCGCGTAGACCCGCTTCAGCGCCGCCGCCACAGGCCGGAAGTCAAATTGCTCGTCCTTTTTGTTATCCGCAATGATGGAGATCATCTCCGCAACGACTGAGTCGCTTAGCCGCCGCGCCCAGCCCGCGTCCAGCGCATCGAGGCGCACGCAGATACTCGGCGTGCAGTAACGCATTACATCGGAAACCAATATTTTCAGCAGCGCGTCCGCATCCGTTACCTGCTGCGCCGCCCACATGCGCACCTTGGGCGAGTCTGCGCCGCGCACCAGCGCCAGCAATTTGTCCTCAGCTGTGATCTGTTTAAGATCGGCGATACTGGCATTGGTCTCCATCCCAACCAGAAACAGCGCATCCTCGCTCTCGGTTCGCCGCGCGGCTTTCAACCGTACCGCTTTCGGCGCCGTATGCTCAAGCGCAATGTCTTTTGGCTCTTCCTGATCGGCAGCAGCGGCAAGCACAGTGTCCCTCAAGTCAAAGTATACGGAACCTCCGTCCTGATGACACCATTTATCGCGGTAATCCCTGCCGGTGTAATCAAGATGCGCCACGGCTTTGCCCTGTAATCCCCTGAGAGCCGCTTTGGCCCGTCCCTGCCGGTATACGCTTTTAAGCGCGGCCGCATAATGGCGGAAATCGAACTTCTCGGCCTTTCTGTTATCCTTAATGATGCCGGTAAGCGTCCTGACCGCCGCGTCGTCAAGCTGCTGCGCCCAGTCCGCGTCCAGCGTATCCAGCCGTTCGCATATTTCAGGCCGGAAATTCTCGGGTATTTTGGCGCTGACGATATCAAAAAGCGCTTTCGCATCGGTGATGTATTTGAGCGCCTTTTTACGTACTTCCTGCGTATTAGCGCTTTTGACAAGCTCCAACAGTACGCGCTCATCCGTCATACGGCTGACAGCTGCCACGCGAAGCTCGCCGGGCATGTTCGGATTCAAAGCGACGCCCTTTAACGCCTCGGCGGATTGGAATGCGGGCAGCGCCTTGAGGGCGAACGCATACTCCACCGCGCGGGGGCTTAAGGTTTCCCGCTCATTTATAACCGGAAAACGCTCTGCTCGTTCGCGCCCCGCGATACGCTCCAATACGCTCCAGTCCTGAATCTTGCCCGCCGCCTGCGCTCGTACATCCTTCGGCCCGCAAAGCGCCAGCACAGCCAGCCGCCAGTCATCCGTTATATCGGCTATATTCACCATTTCGGCGCACGCTTCACAAACGGCGAGAAACAGCGTCTGTTCCAAAACCTCCGCCGCAATTGCCGCGTTCCCTGTTTTGCGGAGCGCTCGGATGCAAGTATGAGGTGTTTTCGCGGTGCGCGCCAGCCATGCCGCATTCGCGGTATCGCGCATATGAACAGCTAGGCACAGTCGCAGTTCCTCAGAATCGGTGATGTCATATACTTCCTGCAGGTAATCCTGATCTTCTATCCGAACAAGCGCGCTTATACGCACCTCCTCGTCTTTATCGTTCTCGTACAGCCATTTCAGCAGCGCCTGATCCGTCACATAACCCGACGCTTTGCGGCGCAGTATCATGCTACCGAACCGGGCAACGCACGCGAGGCAGACCTTCGCCTGCGCATTGTCCTTGGCCTCTTTGCTGTCCGTCCGGCAGATTTGACGCCATACGCTTGCAAACGGCTCAATCTCCAAAAGCCGGTTAACCGCCTGTATCCCCACTCCTTCCAGAGCCGTGTCGCCGGCCAGTTCCATCAGCACCGAAGCATCGTTCAGCCGCGCAACGGCGCTCCTTCGGATGCGCGCATCCGGCGCTTCGCGCGCCGCACGGCTGAGCACAGCCTGGCTTGTGACCCGCTGCAGAGCCGCCTCCGCTTTTTTGTAATCATCCGACATCCATCCTGGTGTAAAAAGCCCCATAATCGCGCCTCCCTATTCCATCTCGAAATTGAACTCGTCGCAGCAATGTGCCGCAACGTCGCGGCGGCGCGCAAGCGCTTGCTGGCAAACCACAACAGCTTTTGCAGTATCGCTCATGCGTTTATCCGAGGTATCTATCATGAACAGCTCCTCAAAAATACCCATGCGCCGCAGCAAATCGGCCGTCAGCAGTGCGTACCGGTTCCATTCGTCCTCTTTGCAGTGCTTCATCCTCAGCCGCGTCAATTCTAGGCATTTTACGCGCATCAGCTTTGCTCGGATTTCATCCGAGGCATCGTCGCACACCCACGCCGCGCAAAGGTAAGCGCGAGCCGCACCGCGGATATCTTTAAGATGCTCACAGTGTAAAGCTCGCTTGTGGAACCGGTACGCCAGCCTCGGAAGCTCCTTGTCGGCCCCCTCGTAGAGCCGTTCCAGCTTATCGCGCAGGACGCGCGGCCGCTTGCCGATATCCTCCGCGGCATAGCCGCAATACGGGCATGCCATGATCCAGTAGTGCATCGTGGAGCGCAGCATCTCTGCCGGGCGGAAATCGAGATCGGGCCCTGAAAATGTGCTGAACGACGTCAGTCTTCCCTGTTGGCTTTGACGCCCGCACGCGGCGCAGAATACGGTTGTTTCTTCAATCGTGCTCATACGTTCTCACTCTCTGCCGTGCCCGGCTCATTTGCGGGAGAAGGGTGTACCCGCACCTTTCGGCAATGGCGGCATACGCAGCCGTCCCACACATGCTCTTGCTCTTATCCGCAAAGCACCTCTTGCAATCACTTGGCTGCATCCCTGTGGCGCAGCAGACGTTTTTTTCTTTGGTCGAGCTCCTGGCTTTTTGGCTCCATGGCATCGCCGTCCGCATCCTTCTGCTCAACCGGAGCAGCATGCCGCATCAGATAATCGAGTATGTCCTTGCGCGCCTCTTCGTCATCCTCCGCCGTAAGCCACGGCTCCGGCCCAGCATATTCTAGATGCGCCTGCGCTATTGTACGCACAAAGTCGCTTTTATCCGTTAAAGATATGCACCGCAGCAACCGCTTGTCTGTCAGCCGCTTCACCGCCTCGGCTCGCACGCTGTCGCTCGGATCGCCCCGTGCGATCAATGCCATTAAGCCTTGGTCTTGCAGCTTATTAACAATGCCAAAACGCACATTCTCGTACGAACTTTTGCGCCACATCCGCATCAGGCGGCGGCTGGCGTCTGTTTTTTCCAGCTTCCGAAGCTGGTATGCTTCCCTGAGCTTGTGCCAAAACGCAAGCCCCATTGTCATCGTTCCTTTTCCTGCCCGCAGATGGTGCACTGCAGCCATTTTGGCTTGTCGTACCCGCAGGGGGGCCTTGCAGCAGATCCGGGTCGCCGCCGTAATCAGGGTCGCCATAGCTGAGGCCGTAGTTAACATAAGGAAGATATTCCGTTCCTCCGCACCTCGGACATTCCATCAGTATTGGCAATACCGCCAGTAGAATCGGCAAAATATCCAGCGCTTCCTTAAAAGCCCGCTTCCTATTCATTCCTCCTCCGCCAGTACCGCGTAGGCAGTGCGGAACCCCTCGCACATGCGTGCCATGTCCAGATAACACACTTTCCGCGTAGTAAAATATAATTTGAGCCAAAGATACTGCGCCTCCCACAGCGTTATCGTATCCTGTTCAAGGTCGGAATTCGGGTGGATGTGGATATCCATCAGCACCTGCGCCAGCACCGCGTTGGCGTCTTCGCTGTCCGACTTTTTCACTTCGCGCCGCATCATTCCCTCCGCCTTGCGGTAGCCCCGCCATGCCGCCTCAAACAGATGTTTTGAATCGTTGTTGAGACATGCATCAAAATGCTTGCACCCCTCGCAGTACTTGCCCTCGAACGCCGAGTCGCACGGCGACACAAAATCCGTGCCGTTTTCCTCGATGTCCCGAGCGCGGGCCTCCAGCTTGCCCGCCTCTTTGTGCATTTTGTAGATCCCGGCTACCCTTGGATCGTCCAGGACGTTACGGTTACTCATAGCTCACCACGCAGTGCGGACAAACTAGAATAAAATATCTCAGGCACATTATTATACCCGCCTTTCTGATTCGTTCGAATCCTGATAAAACCGGCTTTCTTCACAGCCTTATCCGGGCATCACCGGATGGCTCAAATATGCTTTCACGCCGTCCCATGCCGAACGAGGCCCTATTCAGCGCCCAATACCGGAAGCTCAAAGTTCGCCAGCACGTTCTGCGCCTCGGCAATCTCCATATTTCGGGCAAGGCAATAAATAATCACGGCGTCGCGTTTGATTTTGGGGTATAAGGAGGTGTGCCGTGCCGCTTTCAGTAATTGCTGGGTTTCTTCTACATCCAGTCCAAAGCCGAAGGCAAGCTGGATCACCTTGTCCCGCGAAGGCCTTCTTCTGCCGCTGAAAAGCTGATGCCCATATGTTCTATCGATGCCGGCCCGCTTGATGACGCGCTCCGCAATTTCACCCCTGCCCTGGCATAACTGCCGGAGGTATTCATGAAACAAAGGAGGCTGCGTGATATCCTCATTTTCAAGAACGTCTTTGAGCTGTGTGGCTTTAAAAAGCCTGGCGAGTAGTTCGTCCGTCGTGATATCTTTCTCCATCGGTCGCACCTCCTTGTATATGCATTAATCGACAGTATGCTTATCCTTATTTGGATTCGCCCACCGCGAGCGTTAAATATCCGTTGCACTCATTGCATACGGCAATGGTTGAGTTTGCCTTTACAAGGTATGGTGCGGACTCATTTACGGAATATGTAACATCAATGTTTTGCGGACTGGTATAGTTCTTTGTGGCCGGTTCACCACAGACGGCACAGGTCTCGGATACGAGTTTCTCACACCCTGCCAGACACGTGAGTGCCATCATCAAAATAAGAAGTGTAAAAATCAGTTTTTTCATTTTGTGTTTCTCCTTATGAATTTATTGAAATCAGTTGTTGGATGTCCCTTATTTGGCCTTTGATACTATCGAAATATCGATCAGCGCCAAGCCGGATTGTGTAATCACGTCATTTATCGACTGATAAGCTATTCGCCTACCGGCAGTGCGTACAGTTCATCGATGCTCATGCCGAAACGCTCCTGAACCCATTGCTCGAAGTATTCCAGCGGCTTATAGTACAATTCTTTCCCCTGTGATGCAAAGGCGTCGCCTACCATCCGATGCACGGTTTCGATGTCGGGATACTCCCACCCTTTTGCATCGGTGGCAGGATAATCGTCAAATGAACAATCTACATCGTCCTTTTCCAGGTAAACGTGCCATTTGCCCTCGTTGGCGAAATATTGCATCACCAGTTTATATCCGTTTACATTGGAATCGTGAAACTCGATATTCCATTCATCCGGGCTTACCCGCCATTCCGGCCTGTGGATGGCTATTTGCATATAGTGCGGCTCGGCTTGCTCGTATAGACAAATCGCACTTTCCGCGTTGGCGGTAAATCCTAACTGCTCGTAGGGCAGCGCATAGGGCGGGGGCGTCTGCTCCGGCTGCGCCGCGGTCTGATCAAACGGCAGTGCGTAGAGCGCGTCGGCAGTTACGCCGAAGGTCATTTGAATCGTATCATTGAAAATAGGGATAGGCGCAAGCAGTATGTCTTCGGCGTCCGTTTCGCTCAGCGCGGCTGTTATCATTCTCTCAAAGCGTTCCCTGTTGTTGGAATCCACCATGAATGTACCGTCCGCCGCGTTGTAGATGTAGTTCATCTGTTCACCATTGATGTTCATTTGAAAGACATAGGCGCTTATTTCCGGATAGTACAAGACGACCAGGGTATGCCCGCTATCCAGCATTAAGTCCATTTTTACGCATTTCGTCATATCTTCAGACTGCGGAGCGCCCCACTCGGCATGGTTGATGTTCACGCTCAACCCGTCGCGCTGAACGTCCCCATAGCTCGCCTGATTGTTGGCGTCGTTCATGGTAAACCCAAGCTCGGCAAGCGTGAATGCAATGGTGAAATCCTTTTGCTCTAAGTTTTGGTAGATATCCGACAGCGGGAAATAATTGTTTATGGGGCTGCCTGCAAGGTACAGATGCTTGAGTTTTGTGAGCGAAGCCAGCGGCGACACGTCGGCGATCGTCGAATGGTCCAGCATGAGAAGTTCAAGGCTCGTCAGCTTTGCAAGCGCACTATAGTCCTGCGCCGCGCAGCCCGACAAGTTAAGCCCTTTCAGGTTCGTCAGACCGGCGAGCGGCGCGATTTCGGCGACCGGGTTGCCGCCCAGCGACAGCGAGGTGAGCTTTTTAAGCCCCGCCAGCGGTGCGATGTCGGCGATCGCGTGGAACGACAGGTCGAGGCTTTCAAGGTTTCTGAAATATTCCAGCCCGCCGATATCCTTGATCGGCGCCTCTTCGGAAATGTACCGCTGCCATTCGATGCTGAGGTTCAGCCTCGTCACCGCCTCGGCATCCGCCGCCGTGATATCGCCCTCCGGCCTACCCATGGCCGCGCGCACCATCGCCTCCAGCGCCGAGTCGGCGAATACGACGGCCTTCTCCGGCGCGGCTTCGGGCTCTTCATGGGTCGGCAGGGTACCGACCGACTCGGACGTCGGCGGCGAACAGGCCGCCAGTGTTCCAGTCAGCGCAATCAATATGAGGATCGTCAAAAACCTTTTCATGCTCTTTCCCTCGTAATAGCGCGGACTACCGCTTATTGTTTGGGCAGCGCGTAAAGTTCATCTATGCTCTTTCCAAAAAGCTTCATAACCCATTGCTCAAAGTGGGCAAGCGGTTTATCGCGGAAGCCGTCGCCCTGAGTGCCAAAAACTGCGTTGAATACAGCAGGCACATCGTCGGGATAGCCGCCGTATTCGCCTGTCGCCGGATAGTAGTCATAAGACGCGCTCACCGTGCCATCGTTTTTGTCGGCGGATATATGGTACATAATCTTTCCGGGGTCATGCTCGAGACCGTTGGGATGGTATGTTACTCTCAAAGAATAACCGTTCACGTCGGTGTCCATAAGCTCAATGTTCCAGTCGTCTGGGAACTCGCCCCATTCCGGGCGCGCGATTGCGACAGACGCATAGTGTGGCTCGCGCTGCTCGTACACGCCGCACGTTCCGGCGTCGTCAAAGCCAAACCCTAAGCCCATAAGCGAGTTTTCAGATGCCTCGGGTTGTTCGGGCGGCGCTTCGGATTCCCGCGGCAGCGTGTAAAGCGTGTTGGCAGAAACCCCGAAGGTGTCCGTCATAACGCGGTCAAAATCCTTTATGGGCGTCAGTAGAAGATACGGATCTACCTCATCATACGCTTCCTCAATAAAGGCGTTGGCTCTATCCTCGCCGTATTCCACATTCATTGCGTCGCTCTTAACGTCAAATGTGTATCGAAAGTCCTGCGGGCTGAAAACAAGGAACTGTTTTTCGTCGGGATAATAGATGACCGTGATTTCGTTTTCTGTTCCATGATTTTTGCACAGCAGGACAGCGCTTGCCGCTTCCTTCATTGCGGGCTCGCCCCACTCCGCGCGGTTGACCCAAACATACATTTCATCCGTTTTATAGCCCTCCACCGCGCTGTCAATGGCAACGAATCCAAGCTCCCTCAATGAGGCGACAATGGAGAAGTCCTTTTCTTCGAGGTTGGAATAAATCGCCGAAAGCGGCGAATAATCGCTGACGGGGCATTCCGCCAACTGCAGCTTTTTCAATTTGGTAAGCGTGGAAAGCGGGGATACGTCGCTGACCTGCGTGTTGGCAAGGCCTAACCACCACAGCTCCGTCAAGCCGGAAAGCATACTAACATCACTTATCGTTGAATGTTCAAGCAGCAGCATACCCAAGCCGGTCAGGTTTGCAAGCGGGGTATAGTCCTGTGCTTGGCAGTTGAAAAGCGTCAGCGAGCCAAGATTTGCAAGCCCGGAGAGCGGCTTTATATCGGCTACGGGATTTCCGCCCAGCGATAGGTTGGTGAGTTTAGTAAGCCCCGCAAGAGGCGATATGTCTGTGATCGCATGGAAATGCAGCTCAAGGTTTTCGAGGTTTTTGAAATTCTCCAAGCCGGAGATGTCCTTGATTTGCGTGTCCGGGGCAGGCTCCTGCTGCCAATCAATGCCGAGCTTCAATTCCGTTACCGCCTCCGCCTCGGCAAGCGTAATGTCGCCCTCTAGCTTGTTCATGGCAGCGCGCACCATTTCCTCCAGCAAGGGGTCGGAAAAAACGACCGTTTTTTCAGGCTCGGGTGTCTGCGTTACCTCCGGCTTGGACGACGGCTGTGAACACGCCGCCAAGGAAGCTGCCAGTAGAATGAGTAATAATACTGATATAAACCGTTTCATGTTCTGTCCTCCTATATTTTTTATCGCTTCATATAGCGTATGAAGCATACTGCACACTCCTGTCTTTATCATCCGCGGTTGATTTTCGTTGCTTCGGGTCATCATGGCCAGAAGTTGGCGCAGGCCGTGTAGCCCATTTTAGATCTCCGCTAATCGTTCCCTCGCAACCATGCGCAAATCTCCAACGATTTGCACAATCTTTGTATCGTAGCTGTCATAATGCACATAATCCAAAATGGTGTATGTGTAGCTATATCCTTCGGAATCATGACTTTCAACGATTTCAGTTAGTATGCCTTTGTCGAGCAGCGTTTTAACTCCCCAATGGCGCATTATGCCAATCTCTTTACTATTGCGAACAATGCCCGACAATATTTCTGTGAACATATCAATATTCTCGATTGCAGCTTCAATAACGCTTCTCTACGCGGAGAATATGAAGAGTAATATATTCCTCCAATACTGGGTCTATATGGCTCTTTTATATCAATGTTTTTTGCAATCTTCATTAACAAGTTTTCATCTTCAATTTTTGAGGACGCCATTGTTGCTACGCAAGAGCTTTGCGCTCTTTCGGCAATACCTGCCAATAATGCCTCATCGGTGATTTTTCCAATCAGCTCACTTGCTACTTTCATTTGCGTTTCGTACGTGTCCCATTGCATACGCTTGGCGTCCTCATACATCATCACAATATCGGAATATATGCCTTGCGCGAGGCACCGATTGTTTAGTTTATCAGCTGCCCTTATACGCGAAAAAACATGTGCATCCGACTGCGCAATGTGAAGCAATACATCTTGGTCGGTCAATTTCTCTATGGCGTTTTCCTTTATTCCTGCAAAAGCATAGCCATAAGCGGGACAAGGTTTTTGCGCTATATGTGCCAATTCTTTTTGGTCGGTCAGTTTTTCTATAGCCTTTTCCTTTAGTTTTGCCCAATCATAGTCATAAGCGGGACAAGGCTCTTGCACTATACATGCCAATTCTTTTTGGCTGGTCATTTTTTCGACAGCTTTTAAGCGCACTTCAAAAGTAAGCACGTTTTTTACTATCTCGGTAAGTTTAGCTTGGTCGGTCATTTTTTCAACAGCTGTTAAACGCACTTCCAAAATAAGCGCGCTTTTTGCTATTTCGGTAAGTTGAGCTTGATCGTCTTCTTTTTCAACAGCCTTTAATGCTTTTTCCAAGTTATTACTTAACCATGCCGGTCTGAAAAGCCCCATGATATTTCCTCTATTCTATTCAAATCTGTCACATTAAAACCGGCTCGTCCATAACACGGAACCTGCGCTGCCCTCGCGCTGCAGATCATCAACGCTTTCCTGTGCTTTTCTGCAATCCTCTTGTAACTGTTTCAATTTTGCCAGCTGCTCCGCTGAGAACACCGATTTATCCTTAATGAGATGAAACGCGATAAGCCGTTTCGCGCTGCTAAGGCGAGCGCAGGCGGCTACCTTCGCGAGCATATCCCGGGAACCGATGCTGTGGGCTACTCTTTGTATAAACAGGTTTTCCGGGCAACGCGCCACCGCCTCCAACATGCTGTCATCATCCGGGGCAATCCGGCACAGGCGTTCACAGGCGGCAGCCCGGCGGCTTTCCTCATTATCACTGCGCGCAATTTCAAACAGCAAATCGATGTCGCTAAGCGACTCCAGCGCCACATAGCTTATCACGCTGTCCTTGTTTTCCAGCAGTTTTTTCACGGTCGCTTGATCGGTCAGGTGCCGTATCGCCGCATACCGCACGTTTTTATCCTCGTGAGTATCGAACGCGAACGTCGCCAGTGTTTTCTGGTCGGCAATGCGGCTGATTGCGGCCTGCCGCAGCTCCCAATGAATGCTCTTATTCCGGGCCAGTCGCATCACGCATTCCTGATCGCGCAGATATAGAATCGCCCTGCGCACACCCGGTGGCTGTGACAGGATGTCATAGGATAAACGAAACTCGATGGCTTCCAATGCGGTATGGTCGGCGGTGGCATCGCCGCCTTTATACAGCTCAAACAGCCTGTCCAGCGCATAGTCCCGCAAGCACACGTCTCCCGCGTACTTCGCAACATCAAGCAGCCGTTTAAGTTCCGTCAGCATGGATATCGCCGCATGGCGCTCCTCATAGGAAACGGATTGATCACCCGCTATGCGATGCAGTACGCTCTGTTCGCCGATACGGTGAATGGCATATATCCGCACCTCGCGGTTGACGTCATCTCTCGCGGCCTTTAGAATAAGCTCCGTATCTCCAACCTTGCCAAGCGCGCTTATGCGCAGCGCGGACGACCGGTCATGCAGGGCAATGTGCGCGATAAAACGCTCGTCGGTGATGCGGCGCAGCGCGTATTCCCGGATTCCATCGCCGACATCCGCATTGACTACCGTCATCAGCACCGTTTGGTCAGTCATTTTTTCTACCGCTCGTTTCGCTTTTTCGGCGTTACTGCTTTGCCACGCGGGCTTGAAAATACTCATATCCAACTCCTTCAAAGCGCGATTTGTTGCTTGTCTGCAAAGCGATTGTGTCCTACCGCTTTTTCAAATCGACAGCGGGAATATACTCCTCGCCCCGGTTTCCGGCCGCTTCTTCAGTGCCGCAAAATGCAAACGCAGCGCTATTCTCTTACTTCCCCAAGTTGAAATAACGGCGTTTCATCGCCCCAACCAGAGCAACTCCAGCCAATATGGCCGCACTTAGTGCACTTGTATTGCCAAACTTCTCTTGTTTCATAATTATCCATATGAACATACTTAACAAGTTTTTCTCCGGTTTTTATATAGTTGTGGTCGAATATACTACGCCGCAAGCCTTGTATGTCCCGCAGTATTACGAGAGCCAGTATTCCACAGACTTCAGACAGGAGCAGCCGTCGGATTTTCTGACCTCCTCGGCATACTCCTCGCCTTGGTTCCTAGCCGCTTCTTCAGTACCGAAAAATCCATGCGTTTTATGGCAGGTCCATTCATCGAAGCCCGATTCCCTGTGCGAGTCGGGACGCGCCCAGCACTCGTAAACATGAATCGAATGCAGGCGCATCCCTGCAGTCGTTCCCATAAAACGTTCAAACAGGGGAAGCTGGATGCAGTAGCGCGCGTCGGCGGCGCGTAGCGCGTCCAGTACCTCTTTGGCATTCTGCCAACAGAGGCCGCCAATCTCTTCTTTTTGAAACCTGTCCAAATCGATGTGTTCCTCGTACAGCAGGTAAACCCGGTTGATCTCGTTGTTGACAAACCTCCTGCCATGGAATTCCGCCTCCCAGCCGACCCTGTGGTCGAACAGGAGCAGGGGCTTTGCTTTTGGCCGGATCCCAAGCTCCTCCTCCAGCTCGCGCAGCGCGGTCGAGTCAAAGGTTTCTCCCTTGGCGACATGCCCCGCGCACGAGGTGTCGAAGCAGTTGGGGAAAGCGTCCTTATCGGGACTGCGCTTCTGCAGAAGCACGGAAAAATTGTCCTTCCACTTCCAATCGCCTATCACCCACACATGCGAGCTGCCGTGCAGGTCTCCGTCGTGGTGTATCTCGGCGCGTTCCTTGTATACGCCTGTGCCACTGCCGTCCTCGTTCAATATCTCCAGCAGTTCCATCGCAATTCTCCTCCCTATTTCATTTGCGTAACCTTTCCATATTTGTTCCCAGTCGCCCCGCAGCATCCCGCAGGACGCTTATCACACCTATTCTCGCTTTCGTGCTTTAGTCCTGTCGGGTGTTATTTGCGTTTAGCTAAAATGTATATAATGACAAGTATACTGGCGACAATCGGCGCCGCATAAAATATTTGACCGGGAATTGGAACAAAGCCAAGGACGATTGCAGAGTTATCAAAGACATTTAGCGAGATTAACAGAACTGTCAATACGATTCCGGCTGTAAGCACTATAAGTATCGCAAAAGACACTCCTGTAAACTTCAGCGCTTTATCTCCTGCATCCGGTCTTTTCGTTAAACTGACGTTCCACCATATTCCGACACACAATAACGCAAGACCAAGCGCAGTAAAAGTAGCGGATGAGACCATAAAGCTTCCGGCGTAATAACCCGGATCTGTAATGATAGCGTAGACATTGTAAGCGGTTATGCCTCCGCCCAATAAGGATATCGCTATGGCAAAGACCCGTTTCATTTTACTTGTTTCCTTTCGCTCACAATCTTGTGTTTTTCGGCCCGCCACGTCCCGCAGGATGTTCTATCACATTGACGCGGCTCATCGAGTACAGGCGCGGCCGCTATCTGATAATAAATCGACGGTTCTCGAATACCACGTTTACGGTTTCGCCGTCCGTGAGTTCAAGCATCTGATTGCGCCCTCCAAACGGCGTGACCCGCCCGTTGTTCTCTTTTATGAACAGGTTCAGCTCCAATACATTTTTGTCCACCGAAGTAGAAAATGTGTGCGGAGTTGCGTTCTGTTCGATTTTGCCGACGATTTCACCGTTTAGGACAACCTCAAACCAATAAACCGCCTTATTGTTTACCGGAATGGAGTTGCAGGTCACGATGATTGTGGCAGGGCTTACAAGCGTCGTTGCCGAAGCACGATATGACTTCTCTTTTTTCCCGAACAGTCCCATTTTTCATCCTCCATTTTCGTTCATTTTTGCTTCCATACTCTACTTGAAACGTGTCTTCTTTATCACACAGGTCAGTCAGTTCTTCTTCGTCAGTATTGTGCCTCCGATGATCAAAGCGGCCAGCGCCAAGATCCCAAACCCAGCCCCTGTCCAGTCGGTATTCCCGCCGTCGTTGATAAACGCGCTTACCATGCCGATCAGCAGCAGGTAACCGAACGCCTGCATGATGATGCCCAAAACATGGAGAACCTTCTTTATGCGGTCGGTGGCTTGCGCGGCAGGATCGGCTTTCGGGATCGTAATCTGCGCCGCGTCTTCATCTGGCAGCTGCAGATTCTCCGCCATCTCGCGTTTTGCCTCCAGATAATCTTTTTCGTTTGTGCTGTATAGATTTTTTGAGCTCATGGTAGTCCCTCCTAATCATATTTAGTTCGTATTTGTTCTTCAACGGTGTTGCCATGATTTCATCGTTCGCAGGCGAACCCCCGATATGTGTTGCCATCCTGTCATTGCCAAGTAAATCATACCAAATAAAAAAAGCCCTGTGGTATGCTCACTGCACACTTTCGGGCTTTTTTCATTTTTTTTGTGAAACTATGAATAGGTGATACGAAACGCTGCCATCGGCAGATCATTTTCCGCTTCTTCACGCATCCCCTTGTCCAGATGCGCTTCGCGGAGCCGCGGCAGATTCAAAAGCGGCGTCAAGTCTCTGTCCAAAACGCCGCTCAGGCCAATTCGCTCAAGATAGGAAAAGTCTTCGACGCCGGACAGGGTTTTGATTGCGGTTTGCCGGATATACAGCACCTTCAGATTTTGTATCCCCATAAAAGCCCTCATAGAGGTGACGCGTGCATTCCCCGCGTCGATATTTTCAAGAAGCGGACAGGCGGAGAGCGCCGAAAGGTCGGATACCTCGGTGTCATACAGGCACAGATTACGAAGGGAGGGCAGGGAGGCCAGAGGCGAGGCATCTTGAATCGGATTTTGCTTGAGATCAATGTCCTCTAAAGAAGTCAGCTCTGTAAGCGGCGAAAGGTCGCTGATATCCTGAAAGGAGATATACAGAATTCGCAGGTTTTTAAGCTTTTGCAGATCAGTTAGTGAGAGGATACCGCCGTTTTCCAGCACGCCGTCGTTCCGCACTATATGCTGGCCGAGCTCCCCGTAAGCCTCGCGGTCGGCCGCAGTCTGATCGCCAAAAATATAAATCTCAGTGACATTCAGCAATTCTTTTTCATCAATCGGTTCGTTTTCGGGCTTATTCAACGCCAGTCGGACGGCCTGCTCGATGAGCGGTTCCTCAAATGAAACGCCGGATGAAACGGAAAACGCTGGCGTAAAGTCTGTGTAGCGTCCGATGGCAAATCCGATGCACAGGCATGCCGCGCAGACGAGAAAACTGCACGCAAGGCGCAACGCGCGCTTTTGTCTGTGCCCGTCTGCATTACGCAAATCAGCCCTGACTTTTTCGACGGAGGCATAACGCCTTTCAGGCGCGAAGTTCGTGCATGCTGCTACGATTCGCCGCAAGCGGGGGTTCTGGATTTTCGGTACAAGTGTTTTCAGATGGGAATCCCCGGTCAGCAACCAGCCAAGCAACACGCCCAGGGAAAAGATGTCGGCGCGGCAATCGGTCTGCGAATAGCCGTATTGCTCGGGCGGCGCGAAATCCATAGTGCCGAAGCATACCGTGTCCTTCCGCGCGTTCTCGTCATACACGCGGGAGATGCCGAAGTCGATCAGCGTAATTTTTCCCTTCGCGTCCACTATGATATTCTGTGGCTTGATATCCCGGTGGATCACGGGCGGCGTTTGACTGTGCAGATAGGAGAGTATGTCGCAAAGCTGAAGGACGATGGGGACGATCTGTTTCTGCGTCAACTGGTTTTCGGCGGCGTATCGGTCAAGTGGCGTTCCCTCGACATACTCGCGCACAACACACAGCATCCCGTCGTTTTGGTATTCGGCGGCGAACCGGGGAAGGCCGGAATGACGGAGATTTTTCAAAAGCATTCCCTCTGTAGTACGGGAAATCAGCCTTTTGTCGGTGTAGCACTTGGCCAGGAAATAGCCGCCCGTTCGCCGGTCCTTGACCCGCAGCGTTTCGCTTGCAGCGCTGTGTGCGATGCACTCCATCGCTTCATAATCAGCAAAGAACTCCTTGGGGTAACGGTTATCGTCATACCCGTCTGAATCGCTCTGATCTAAAAATTCATTCATATTTGTCCTCCCGGCCCAGCAGGGTCAGACCCATCGCGCCGAGAATGTTTTGCGTGTACCCCATGTTCTGATGCTCATGGAGGCAGCGGAGTATCACGCTATCTCGCGGAATCTTGGGGTATAGCTGCGCTTGCCTTGCGATCTTCAATAGCTCCTGCGTGTTCTCCACGTCCATGCCGAAGCCGAAAGCCAGTTGGATCACCTTATCGCGCGATGGATTGCGAATGCCGTTGAAAAGCTGATATGCATAGTTGCGGGGAATATCGGAGCGGTCGATGATGCGTGCCTTTGGTATTCCCGCCTTTTTGCATAGCCCGGTGATCAGAGGGCCAAAAGGAGGCATCTCCATCAGGTCGGCGTTGTCCTTCATATACGTTTTCAGGTCCGGCGCTTTAAAAAGCCTTTCAAGCAAGAGCTCTGTCACGCTTACTGATTTTATCTGAATCTGCTCCATGTCATCTGCCTCCTCTTTCGCGGGACATACGGGGGTCGTCAGGTTTTTCGGCATCTTTAGGAATGAGCCACATATGCCCCATGCGTTGCTGTCCTTTTATGCGTCCTTCCTGACAGAGCTTTTGGACCCGCCGTTCGGAAATATCCCACTTGATTGCCGCTTCACGTACCGATATGTAATCCATGCATCATACTCCTGTTATGATCTGTGGTTGGTTACGCCATAATTATATACGTTTCACCGAATAGATGCAACAAGCATTCTACCAAATACCGGGAAAGAGATGGAGCAGGCGCGGGTCCGTTAGGATACGTTTAGGGATGGGACACCACGCAAAATACGATGCCAGAAAACAGCATCCAGAGCAAAGGTGAATGGAGCTTGCGCCCGCTCTTGACGCTGTTTTCAGCCTGCGCCGCGTATTAACAAGAAGGGAAAGCACATTCTCGCTTTTTCAGCATAAACTCCCGTACTTTTCAGCGTGTCAAATCAGCCCGTGTAACATAGAGCTTTAAGGGAATTTCCCGCAGCTCCTTCCGCTTAATATGTACCATGCGTATGGTAGACACTGTACCGCCTTTTTCTCTCCCGTCATACACTGCTATAACCCGGTCGGCGTTTTCCACCATATAGCGGTTTCTTTTCATAAAAACGTTAGGGGCATAGTCCTCACTCACAATATAGATATCCGTGCAGGCCGCAAGTAAAGCCGCAGTTTTTTCGTCCTTAATTAACTGGAAATAGCGCTTCCGATACGGTATGGCGGCTTCCAGTCGAAGCGCTGTATTTCCCTCGCATTTTGAGGCCACAATTTCAGCGAAGTATTGGTCAACGCCTTCCGCAAAGCCGCACACGAACTGCGTATATCCGTCCGCAAGGGCTTTTTCAATTTCCACTTTCAGCCGGTTCTTCACATATTACACGCAATCGGTTGGTATGTCCCTATGACCAGTCACGGCGCAGGTTTTTCCCATCATCACAATTACTCCCTTTCGAAATAAGTTCAAAACTACTGTTTTCTATATAATAGTAGTTACATTTTCGTATGTCAATTCAAACACCCTCTTGGTTCTCGTAATATGCGCACCTGTACAATGTACAATCTAATACAGAAAGGGGGTGCGGCTATGTACGAGGAGTTTTTTCCCGAAAGACTGGCGCGTCTGAGAACCCAAAAGGGTGTATCCGCCCGTGATATGTCCTTATCATTGGGACAGGCCGACAATTATATCAACAACATCGAGAACAAAAAATCGTTTCCGTCCATGATGGCGTTTTTTAATATATGCGAATATCTGGGCGTTACGCCGCAGGAGTTTTTTGACGAGGGCAACCAATACCCGGAGCATATGAGGGAGCTTGTGGCGCTGGCAAAAAGGATGGATGGCAAGGCGCTCACGCATGTGCTTGGTATCATTAAGGAAATCACCAGCAAAAAGTGAGATGGATACGAAAACGGCATGGGAAGGTTGGGCGATTTCTCGCCCAGCCTTCCTTTTTGCCGTATCCTTTATTGGGTATATGGCCGTCCGAATCCCCAAATGGGATAGCTGCCGCTTTCCCACAGATCGCGCACCAGCACGCGCCCCTTGGAACTACTGGCCTCCATGACCTTGCCGCCACCCACATAAATACCAACGTGGTGGATTTCATTCCATCTACTACAGCCTGAGCAGCCAAGGTTCTGCCAAAACACCAGATCGCCGGGCTGTAGCTCGGTTCGTCCCACCATATATCCGTTATCGTAGCACCATTTGGCCTGCCCCGCCGCATTGGTGCGGGACGCACCCAGGGGTGAGCTTGTCTGGCTGAGGCACCAATAGGCGAACCCGGAGCAGTCGAACTTGTTCGGACCGCTTGCGCCCCATACATACGGGCATCCCACCTTGGTCAGCCCGGCCTTGACCACCTCCGCTCCGGTCGTGCCGACGGGCAGGCCGGACACGATCTCGGTCATGTTTGTGCCGTTCCAAACGTCCACGCCAGTGATAGCGGCGAACAGGGCGGCGTACTCGGGTTGCATCAGCTCTTCTAAAAGCTCACGCTGCTCCCCGTTCATATTGTAAAAGTCCGCCGCTTCTTCGTATGACAGGCTGGTGACGCGAACGCGGATGATAAGAGTCGTAGTGGTGATAGTTACTTCTTCGCCCTCGTCGTTTACCTCGGTATACGTTTCGGACTGCACCTCGGTTCTGTATGCCACCCGGTTCATATACTCAAAATACGCCTTGAGCTTTTCCAGCTTTTCCGGCGTAATGGTCACAACCTCGGTGCCGGCCTCCGAGTCGGTATTTAGCAGGACTGCATACACAGCCAGCACATCGCTCCAGTTGTTGACATGAACGCTGTCCCCGTCACCGTCCCCCTCATAGATGATTTGCACCTCGTCGTAGTCGCCACCCGCCTTGAGCTGTTCAAGTTTTGCGTCGATCCCAGCCTGAAACCCGGTGCTGATCTCGCTGACCGCTTCGGACATGAGCTGGCCGTCCGTTTCGTTGGAAAAAAAGATACCGAATATGGAGCCAAGTAAAAGACCGACCAATACGATCACAAGAATGACGACCACGGCCACCCAGCCGCCCGCCGCAATGGCCGCAATCAGCCCTTTGATGGCGGCAATCGCCATCTTGACAAAGGCAATCGTGGCCTTAACCGCCGCCTTTGCCACCGCAGCCGCTGTCTTTGCGGCAACACGCGCGGCTTGCGCGGCTGCTCTGGCCGCTTTCGCGGCGGCCTGGGCGCTTCTTTGCGCCAGCTTAGCTGCCTGTTGTGTTGTCTTTATGGTGGTTTTGGCCGTTCTCTGCGCCGTCTTGATGGATTTCCCCGCTGTTTTCACCGTACCCTTGGCGGTAGACTTGACGGTTTTTCCCGCAGACCGTGCGGATTGCTTAATCGTCCTTTCGGTCCGTTGCGCGGTCTTGATGGTGCGCTCCGCCGATTGCCGGGTTCGGCGCATATTCTCTTGCGCGTGCTTTTTCATCTGCTCTTTCGGCAGGTCGGAAGCCTGTTTTTTGATGGGGTCGGAGGGACGGTGAACGCCGTCCGCAGCATTATGAGCGGAATCCGCCGTCCGTTTCGCGTCCCCGGAGCCGTGCCGCGCGTCCTTAATCTTCCTCACAGCATTGTCGCCCTGCTTTTTCACCTGATGGGCAGCTCCATGCACGGCGTTATCGGTCTTCTCTGTTATCTTATCCTCGGCGTACTCGGCAGGGGAAGTGTGCTCACGTTCGTCCTGCCCAGCTCGTGCGGCTCCATCCTTCGTGCGCACAAAGGTATCCTTCATGCGCTCGGCGGCGATCCCGGCCTTGTCCAGTACGCGAATGTCCCGCTTGGCTTCGCGGATTTTTATGGTTTTACTCAAAAGCTCACCTCCCTGTAAAGCCTCCGAAAAAAGGAACATGGGCGGACTGCTCCGGCAATCCGCCCATGTCGAAGTATTAAGCTTGGGGCCTACAGCGTTTCGTCTCCAGGTCTGGTGGTCATAAGCTTATATAGCCGGGTTTGGCGAGGAAATCTGTTGATAAATGGGACGAGGGCGCTGCCGTATTTGATCAGACCGCAGCCTGCGTCCGCGTTGGTAATATAGCTCATCTGCTCGCTGGAGATGCTCAGCAGCTTGGACAGCTTTGCGCGGTCACTCGCCGCCTGGTTGAGCATGACGATGAACTCGGAGTTGGAAAGCATGGTGCTTGCCAGCACGGAATCCAGAAGGTACTCCACATTCTGTGTAATGGCCGTGGGATATGCGTTTCTTTTTCTGAACCTGCGCCACGCGGAGTTGAAGAAAGACCCGCTGTGTTCGTTTTCAAAGACCACATGGAACTCGTCGATAAAGATGTGCGTCCGTTTTCCTGCCGCCCAGTTTTCTGTCACGCGGTTGAGCATGGCGTCGGTAATGACCAACAGGCCCATGGTTTTGAGCTGCTTTCCGAGGTCCATGATGTCGTACACGATCATGCGGTTGTTCACGTCCACGTTGGTCAGATTCGCGAACGCATTGAGGCTGCCGGAGGTGAACAGCTCCAGGGACAACGCAAGGTCGGCGGCTTCCTTTTCAGGCTGCGCCAACAATTCCTCGCGCAGCGTCACCAGCGTGGGCATATCGCCGCTTTTCTTAAAGGCCCGGTAGACGTTCTCCACGCAACGGTCAATGATGCTTTTCTGCTTCGGCCCCATACCGCCCTTATCTAATTGTTCAAACAGGGAGAGTACAAACTCGGATTTGTCGATGACCGGATTGCCGCCGTCGCCGTACCCCTTAACCATATCGAGGGCGTTGATGTGGTCGTCGCTGCCCGCCGCAATGCGGATGACCTCGCCGCCCATGGCGCGCACCAGAGAGGCGTACTCGCGCTCGGGATCGCAGACCAAGATATCATCGTCGGTGGCAAGTGCAAGAAAAGCGATCAGCTCCTTGGCGCTAAAGGATTTGCCGGAGCCTGGCACGCCCAGCAGAAAGGCGTTGGGATTTAAGAGCTTTGCCTTATTGCACATGATGAGGTTATGGGAGATGGCGTTCTCCCCAAAATACACGCCGCCCGTGTCCATGATTTCCTGTACCCGGAACGGAATGAGCACCGCTAGGCTCTCGGTGGTCAGCGTCCGCAACGCGTTGACTTTCCGCAGACCGATGGGCAGCGCGGTGTTCAGCCCGTCCATCTGCTGGTATTTCAGCGTGGCGAACTGGCACAGGTGCTTGCGGGCAGTGGTCAAAAGCGCGTCGGTATCTGCGTCAAGCTGCTCTAAGCTGTCGGCGGTATGCACCAGCGTGAGCACGGCGAACATCATGCGCTGGTCGCGAGTGGTGAGATCGTCTAAAAACTCCTTGCTCTCCTTGCGCTGCAATTCCATATCATACGGTATCACAGCGGAAAAGTTGTTGTTCTGGTTCTGGCGGCGCTGCCAGTTGGTAATGTTGGTTTCTACGCCCAGCAAGCGGTTTTCCACCTCGCGCACCGCCTCGTCCGTGGGCACGGGTATCACGTCGATACTCAGCATGAGGTTGCGGTTGAGATCGGTCAGTTCCGTTACCATGTCGTCCTTAATATAGGAGGCATATTCCCGCAGGAACAGCACCCGTCCGAAGCGGCTGCCCATCTTGAAATGATCAGCCGCAAACTCCAACGTATCCGGGCAGATAAAGTCTCGAAAATCGTGGCCCTTGCGCATGGTTTCGGAAAGCTCAAAGCGGAAGCTGGTTTCCTCGCCGACGCGGTAGAAGTCATGCAGCGCCCTTAGCTTCTCGGTGGCGTCCATTTCGGTGCAGCGGGAACCCAGCCGCATAAAATGGGCAATGAGATCAGCGCCCACACGAGCGAAGTAGTTTTTCGCTTCCTCAATGCTCTTTTTGCACACGGAGATGGTCACATACTTTTCCTGCACCATGTTGCTTAAGCCGGTGGCTTTGTCCATGAGCATTTTGTTATATTCCTTACGGTAGAGATCCAGGCCGTCCTCCCTATACGGAATCAGTATGGCTTTTTCAAAGTCCGCTTTGTTGAGCCTGCGGTTGGCGATAGTGATCTTGGTGGTTGCGCCGCTGTCATAGGAGTTCAAAAGCTCACTGTACTCCAGAAACATGGCCTCCTTGTCCTCGCGGGAGGCCACGGCATAGTTGATGTCGGTAAACTTGAAGGTTCTGGCGTACTTATTGCGGCCAACAAGAAAAATGCCATCCTCCCAAATGCACGAAATGGGGATGGCCTGCTGAACGCTTTTGGGAACGATGAACCTTTCCTTATCCTGCCGGAACAGGTTTTTCAGTGATTTAATGGCCATGCTTCTTCATGCCCTCCTTTTCCTTTAATTCGATTGCACCCTTTAGGGCCTCGTAATAAATGTTGCCCGGCACAAAGGTCAGGCGCTTTGGCATGAGGAACTCGGATTTGATCCATGCCCACACGAACTGCTCCGCCGTCATGCCGTGGTAGCTGATAAAGCCCATGGCGGCAAAAGGCGCGACGCTGACGATGCACATCCAGCTCACAGTTTCCATGCCGAAATACGGGCGGATGACAAAGTATAGCGCCACGGCCACGCCGCAGGCGCAAATAGAAAAAAAGAACTGCCGCATCGACAGCCCAAAAAACATAGATTCGGTGTACGCCCGAATCTCGCGGTTGATTTTGACTTCCAATAGGATTCACCTCCAGATTTGGTTTGGCTACAATACTTCTCGCTGCGCCTTGAGCAGCTTTTCTTCAAGACGGCAGCAATCTTCAAGCCAGCAACCCCGCTGCTTCACGGCGTAAATCGGCAATACACGCAGACACAGTCCTGCAAGGTATACGGTATCTCCTCACATTCTGTTCATGCGTGCGCACCTTACAGGCCCATCATCTCGCGCACAACCTTATCGGCCATCTTCACGGTGCCGACGAGTATGAGCATATTGAAGATCAGCTCGCCCACGTAGCTCCACACCTGCGTGACCGCCGCCGCGCTTTCATTTACAGCGGGCGGCGACGCGGCAAACACAGAGAAGATAATGCAGGCCAGCACAATGATCGCCCCCTCCATACAGACGGCGGCGTAGCTCTTGATGAACGCCTTGCCCACGCTCTGGCTCGGCTCTCCCGCGAAAGCCGCCAGCGGCACAGGCGCGATGGCGGTGTAGAGATAGAGCTTAAAAAAGCGGCCGTACACCGACATAATCATAATGAAGGACAGCACCGTAATGAACAGCCCTCCCAGCAGTGTTACCGCCCAAAGCGGGATGCTGTTGAAAAAGTCCACGTTTTCAATCGCCGTTGCGATGCTGTCGGGCAGCACCATTTCACTCGCCGCGCCGAAGCCCGCCGCGTTCATAATCGTGCTAATTAAGCCCTGTACGATTCTAAAGAGGGCCATCATCAGCTCCAATCCGTAGGTGATCGCGGCCTTGGCTAGCGCGAAGCGGATAAACAACTTGACGGCGTGCTCGGGCTTTTTAACCTCGGCAAAGCTGCCGCAGGTTTTCACGACGCCCATGACAAAAAATAACACCAAAAGAGCCAGACCAACGGCTTGTACCGCGCCGTGGATGTCCACGATGACGTTCCAGATGCCGCCGCCCTTGAAGTCTTCGGGGCTTTGAGTGAGAAGCTGCCATATCTCAGAGAGCTTGCTATTCCAGGTGTCCAGTGCGTTTTGCAGGTTTTCTACAATCCAATTCAATCAACACACCTCCTTCGGAAAGAATCAAGGCGGGCCGGTTTCGGTGCCCGCCCCTTGCCGAACACCGGAATCAACCTGTAATGAGGGTCAGGATTTCCTTGGCAAAGGTAATAATGACGCCCCCTGCCAGCGTAAGGAACCCGTTGGCCCTCTGGCTCGGATCATGAGATTTGAGCGAAAGCCCAATCTGCACCACGCCGAAGCCTAAGAGTATCAGACCAATGGCACGGATGAGTCCGAAAATAAATCCGGAAAGGTTATTGACCACCTGTATGGGGTCGTCTCCAGCGGCAAAAGCCGTGGTGCTGAACATGGTCAGCATCAGAGCGAGCACGACGTAAACGGCAAGGGCCTTGCAAAGCCCCTTGCCCATGGGCAGCTTTTGAGTATTCTTGTTTTTCATGATATCAAGCCTCCTGTTTTTTGGATTGGTATAGCGCCTGCATGTCCTCCTCGGACAAAAGCTCGAAGGTGATCTCCCTGGAAGCAAGCTGCTCCAGCCTTGGCATATCGCCTGTGGGCTTCACAAACGCAAGGGACGCCACCACCTGGGTTACTTCGCCGTGCCGGTACGCCTCTCCACCGCCGTCCGTGGTATGGGAAACATGCGGGTGCCGAAGAATGTCGTACTTTTCATCCATTACCGGGCGTTCGCCGCGCACAAACAAAAGCGCGTAGCGGTTGTCCAGCATACGCACCTCATCCGGGGTCAACAGCTCGCGCCCGGTAATCTGGTAATTGGTCGAATAGTTCCCGCTACGACCTGTGCTCTTGCCGTAGGTGTTGGTGTCAATCGTGGACTTGCCCAGGAGCGATTCGCTGATGAGCTTGTGTGTAGAGGTTTCGTTGCCGCCCAAATAGAGAAATTCATCACAGTTGCCCATAATGCTTTCCCATTGCTTTTCAAAGAGCGCCTTGAGCTGCGCGATGTTTTGCAGGATGATGGACACCGACACGTTGCGGGAGCGCATGACGGACAGGATTTTTTCAAAGTCGTCCGGCAGGCTGACATTGGCGAACTCATCCATCACAAAATGCACATGCACCGGCAGGCTCCCGCCGTGCTTATGGTCGGCACAGTGGAATAGCTGCTGGAAAAGCTGCGTATAAAGGATGGACACCAAAAAGTTGAAGCTGGAGTCGTTGTCGGGTATCAGCGCAAACAGCGCCACCTTCTTTTCTCCAATAGAGAACAGGTCCAGCTCGTCCGCAGCGGTCAGCGCCGCCAGGCTGTACAGATTGAACTTTTCCAGCCGGGACGCCAGCGTGATCTGGATGGACTTTAATGTCTTGGCGCTGCCGCTGTGGTAATCTCGGTAGTATTTGAGCGCGATATGCTCAGGTTCCCGCATCTCCAAACGGTTAAACAGCTCATCCAGCGGGGATTGGTATTCGTCGTTGTCCTCGCGCACCTCGCCGGCGCGCAGCATCTCCATGACCATCGAGAAATTCTGTTCTTCCTCCGGCGCTTCATATAGCAGGTAAAAGATGAGCGCCAGCAGCAGCATGCTTGCCGCCGTATCCCAAAACGGGTCCTGGGTCTGCGCGCCCTTGGGCGTGGTGGCCTTAAAAAGATTCGTCACCAGCTTTTGCACATCGTTGTCGGAAATAAGGTACACGAACGGGTTATAGCAGTGGCTGCGCTCCATGTTGATGAGGTCCAGTATCCGCACATCGTAGCCCTTTGCTTTGAGCAGGCGTCCGGTGTCCCGCAGAATTTCGCCCTTGGGATCGAGAACCACCATGCTGGTGTTGGCCTGCATGACGTTGGGCTTGGCGTAAAAGCGGGTCTTGCCGGAACCGCTGCCGCCCACCACCATGATGTTGAGGTTGCGCCGGTGCTTTTTCCCGTCCAGCCCGATGCGCACGTTTTGGGTGAGCAGCTTGTTTTGCGCAAACGCCTTATCTCGGTACTTTCTGCAAACGGCGGCGGCATCGCCCCATCGGGCGCTGCCGTGCTCCTCGCCCTTGCGGTAGTTGCGGCGGGTGGAAAGAAAAATGCCGATCCCCATCCCGTAAGCGAGCAAAAAAAGAAGGACAGTTTTGAGGCTGTCCTTCATCCATATGATGTGAAAGGGATCGTTCAGCGCCGGTGGCAGGCCTTGCAGGATCTCGGCAAGTCCGCCACTTACCGACGGGGCGATCAGCAGCGCCAGCCAGACCACGGGAACGACGCCGCAGATGCTTAAGATCAGGATGGTCTGCCGGTCATTCGTGTTCTTCATCGTCACTCACCGACTCCAGCCTGGGCCTGCACAGGCTTTCGATACACTGCCACATATTCAGCGCTCCCCTCTGTCGATACTTTTCTTTTCCTTTTTGGTCGGCGCGTCTATGACCTTGAGAAGCACCTCATCCACCGCATCGGTGGAGCGCTGCTCCCGCAAAAGCTCGTTGCGCTTGTCGTTCAGGGAGTGAAAGACGACGCCGTATTCGTATTTGTCCATTTCAAGGACTCTCGTTTCGTCCTGCATAGGGAACCCTCCTTATCTTTCATGGTCCTGCTGCCGTGGTGATTTACCATGCTCCAGCACCCTGGACATGCGGGCGGATATATCCGCCGCCGTATCCCGGATGGCCGACAGCTCGCCCCGGATGTCCTGCGCCTCCATACCGGCAAAGGTATCCGGCAGGCGGGAAAAATCGTAGCCCTTGGTGTCGATGCCGTTTTTTCTGCACAGCATATACGACACGCAGTAGGCCCGGAAGGCGTTGGCACTGCGGTCATATGCGGGATCGCCGTTCGCGTATTCCGCATGGGCTAGCTCCACGGCGACACTGCGGAAGATGTCCGCGCCGTCCATGCCCTTGCGCACAAAGATGATATTCTGCTGCGGGTCAAGCAGCGCGCCCTGTTCGGCCTGCTCCATATTTTCCGTTGCCTGCACGGCGGCGGGCGCACCCGTGATGAGCGCTTTTATTAGGACGCGTTCATCACGACTCACTTGGGGCTGCATACGTGCGCGTACCGTGGTCTGCGTGATGTCGAACACCTTCTTGGGGTTATACGATACGCCGATGGAGCCGTCCTCGCGGGTGTATTCGTCCCCCGGCTCCAGAATGACGATGCCCTTCTGGTTCTTTTTTACATAGCCGTCCTGGTCTTTCCAGTAATCGAAATCCCCGATCTTCTGCGCGTCGGGCTTCTGCGCCGCGATAAGCAGGGCGTTGCCCACAGAATAACGGTCGAAGCGGCTCTGCACGTCCAGATAGGTCTGGAAAGTCGTCCCTTCTCGCACGATGTCCTCGGCGGTGCGGTCGATCAGATCAAAGGCGCTGCTGCGCTCGGCCTGCTTTTTCGCCGCCCACGCCTCCTTGTCAAAGGCGTCATCCGGCTGATAGGCGGGTTCCTGCGCTTTAGGCGCGTCAAAAATATCGTCAAAGTTACTCATGAAAAATTACCTCTCTTTCGATCTTTTCTGTTTCCTGGGCCTTTGCTGCGGCTGCTTGTGCTGCGCGGGCTTATTCTGTTTTGCCTTGGGCTCGCGCCGCGGTTCCTCGCGCTTCGGGGCCTCCGCCTCCTGCTGCTTGACCGCCTTGATCTGCCTGAGCTCCTCCCGCACGGAGGGGCGCAGGAAAGACGCTTTCTCGGGCGGCTTAGTAGTACCCTCGGCGGAGCTCCTTGGCTTCTCTGAGATAGGCTCGGACGGAGGGGATTTTTCCGTCTTCGCCGCCGTGGGGTTTTCGGGCTGCGCCTGCTCCTTCTTTAAGGGCTTTTCAAACAGCTCGTCCACCACCTTGTCCGTGGCGTCCTTGTCGGGTACGTCCTTCTCCGGCGCTGCCGGGGCTTTATCCGCTCTGGACTTTTCGATGTCGGCGCGTACCGTCGCGGTGTTGACGGCTGCGAAATTGAAGCGCTCCACAATATCGTTGATTCTTCTGGCATCCTCGACGCGCACCATGACCGGTGTGATGCCGTCCGGGCTGCCCTTGGGGTCGCGCATGACGCAATAGAGGATACCGTACTGCTTGGCCTTCTCCACAAACATCTGCATGTCGCTGTTTTTGACGTTGAAAACATCCAGCTCCTTACCGCTTCTGAGCATGGTCTCCAACCGTGCCCGGCCCTTCGTCTTTTTCTGCTGGCTCAAAATGGTATACAGCAAAACCGCCAGGTTTTTTGCACCCGCACCGGCCAGCCGTATGGCAACCTCCGCGCCGTCCAGCGTCATTTTAAAGACCTGTTCTGCCGCCTCGCCTGAATGGTTCATGGCTCTTTTCCTCCTTTTTCTGTTTTTCGTCCTCTCGGACAGCTTTGAGCTTTTCGGCCATTACGCCCGAACGCCCGGTAATCCCGTCACATAGCTTCACCTCCCCGCGCAGCTTGGATAGCTCTTTGGTGATTGCGGAAATTTCCGCTTTCAGTATGGCAAGCTGCTGCTCGTCCCCGGCGCTGCGCAGCCTGTTTTTCAGCCGCTTGCGGTCGCCCGTGAGCGTTTCCATCTTCTTTTGCAAACCTTCCTTATATGAAGAAAGCTGCCCGGCGGTATCGATGCGATTCCGCGCAAGCAGCCTTGCTTCCTGAGAAATGGTTCTCATTCTTCGCACATCCTCCCGCAGGAGGAAATGCGGGTTCTTAGGGGATGCCCGGCCCTTGGGGAGAATGCCGAGCTTATAGCAGTAATGCAGGTACAGCCCGCGCAGGCCGCCGATACGCTTTGCTTTTTTTATATCCCCCTTGAAGCGGACCACGTTAACAGTTTGCTTGGGTGGCGAGGTCTTTGGCCTCGGTCGGCTCCCGGCATAGAGGATACGGCGGCAAATAGCGTCCAGCGTATAATCGTTGCCAAAATTGCGGGCAAGCCGGAAAAACCGCTCCTTGCCTGGCGGCCGCAAGGAAATATCCTTGCCCAGCTTGATCTCATATCCCATGCTGCGCAGATTATGAAAGAACTGCCTGTCAGTCATGGCTTCGCTTATGGCCCGGTCCACATCTTTTTTGATAAGGCCACGCCATGTGGGTTTGCCCTGCTGATCGGCGCGCCATTCGCCGTACTGCTTGGCCTTGCCGCGCGTGGGGTCTTCAATGACCGAAAGCCCGAATTCCCGGCACAGCTTATCCGATGCTTTGCGCATTTCCATATAGGTGTCCGTGCAGTCGTTGTAGCGGTAGCCGTCCGCGAACGATACGGAATTCAGCACAAAATGGTTGTGGATATGGTTTTCCTTATCCAGATGGGTGGCTACAATGACCTGAAACCGCTCACCCCAAAGCTCTTTTGCCAGCCGCACGCCGATTTCATGGGCAGCATCCGGCGTTGCCTCACCAGGGGCAAAGGACTGGTATCCGTGAAAGGCCACGATACCGTCTTCCTTGCCATACCGTTTTTTCACCGCCATCATTTCCTCACGCGCCGTGGCGGGAAAACAGTTGACGCCCATCACATAGCGGGACAGGGAGGATGCGTCGTTTTCCAGACCAACGCTTTTTTGCACCTTTTTGTTCTGTACGGCGTATTCAATCACATCGGCCAGCCCCTGGGCCTCCCCCTCCGTCATATCCTGCTTCTGATAAAAGGCGGGATTCTGTGTTTTGTCAGGGTTCTCCACATAGATAACCACCTTGCCCAGCCAGCCGCGCACGTCCCATATGGCCGTCGTAGCCATATCACTCATTCCTCCTTGGTAATAACACGGCATTTGTGATCGTTCTCACGGTCTCCTTGAACAGACGCATGTTTTCATCGTAACGCTGCACGTCCATGACGCCGAGCACATGGGCCTTCTGTGCGATCTGATTCAAATTGTTGCCTATAGCGTGCAGCTCCTTCATCATGGAGAAGTAGTCGGGCGGCGGCGTGTCCTGGGGAACCACGCCATTTATAAGGTGGCGAAGGTAGGCTTCACGGGACAAGCCGGATTTCTTCACCAGCTTATCCAAAGCCTGCGCTTCCTTTTTATGCAACCAGAACTGTATATGAACATTCCGATTTCTCATTATGGGCAGCACCTTCTTTCTCAAAAGGGTTTCAGGGAATTTCCCTGACAAGCGCGCCGCCCATTCGGGGCGGCGTGGGGTTTGTGGTATCACAAATCCAGTGCTTGCTGGTAGTAGTGAATCGCTCTTTGCTCCCTGCGCAAAGATGAGGCCGACCAGCCGAAATAGAGATCAGCGCTCCTGATCGCGGCTTTTCTGCCGGAGCCGGGCTTCAAAGGACACGCCCTGAAAGTGGTCGGCATCGAGGACATATTCCGAATTCCGCCAGTTGTCCGATACCATCTGCTCAGCTTCAAAGCGGTCTTCTGCATCTACCCCCACGGTCATTCGCAGGGTTTCTGTGATGGTCACGTCGTACTTTGGCATGAGTGTTCACCTCTTTCTTAAATTTAGGGGATAAAAACAGGGCGTCCCGTGAAAGGAACACCCTATGTAATGAGGTTTTATAATTCGTTTTTATGTGTCGGTATCATTATCCTGATCCGTCCTGACCTCCCGAAGCGGTGTAACCTGCGGTGGATTCTCCACATATTCATCCTCGCCCTGCTGTTGCGCTGCAACAAGGATATTTACTGCATCCGATACCCTAGCGGTAAGCGTAAAGTACATCCTTTTATAGTCCGGCATTGTGTGACCTCCCTCAGTAATATGTATAAGCGGCCGGTAAGAACCAAGCCGCTTACAGCATATCTGCGCAGGCGATGGAAGTCCAATGTGCAAAATCCCTACCGAACTTTTTCATTTGGCGCAGCGATTGCACTCTCCGGCAAATGGAGCTTCCAGCAAAGATAGGCGTTGATATCCTTACAGGCGGGAGGCGGACGGTCTGTGGCCTCATATTCCTTGGGCAGCACCGTCATTATGGCCTTGGTCGCCATACGCCCCGCGTAGTCGTTATCCAGATGCAGCAGGACGCTTTTCACCTGCGGGTAATCCTCTAAAAAACGGGTAAGGGCAGAGGGAACCTTGCTTTTTGAAATATTCTTCTGCGGCTGATAGACGCCAGCGAGGGAAAGCAGGTTTTCCGTGGAATAGTCCTTGCCGCTCATTTTCATAAGGGTGGCATATGAAAGCAAATCCACGGCGCTTTCAAATAGATGGACGGAATCGCTCGGCTCCAGTGCTGGCAGTGCAAACGAGTAATGCTTGTCGCTGCCGGTTGCTTCGCCCTTGAAATCACCGTTGATTCCGCGCAGTGCGGCGTATTTTTGCTGTCCCTGCGCATCAAATCCCACAAACACAGCGTTTATATATATCTTGCCGCCGGGCTCCGACTCGTTGCGGCTCTCGTAAATACGCCCGTCGGCGATGCACGCGTGAATAAGCCCTCTGTCGATACCCCGGCGAACCAGATATTGCTCCACTTCATCCGTATATGGATTAGGTTCAGGCAAAAGGAGGGGTTTGGGCTTTTGTTCCTTTTGAGATACAAAAACGGGCGATGTGCTTGCCGCCCGTCCCATGATCTGTTCCACCGCATCCGTAAAGGAAAGCTCCCGCACCTTGATCAGATAATCGAGAGCGGATCTGCCTCCGACGCCCCGGCTCCACCAAAACCATTTGCCGTTGGAGATTTTCAGGCTGTCATGGCTGCGCGTGCAGTAGGTGCTGCCGGAGAAATGCACCAGCTCATGCGGTTCGTAATTCTGGAGGTAGGTCAGAAGGTCCATTCGCTTGGCTTCTAAGATCACCTCTGGGTCGATATATGGCATGCTTTCACCTCCGGAAATAGAAAAAGCCGACTGATTTCCACGGGGAAAACCAAACGGCTATGTAGCAATACTTCTGTTTTATCTTAAAAATAAGAATGTTACAACAATTCAGATAACCCTAATTCCTTCAAGAACTGATTATGCTTAGCCTTTGCCCTTTTTATAGTTTCTTCAGTTTCATCAAGATTCTTTTTCACTTCCGCAAGATCAACAATTTCTTCTTCCGCAGCTGTACTCACATATCTTGATATGTTGAGATTGAAACCGTTCTTTTCAATCTCTTCCATTGACACGCGGCGAGAATATTTTTTATCGTCCTCTTTACGAAACTGATAGGTATCAACAATCTTGTCGATATGCTCAGGTAACAAGACATTTTGACGTTTACCTTTTTCAAAGTATTCGCTCGCATTAATAAACAACACGTCGTCGAATTTTTTGCACTTTTTAAGTACAAGAATGCAAACCGGAATGCCTGTTGAGAAAAAGAGATTTACGGGCAACCCAATAATAGTGTCGATATTCCCATCTTTGAGTAGCTTTGTTCTGATTTTTTCTTCTGAGCCACCACGGAACAAAACACCATGAGGTAAAATAATTGCCATTGTGCCTTCGTCACTCAAAAAGTGAAATCCATGTAACAAGAAGGCAAAATCAGCCGCAGATTTTGGGGCAAGTCCATAGCTTTTAAAGCGGAAATCCTCAGCCAGTGTATCGTTAGGCTCCCAGCGGTAGCTGAAAGGAGGATTTGCAACGACTGCATCACATTTCAATTTTTTTGCCGGGTTCATCTCGTTTAAGATATCCCAGTCATTTAACAGTGAGTCTCCGTGAAAGATTTGAAACTCAGAATCCTTAAATCCATGAAGAAGCATGTTCATGCGCGCAAGGTTATAAGTTGTTATGTTTTTTTCTTGCCCATATATCTGGCTAATGCTGTTTGGTTCAAGATGCTTTTTAACATTAATTAACAGCGAAGCTGAACCACAAGCAAAGTCCAACAAATTATTAATATATGGTTTTTTGCCTGCACTGGGATTTTGGCTGTCAAGTATAACAATGCGTGACAGGATGGTAGAGATCTGCTGGGGAGTATAAAACTCTCCGGCTTTTTTGCCTGAGCCTGCCGCAAATTGGCCAATCAAGTATTCATAAGCATTTCCTAAAAGATCGGTTTCGTTTGAAAATTCAGAAAGCCCTTCGGCAATTTCAGTTATGATTGTACACAGCATTGCATTTCGCGCTGAATAGTTTTTCCCAAGCTTGTCAGAGTCGAGATTGACCTCGGAGAACAGGCCCTGAAATGCGCTATCAAAGGACTCATTTTCTATATACTTGAATCCCTGTTGCAGGATTTTTAATAAATCGCTGCTTTGTGTTCTCGCCAACCCATATATATTGCTCCATAAAAAGTCCGGTTGAATTACATAGTGTACCTTACGGCGCATTTGCTTTTCGAAAATCGCCACATCATCCTTGTTTTTTGCATACCAAACAGCAAGGGGTGTCGCCTTCTTTTTCTCTTTTGGCTTGAAATAATCTTGTTCTCCTAATTTTTTAGCAAACTCATTTAGAAAAGCTGCTCCTGGAATATTATTGGACTTTGCAGTATCCTTGTCCTCGTTCTGTTTTCTTTCAGCAGAATCATTAATTAAATCAGCTTCGCATTGCTCGTAGTCTTTACCAAGCTCTTTCTTTGCAGCCTCCTCATAGTTATCAGAGAGGTAGCGCAAGAAGAGAAAAGACAACATATAATCGCGGAAGTCATCGGGATTCATGGCCCCGCGCAGTTTGTCGGCTATGGCCCATAGGGTTGCCCCTAATTGTTTTTGTTGCTTGTCATTCATCGTTACCACCACCTGTATGTAATACAAAATTATATTTGTTTTGAAGTCTATTAAACACGTTTAGGAAAAGCTCTTCGTTATCGGGTACCAGTTCTTTCGCCTCGTATCGAAAAACAGTTTTATGGGACAATGTATTTACTATTCGGGCTACATCATCGGTATCCTCTATTCCGATTTGCTCAAGCACATATGATATTCGCCCAACACCAAGAAATGAAGCAACGTTTTCTAAGACTTGTCTTAATATTGCGAAATGATACGCATATAATTGTTTATCGTTTATCGCAAGCTGTAACATTTGCAGTAACTCAAGATGATAAAGAAAAACATCTTTTCTGCAATCCAACAATAACAGCTCATTCGTCGTGCTTTTTAATATATATAATTGTGTAAGTTTTTTATATGAAGATGCTTTTTCACCCTTCGTCAGCCAGTCTGAAAGAACAGAGAAAAAACCTACATGGTGAGTGGTAATAATTATTTTTCTATTTTCACAATGCTCATCAATTAAATCCATAATTGTTGACGCTGTCACAAAGATGTTATGATCATCTAAACTTGAAACAGGATCATCAATAAAAAAGTGAGTGTTTTGCTCGCCGGCCCATCCCTGAATATCAAACATCGCAAGAAATAGGCACCATATAAAAATTTGTTGCTCACCGCGAGAGATTTTTATAGCTGCTGGCTCTTCTTCGCCTTCTGTTTGTGGATAAAAACTTATCGATTCAATCCCAAGCGAAATATCAGTGTGATAATTAAATGTAAAATCAAACTTTGGTTTATATGCCGCGAGCTTTTCTCTAAGCTTTTCTTCATCTAATGCTGAATGATACTGATTTAAACTCGAATGCATGACATCCAGTTTTATCGGAGAGCCCCCATTTTCTGTATCGTTATCCCAAATAAACAAATCCTCACTATACGCATTATAATAAACACCGGAATGATTTCCGTTGTTCAGTTCTTTGGTAATATTCTTGTATTCAACTGAAAACCGTGTTTTGCCTGTTCCATTAAAAGCAAATACTAAAATAATATTTTTCCCTGATTCAACGAGCTGCCTCGCCAAAGCTTTTACATTTTCATCTGAAACAGCACTCATTCGCCTACCCCCTCAATAGAAGGAAACAGCCCTTGCATCAAGCCTTTTTTGTGCAGTCTTAACGCTTCGATTTTTTCGGATTGTGCAGTTATCAATACGTCGAGATTGAGAAATAAATTGCCGATGGCGGTTTGCTCCCTAATACTCTTTGTGAAGGCAATAGGTAAATCCTTAACTATGCCCAAGCTCAAATTAGCTTGCCCGCCTTCATTGGCAGACAAGCGAATTGATTTGTAGTTTTTAACGAGTTGATAATAAACGAAAGCATTGTTTATTCCTTGATTAACCACAATATTTGCATTGGCTTGATTGGTGGCGGCCTCAATGCCAAGAATAGCTACTTGTCCTCTTGTTTTTCCTTGCCCATACATAGCCATGAGGATTGTGCCAACTGGCATTATTTTAGCGGAGGAATTACTTAACCCTGACGTGCTTATATGTTCAGCGGTTTCTAAAATAAGTGAATAGTTGACTTCGGCTGTTGTAGCCCACGGAATATCGCCATTCCAATAACTGCATATATCTCTACTTGGTGTTCCACCAGAAGAAATATCCGCTACCTCACCCAACTTCCGCTGCTCCCAAGCGTTAGCAAAACCTTTGAGACGAATCTCGGGTGCCACTACACCCTCGGCGGGGAACAGTTTCTGCATAAGCCCTTTTTTGTGCGTTTTGAGAGCCTCAAGCTTTTTGCTTTCTGCTGCGATGAGGTCATCAAGGGAAGAAAGGCAATCGGCGACTTTTTGTTGCTCGGCTTTGTCTTTTGGGGTAGGCAAAATGATGCTAAAAAAATCTGATGGATTAATATTTAAGAGCCCATCCATTCTTGCACCACTCGTGATGAACTTCATTAACTGCTTACCGTGAAAGTTGTTTTCAAAATACCCTTTGTAAAAATCCGATACATAGTTTGTATTAAAACGAAAACTGATAAAAGCATTTGGTGAAGCGGCTTCGTCATACTCTTTAAGCTCATATATACAGCCTTGCGAAAACTTCTTTGAATTACCTTTGTTGTAAGAAAAGTCTCCTTTTTTTAAGAGAATATAGTTTTCATATTGCTTGCCAGAAATATCACGACTGAATTTTTCGGCTTGCGAAACAAAGCCCACTCCCGCCGAAATGCTCAAGGTCGTGAGTTGCTTGTCACCGACTTTCTCTGTAAGTCTGTCTGCTATTTCACCAAGTTTATATGCTTGCCATTCACCGGTCGACACAAATTCCGGGAACCGTAGCCTCGGCAGCAAAGCTGTTTTCTTATTCATATGCATTCAACCCCGCAATCACACGTCCGCCTGCAAGCTTTTTCAGCAGTGGGATCAGGTCATCCATCAGTTCGAGTTCTTTCTTTGTCCGGTCTCTCCATGTAAGATTTAAAGGAGCCAGTAAATCACTCAGCTTTTCGCCGTCAAAGATCATACGCCCCATAATTACATCCACAAAGGCTTGCAGCGATGCAGGCGGTAAACCATGCTTGTCGGCGAGCGATGCCATCTCTTTCGCTGCTTTTTCATCTTTAAATATTCGATAGCCATCTTTTATTGCCTTTTCGTCCAAGCCTTTTCCGGCTTCCAGCGTATTGATATACGCAATAATATCATCGCGCTCATCCATCATGTTTGAATTTGAGCTAAGCAGACCAATGAGCTGTTCGCGGCTCATTTTTTCTTTCATAGGCACATCAGGTCGCGTATATTTTGAAATCAAAGACATGATATAATCATAATCAATTACGGCAGAGGAAAACAGAACAAACTCGAAATCGAGCTGTTCAATAGCAGGGTCCTTGTCTTCGATATCCTTGCCTTGCTGCGCTTTTAACTGTTGGGCGGTCTCTATATAGACACCGCGGAAAGCACGCAAAGTGTCCTCCGGCAATAGCTCTTCAATCTTTGCTACTTGATCTTCTTTGATATCGGTATATTGGTCAAGCTGCGTTTTGAGGCGCTGGACCTCTTTGAATTTATTGATAAATTCGCTTCGTGCGGCGTCCCCTTTAAGATTGCTCACTTGCTCAGGCTTGCACTCTAAGCCCTGCGATTCCATAAACTTTTCAAGCTCGGTAACTGCTTTGCCCAGTTTTTCAACGACTACGGGAGCTGGGTCAACAAGCCAAATTTCTTTTGCCCTTGCGCGGTTTTCTTGGCCAGAGAATAATGCAATGGCTTCATCAACATCTTTTTCTTGTCCTCTAAAGTCAAGAATATTTCCATATGGCTTTGTGTCGTTTAGAATGCGGTTCGTTCTTGAAAACGCTTGAATCAAACCGTGCTGCTTTAAGTTCTTATCAACATACAAGGTATTAAGATATTTCGAATCAAACCCGGTTAGAAGCATATCTACCACAATTGTTACGTCGATTTTGTTTTTGCGGGGATAGTCTGAGTTTGGGTATTTTTGGTCTTTGATGCGTTGTTGTACATCCTGATAATACAAATCAAATTCATTAATATTGTGACTTGTACCATACATCAAGTTATAGTTATCCATAATGCTTTTAAGGGCCGCTTTCTTCTTCTCCGGTTCTTTTTCATTATCGGCTTTTTCCTGCTGTAAATCTTCTTGCAGTTGCTTGACATCCTTGTTCCCTTCGGCTGGCGGGGAAAACACGCAGGCGATATTCAGCGGCACAAAGTTCTCGCCCTCGGTCTTGCGGCGTTCGTCCTGCAACGATTTAAAGAGTTCAAAATACTCAATTGCATCGTTGATAGAAGCCGTCGCAAAAATGGCATTATACCGTCTACCGTTGGTAGCGGCGTCATGCTTCGAAATTATCGCTTCAACGACCGCTTTTTTACTAAGAAAGTCTGGAGCTTTTGCAGCTTTTTTTACGTCCTCCGGCTTAAAATAGTCAATGTGAAAGCGGAGCACATTGCGGTCATCAATGGCATTTGTAATTGTATAGGCATGCAGCTCCTTTTGAAAAACATCTTCCGTTGTTACATAAGAGCCAACTGTACCATCAATTTTTTTGTAGGTAGCATTATCTTCAAATATTGGCGTTCCGGTAAAGCCAAAAAGCTGTGCCTTTGGAAAGAAATTTTTTATAGCCTCGTGATTATCGCCAAACTGAGAGCGGTGGCATTCGTCAAAAATAATGACTATACGCTTGTTAGCAAGCTTTGCTAAACGGTCTTTATAGGTCAATTCGCCCCTCTTCTTTTTTTCCTGATTGCGTTTGCTATCTTCATCAAGAGCGAGGCCAAGCTTTTGAATTGTCGTAACAATAACTTTGTCACGATAATCATCGGAAGTAAGGCGTTTTACTAAGCTTTCTGTATTGGTATTCTCTTCAACACAGCCTTCCTGAAATTTATTAAACTCCAAGCGTGTCTGCCTATCAAGGTCTTTTCGATCAACAACGAATAAGCATTTTTCTATTTCAGGATTGTCCTTCAATAGCGTTGATGCCTTAAATGATGTAAGTGTTTTTCCGCTTCCAGTTGTATGCCAGATGTAGCCGTTACCGCGATTCTGGTCGATGCAGTCCACAATGGCCTTAACGGCATAAATCTGATAAGGACGCATAATCATCAGTCTTTGCTCACTAACAACAAGCACCATATAGCGACTTATCAGTTGCCCAAGAGTGCATTTTGGTAAGAATTTCTCAGTGAAATCATGAAGATGCGTGATCTTATTGTTGTTTTCGTCTGCCATTTGATAGATTGGCAAAAAGCGCTCGTCTGAATTGAAACAAAAATGCTCCTTAGGATTATTTGCAAAATAATACGTATTGCTCCCATTACTCACAATAAAGAGCTGCATAAAACAAAGCAATGAATTTGTATAACCATTACCCGGATCATTTTTATATTCTACAATTTGTTCCATTGCCCTTTTTGGTGTAATTTGAAGTGTTTTAAGTTCCACCTGAACAACGGGGACTCCGTTAATGAGTATAATGACATCATAACGATGATTGCTGTTTTCTGTGTTAATGCGCAGTTGATTTATAACTTCAAATTCATTTTTGCACCAGTCTTTGATATTGACAAGCGTGTATTGAAGCGGCGTATCGTCATCACGTTTAAAAGTGTTTATTTCGCGCAACGTTTTAGCCGCAGTAAACACATCAGATGAAATAATTCCATCTTTAAGGCGTGCGAATTCAGAGTCACTTAAGTTCACTCTATTAAGTCTTTGAAAATGCGCCCTAAAATTAGCTTCCAGAGAAGCTTTGTCCCGAATGTCATCTCGGCATGTGTATTTAAGATCCTTAAGCTTATTGATAAAAGATTCTTCAATTTGCTTTTCAGATATCATTAACATACACCTTTCAATACTTTATATTTTGTTATCCCGCGGCCACTCATATAGCAAACTAATGATGGCAAAATCAATTTCAATAGGTGACATCGCTTGCTGTAATGAGCTTTCATTAACTATTCACTCATACACTTTTTTATAATAACACAGAAAACAATGGACATCTACAAATACAATATTATTGGCTAGTTAATCAACAATTTCAACGTCATATCATGACAAACCCAAAAGCTGCCGGACACGGCGCTGCGTGTGCTTCTCAATGGCTTCAAGCCGGTCCTCCGGCCAGTTGATGGACGGATGCCGGGTAAACTTGAACCCGATCAGCCGCCGAAGTTGCAGCGCCTGCGCCTTGCCCATGACCTCGGAGCAAATACGCTCAAAGGAAATGTCCCCATACGCGGGAAAACGCGTTTTCGCGTATTCGTCCAGATGGGCGATGTCATCCCGCATGGCGTAGTTGAATAACGAAAGCCCGTTGTCGAAAATGGGAGCCGGAGCGATGAGCGCGCCTGAGTGGTTATCCCGCAGCACGCCGAAGTTGCCGAAGTGCCGGTCCTCGTTGTAGATCACGGCGTCAAACACCAGCATGCTGTGCACGGCTTCCAGAAAATCCTCGCCCAATTCTGCGCAGTAGTCAAGGCAAGCCTGCAGGCCGCCGGAGCACACCAGCCGCCCGATAGGAATAAAGGCGGTGTCGATGTCGGTGAACAGTTTGCATTTTGAGGCAAGAATGCCTTTCCAGCGCTCAAGATCATACGAGACTGCGTTCAGCCTCATAGTTCTTGCGATCTGGCAGGCGTAAAACTCGCTGTACGGCTCGTTTCCGGTGTTGGCCGCGCCGCTGGTGCCGCACTTATACAAATAGATTTCGCCGTTCTCCAGCCGGTGCCACGTCTTGGGCAGCATACCGCCTGTGGTCAGCTCGGGAGAGGTGGTAAAGGCCCGGTTGCGATGCCCAATACCCGTGTACGCGACCAACGAAAGAATTTCCGAGAACTCGTTTTCATAGAGGTTGTATTCCGCAAACATCCCGGCAAAACCCTTGGGAACGATCCAAAAGCTGTCATTGAGGGACAGGCCCTTGCATACGTCGATGATGCCTTTGGTGTTGCCCACCGAAAGCCCCAGCGTCTTGAGTATTTCCTCCACAAAGGCGCGGTTTTTCGGGATCACCCGATGCCGCAGCCAGCTTAAAACGCCCTCGTCGGTCAGTTGTAAATCCAGAGGGAGCAGATGCTTTTGCTCGTCCGGCACGGTCGTGATTTCCGCCGTCAGGCTGACGCCCTTCTCCTCCAGCTTAAATTCCAGCAAAGGCCTATCATATAATCGAAGCTCATAGAGGTTATCCATGGCAGCCGTGTCCTCCTTTTCCTTTGGAACCAAATCCAATTCCATATGCAGCGCGGCGGCGACATTCAAAAGAAAATCCAGCGAGGGATTATGCGCGCCGCTTTCCAGCCGGGAGATGTTGGAACGCTGTGTCCCAACTATTGTCGCAAGCTGCGCCTGCGTCAGCCCCTGGTCTGTCCGCACCTGTATGATCCGCTCTATCAGGCTTTGCCGCCACTGCTTTGTCATCTCATCATAATCGGGCATCGCTACGTTTCCTTCCCGCAAAGTCATTCTTATGGTATCATATTTGTATCCATAATTCAAGGAAAGTAAACACGAACCCGTTTCACAGATGTTGCAACAAGGCAGACGTTCGTTTTTTTATACGGGAAGAACCCGTTACCGCTCATCACGAATATGCTCACGTTTTGCATGCAGTCGTTCATCGGCATAAGATTCCACGACGTCCCAAATGTTATCCATGTGCTCCGTAACACGGTTATCGTATTCCTTGAACAAATCGGTCAGCGGCTTGGTAGAACGCAAGAGTGCCCCGGTCTGCGCATCCGAAAGATCGTTGTTTTCAAGAGACAATAAAATGTCCTCACGGATGTTGTACTCGTAGCTGTGGTTCAGGATTTCCTCCGGGGACTGTGAAAGAAGCCAATCGCGGAAATTTTTCTGTTCGGCAAACATCTTTTTGTAAAGTGTCGTATTGAGTTGTTCATTGGTCATGGCATTTTTCCTCCATTCTATATATTTTGTTGCACCATCAAGGCAGGTGTACTCACACAGCAAAAGGCGGCACGCTGTTCGTACCGCCTTTTGCTTCATCCGTTCAGGGAAGCCCATTCTGCAAATCACCGTTCGTAATCCCGGTTCCTCTGCGGCTTCTCAGCCAGCTCGTCCGGCTCGGCGTCCACAAGAGAGCGATCCTTTTCATCCATGTTAAGCAGGATGTTGAGTTCTTTGAGCCTTGCTGTTTTTTCAGTCAGCTCGGCTTCGCGGGAGAATGGCGCAGCTAGCTCGGTCTTTGCGTTTTCAAGCTGTACTCGCGTATTGTCAAGCTCCGCTATCACGGTATCACGCTTCGTTGTGAGCCCGTCCAGCACATTGTCGATACGGGTCAGGTTGCCGTAAACATCCGCGCCCAGCACGGCGGTATGGGAAAGCGTGCCTTTGAGGGTCAGCCGGTATTCGTTGCTCGGCCCATCGTAGGCCAATACCATGGAAAAGCCCCGGTATTGGCCTAAAAACACAGCATTGGAGCCTGTCATCTTGGTGCAGGCGTCAATGATCGCCTTGCCTGCGGGTTCCTTTTCAGCGTAGGTAGTGCCCATGATTTCCATAGGCGGAAACTGTTCAGGCAATTTCGGATATGCCGCCACAAGCTTAATATCCTGCTCATAGCCCGCCAGCCTTTCCGTCAGCAGCTTGATGGTCTCCGGGTATTTGCGGATAACCAATTCCTCCAATGCGTATTTCTGGCTGAGGTGGTTCGCTTTGAGCATGTTGAGCTTGCCCACCTCCATATCTAGATTGCACTTTTCAATAATGAGCGGGTTGCCGGAGGCCAACGCCTTGATTTCCGCGTAGTTGAGCGCCGTTTCATCCACATCCTCGGCAGCACGCAGCGGGGTCTTGGAGGTCATGATCTGCGCAATAAACTTTTGCTTGTTCTCCACAAGCTGGTACAGATAGCTGTCGAAGGTTCCTTCCGTCACATAACGGAAAATCTCTACTTCCGGGTTCATGTTGCCTTGCCGGACAATCCTGCCGAGGCGCTGTGCCAAATCGGAGGGCCGCCAAGGGCAATCTAGGTCGTGCAGCGCGATCAGGCGGTCCTGCACGTTGGTGCCCGCGCCCATCTTCTGCGTGCTGCCCATGAGGACGCGCACCTGGCCAGAACGTACCTTGGCGAACAACTCGGTCTTCCTCGCTTCCGTGTTGGCGTCGTGGATGAACGCGATTTCGCCCTTGGGGATACCTTTTTCCATGAGCTTACGCTTGAGGTCGTCATAAATGTTAAAACTGCCATCACTTTTAGGGGTGGATAGATCACAGAACACAAGCTGCGACGACCGCTGCACCTTGGATTGCTCCCATATCCGGTAGACATTCCGGGCACAGGCAGAGGTCTTATTGTTTTCATCGTCTGCCGCCAATGGGTTCATGAGCCGCATATCCAGCGCAAGCTTGCGCCCATCGTTGGTGATCCGCAGCATATTATCGACGCTCGGATCGACATTGCCTGCGCGTATCGCTTCCGCGCGCTCGGCAAGCCCGGCCACCATTTCCTTTTGCAGCTCGGAGGGCTTTATAACCTCGGTGTGAAAATTCGCTTTGGGCACGGGAAGGTTGAGCATATCGGCTGTTTGGATGTCCGCTGCCTGCTTAAAAACCGACATCAGCTCGGGCAGGTTATAGAACTTGGCAAACCGTGTTTTGGCCCGATAGCCGGTGCCCTCGGGGGATAGCTCAATGGCCGTAATGGTTTCGCCGTAGTTTGCCGCCCACTCGTCAAAGTGGGTCAGGCCCATCTCCTGCAACGTGCGGTATTGCAGATAGCGCTGGATGGTATACAGCTCCACCATGGAATTGGAGATCGGCGTCCCTGTAGCAAACACCATGCCGCGCCCGTCCATGATCTCATCAAGGTACTGACATTTCATGAACAGGTCGGAGCTTTTTTGCGCCTCGGTCTGCGTGATACCGCCGACGTTGCGCATTTTTGAAATCAGGAAAAGGTTTTTGAAATAATGCGACTCGTCGATAAATACCCGGTCAACCCCAAGCTCTTCAAAGGTGACGACATCATCCTTCCTGCTCTGATCGTTGAGGCGTTCCAGCTTCGTTTCAATAGCTTTTCGGGTCTTTTCCATCTGCTTGATGGTGTACCGTTCCGCTTTTTCGGACTTAGCCTCCTGTATGCCAAAGGTCAGCTCATCGATCTGCCGTTGCAGGATGGCTTCCTGTCGCTCCTTTGACATAGGGATTTTCTCAAACTGCGAGTGCCCGATGATGATGGCGTCGTATTCGCCGGTGGCAATACGGGAACAAAATTTACGCCGGTTTTTTCGCTCAAAATCCCTTTTTGTCGCCACCAAAATGTTAGCCGATGGATAGAGCTGGAGCCATTCGCCGGCCCACTGCTCGGTGATATGGTTGGGTACGACGACGAGAGATTTGGCGCACAACCCCAGCCGTTTGGATTCCATCGCAGCGCTTACCATCTCGTAGGTTTTGCCAGCGCCCACTTCGTGCGCCAATAAAGTGTTACCGCCGTACATGACGTGGGCAATGGCGTTGATCTGGTGGCTGCGCAGCGTGATCTCCGGGTTCATGCCGCTAAAGGTAATATGCTGGCCGTCATACTCGCGGGGCCGGATGGAATTAAAGGTATCGTTGTAGATGCGGCAGAGCATCTCGCGGCGGTCGATGTCCTTCCAGAGCCATTCGGAAAACTTGGACTTGATCAGCTCCTGCCTATCTTGGGCGATGGCCGTCTCCCGTTTATTGAGGACGCGCTTTTCATTGCCGTCTTCAATGATGGTATCGAAGATACGTACATCCTTGAGGTTCAGCGTCTGCTCCAGAATATGATAGGCGCTGATCCTCTTGGTGCCGTAGGTGGTCACCGCCTTGATATTGCCGTAATCCGAGGTTTTTTCGGTGATGTTCCATTCGCCGGTGTACTTGGAATACAGCACGTTCATCCTGTGCCGCGCACTCCCGCCTGTACTGAACAGCTCAAACATGAACTGCTTGTAGATCTCAGGCGGTATCCATGTGGCCCCGATGCGCACGCCGATCTCGGCGGCGGTCAGGTCCTCCGGCTGCACCGCTTCCATGGCGGTAATGCTGGTCTGGAGCCTGCTTTTTTCTTCGGCTGGTAAAACCGTTTCCAGCGCCCGGAGCATTTGCAGCTTTTTTCGCACGTTGCCGGACAGGTATTCGTCCGCCGTCACAAAGGGGAATTTCTCCAAATCCACAAACGCTTTGGGTATCAGGTCGAGGTCGGTGGCGCAGTTGATGTCCCGGAAGATCACGCCGGTCAGCTCCGCTTCCAGCTCGGCCTCGCTTTTGCCGGAGAGCTGCGCCATATACGCCATATCTACCCGCGCCTTTTCGGAAATGGATACGGCCAATGCCTCGCTGGCCGTATCCACACTGGTGACCGGTACATGGGGCCGGATGGTGCGTTTGGTGAACATGTCGGCCTTGCGCTCAAAATTGCCCTCTTCGTCCAGCACCTCTAAAGAGCAAAGCAGGCAGTAGCTGGAATCCTCGCCAAAGGCCAGGCTGTTGCCCCGGCTGCACAGAAGCCCGTACTTCCGGGTATAATCGTCATAAAGCCGTCCCAGCCGCGCCTGCTCCTGCCGTATCATATCCTCGGGGCAGTCCTCGGTCTGGTAGGCCATGAGCTGCCGGGTACAGTCCCGGAGCACAATCATGCCGAGAATGCGGTTTTCAGCGGTGACGGACAGCTCTACCGGGTGCATCCGGCTGTTTTCACGAAAATATATCCTGCCGTCCACGATGGTGTAGGAGAAGTTGCGCACGGACGGGTCGGCGGGAATGGATAAGTCCTCGTCGCCTTCCAGTTCGTCCACCTCGTACTCGGTGATCTCCGCATGAAGATTGGAAACCGCTTCGGATAGCTGCTCGGAAAGGTGGGCCCCCTCATACGGCTTACAGGCGCTGTCCATACCGAAGGCTGTGGATTCCATGACCATATCGCCCAGGATCATATCAGGATGCGCTGCAAAATAACTGTTCATACGGATGCCGTTTTCGTCGGTGTCCAGGTGTACCCAATCCGGCTCGATATCCGTCATGCGGTCGCGCTTTTGCAGAAAGATAATGTCGCTTGTGACTTCGGTGCCCGCGTTGCGCTTGAAGGCGTTGTCAGGCAGGCGTATGGCCCCGATAAGGTCGGCCCGCTGCGCCAGATACTTGCGAACGGCGGGGTTTTCCTTATCCATGGTGCCCTTTGAAGTAATAAAGGCCACGATGCCGCCCGGCCTGACCTTATCCAGTGCCTTGCCGAAGAAATAGTCGTGGATCAGCCATTTGTGCTTGTCGTACCGCCTGTCCAGCACCTTGAAATCCCCAAAGGGCACGTTGCCGATAGCCACATCGAAGAAACTGTCGGGCATTTCCACCTTTTCAAATCCGTCCACGGCAATGCTGCTGTTCTGGTAAAGCTGCCGGGCGATACGGCCCGATATGCTGTCAATCTCCACGCCGTAGGCTTTGCTATCCGCCATGCTGTCCGGGATCATGCCGATGAAATTACCCACGCCGCAGGCGGGTTCCAGAATGTTGCCGCGCTCAAAGCCCATTTGTGAAAGCGTCCGGTATATGGCACCGACAACGACGGGTGGCGTGTAAAACGCCGTCAGGCTGCTGGCTCTGGCGGCGGCATATTCGTCCTCATCTAAGAGGCTTTTCAGTTCCAGATACTTGCCGTGGCGATCATCAAAGCAATCCGCCAGACCGCCCCAGCCGACATACCGGGACAGGGTTTCCTGTTCCTCCGGGGTCGCCAGCCTGTCCTCATCCTCGATCCGTTTTAAGGTGCGGATCGCCGCGGCATTGGCGGCAAACTTCTCGCTCGGAGTGCCCACGCCAAGCTGCGGGTCGGTGATGCGAAAGCTATGCCGCTGCTCGGCGGAAATCTCCGGGTGGAGGGTGCTGAATAATACGCGCTCCCGTTTGGGTTTGGGCGGAGCCAGCACAGTTTCTTTTTCGGCGGGTTCATCCTGCGGTTCGGGCATCAGGTCGATCCGCACGCGGGCGACTTCGCCGCCCTCTATCTTTTCCCATATGGGTTCGCCGGCGAGATACTTTTCTTGGATAAACCGAGCCGCGTCTTCATGGCCTCCGTCGCCGCCGCCTGTACGGTATTCTTTCAGGCCATTGCTGACCAGCTCGTCCGTTACCGCAAAGCCCGCTTCGCTGAGGGTATCGGAAACACGGTCACGCAGGCGCTGTTCTTCAAGAAGCTCCTGTATTGAAAAAGTGGTTTCATGCCGGACAACGGGCGTTTCCACGCCGTTTTGAAAAACAGTGCCCCGGAGAAATGCCGTGTCAATAGACGCATCCACACGGTTCACAACCAACTCCCGACCGTCCAGCATGACGGTCTGCCCGACAAGGTTCTCCGCGATTGGCTGCGCGGGTGCCTCCGGCTCATCGTCAGAAAGGGCCTGCAAGTCCTCCATGAGAAGGGTGAGATCAACCGCCAGTTCTTCCTCCGGGTCTAACACATCCAGAGAAAGCTCCAAATCCTCCAGTATCCGGGTAAGCTGCTCTGGCTGCTGTAACTGCTCTTCCAGCCGGGCAATGGCATCTTCTTCGGTTTCGCCGGGCTCCAGAGCATCGGCGTAATCATAGAGGCCGAATTCCTTATAGAAGTCGTTGAGCCGCCCGGCCAGCGCTTCATAGTCCGGCGTTTCTGTTTCGGCTGGTAATTCCTTTGCCGGTGCCGGAGGGGGCGCGGGTGTTTCTTCTGTTTGCGCCGGGATAGAGGTAGGCTCTTTTTTCTCTCCAAACAAAGAAAACGTACCGTTGCGGTACGCTGTCATATGCTCAAAAGCCCGTTTTTGAAAGTCATAATGCCGTTCGTCCTGGGCCGTGCTTTCCCATACCGGCAGCATCATCCGGTGGATTTCCTCCACCCGCGCCGGGTCGTCAAGCTGCGGCTCGATCAGCTTCACCGCTTCGTAGAAGTCAAAGCCATACGGGAAGGGACGCGGGGTTTCCTGTGGGAGTCCTGAGAAAAAGCCCTGTATCTCCCGCGCCAGCTCATGCTTTTCATACGTGGGGATATACGCCATATCCTTTTCCGACATATATTTGCCCTGCCGGATCAGCTCGCTGATGCGCTTTTCCACCTGCGGCCATTTTAAAAGGATGGTGTCGTAGGGAACAAACTCGGCGTTTTCCCGCCTGTAGGTGATGCCCTTGGAGTCGTGATTTTCATTAAAGCCCAGCCGCCCACCACCGCCTGAACCATATTCGTGCTTCAGGAAGTCGGCCCGCTCCTTGGGGGTGTGTCCTTCCAAAAAGTACGAGTAGATACGGAACTTACTGTGCTGGATATTGCTGCCGCCAGTGAGCAGCCGGTCGATCTCGTCGTTGGTAATAAACTGCTTGGGTTCAAGGGAGAAATCCGGGCTGGCAGAAAACTCGATCTGCGGACGCAAAAGGCCATGTAAGCCGGTGAGGATTTCATCATGGCGGCGGAACCGGAAGCGCATCAGGTCGGGATTTTCGGCGTAGCGCACGGCAAAGGCTTCCACCTCGTTGATGAGCGTGGATACCGTTTCGCTGTCCTTTAGCAGCTCGCGGATTTGCGCGGCGTTGGCCGGAAAGCCTTCATGGGTATTGTAAATTGCAAGGATAGTAGGGATAAGGTTCTCGCCGTGAGCTTCCCGCGAAAAGTCCTGTACCGTATACCATAAATGCTCAGCAAGCTCCTTGCGCTCGTTCTCCGGCGCATTATCCAGCACGCTCTGCGGGACATATCGCCCCGTGTCCAACAGCTCGCGGATTCGCTTTGCGGCGTCCTCCCAAGCAATAAGGGTCGTGGCGCTTTGCGCCGTCCGGCCCATGCCGATACGGATACCGCTTTCATCGAACCAGAGGGCATACGGGCTGACGCCGGAGAAAAAGCCCTTGCCGGAGGTGCCGTATTCCTCACGCAGAAATGCCGCGTTTTGCTCCAGCGGGTAATCCTTCGAGAACCATGCGCAGATGCGCTCCAGACAATACGGCTCGTTACCACCCAGGCACAGCGCTTCGTCAATAACGCTCTGCGGGATGGCGAACGCTCCCGCAAGGGATGCCTGTTCATATGGCGTGCCGTTCTCCACGGGGGATAAATCAAAAAGGGACATTTGCTGGCCTGATTGGGATTTAAGCGCCTTGATGTCCTTGTTGTTATGGTATTCCTTTTTCTTTATGAGCTGCGCCGTCCACGCGGCGACGGTCTGCCACGAAAAAACGGCCTCGCTGCTGCGGGAGAGGTATGCGCCCTCCCACACGAGCAAACCGTCCTCCTGGGGCTTAAAGCCGACGCGCTTTGCGCCCACAAGGATTTCCGTATAGCGGTCGGGGTAGGCGGATTGGATATATTCCGCGCGTTCGCTCTCGTCGGGATGAATGGAGAAGAACAGCGCGATCTGCTGTTTTTTGTATTTGAGGTCGTCGTCTTTATTGGCTATGACGCCCATGATGAGCGTGTCATCTAAAAAAGCGGGCAGCTCGTCGCTGTCCGCTTCTTCGGGGCTTTCGGTATTTAGCTGTAGATCAGTTCGCTCAGTATCGCTTCCTCCGCCGAGTGCCGGATGTTGTTCATCAGTCCCACCCATTTCATCTGATCGATGGCTTTCAATTCCTCCGTCACGCTCTCGGCCTTCGCCATCTGCGGCACCATCTGTCCCAGCCTCGTAAGCGCCGTCTGCTCGATCTCCATCAGGTGGCTGTTCAGCTTGCCCGAGGTCAGAAGGTTGGTGTAGGTCACTCTGCGGTTCTCCTTGAGGAACCTCCTGCGCAGCAATGCGTACTTCCCAAGGTGTACTTCCGTCTCCTGTGGGGGCAGAAGGTTGGGCAGATTGTAGCCGCCCTCTCTGCGGTATGTCAGATTCATATTCAAAACTCCTTTCCGGCTCGTTGGTTTCCTGTTCATTTACAGGATAACCGGCCTCTTGCGGTTTATCAACTGTGCGATTCTGCTGGCGTTCCCGTTTCTGGATGTTGCGGACGGTCAGGGCAATTTCCTTGAGCACCATTTCCGCCATATCGCTGGTGGCGATACCCAGGGCATTCACGGTTTCATGGGTATTGAAATTAAAAAGAGATGAAAAATCCACAAGCCCAGCGTACTGGTCGGCAGCGCCGCCAAAACACCGCTCCAGCAGCATATATGACACGGAGGCTTCCAGCGCCTGCCTGAAATACACCTCCACATTGAATTCGTCCAATTCCTCCAAATAGCTGTTATCGCGGCAGTACATGAGCTCACGGAAATAGTCCTGTTCATTGTCCTCCACAACGTTGTGGGCAATGTGTACAAGCGTGCTTTCCAAAGAACTGTTATCCTGTACCGTGCCGAAGGAGGCTTCCAGCGCTTCGATGACCTCCCCCTCATACCGTTCCTGCATGTCCCATATGGGCACCGGACGGGCAAAGCGTCCAGCGTGGGTATCGGAAATATCGAAATAGTGCTTGAGCCGGAAGTTGCCTGTGTGAATGTCATCGAACACGGCGATGCCGGTCGCACCACGGTTGACCCAACGCCCGAGTTTTTCGTTCCAGTCCTCCAGCTCCAGCACGGCCCTGGCGTCCGGGCGCTGCGCGTAGATCAGCACCTGCTCGTCAAACTGGCATTTATAGTTGCGGCAGGCGCTGCGCAGAAAGGCCCGCCACGCCCCTTGAGAGGACGTAATTTCTTTAAGCGTCTGATGGTACAGCTCGGTGATCAGCTCTTATTTTCGCGCCATCTGCGGCACCTCCTATCGTTCATATGCTGTTTCACGCTGAGCCTTGGGAAAGGTCCAGCCGTATACGTCTCCGATTTTATCTCCCAGGCGCTCGGTGACGCGCTCAATATCCCAGCGTGTGGCATGACCATGGTAAACAAGGTCCTTCAGGTGTTCCACCTGTTCATCCGTGGCATTTTCTTTGACAGCGCGGTAAAGATAGTAATTCGTGCCGTCATGATGAATCGCTTTACAGCGCATGTCGCCCTTTGCGTCCACATACCACTCGTTATAATCACAGTCGGAAAACAGGCAATCCTTTACGTTGCCGCTTTCAACAACCTTGTACCCTGAAAATCGTCCGTTCCAGAGCTCCAAATCAGCAAAGATGAGGATTTCACGGGGCATCTGGATATTAAGGTTCATCCGTTCATCGTCCAAATAGTCGGCATTGGTTTCGTGCATAAGGGATATGCGCTCATCCTCGCTCATGTCCGGGTGCTCCGCTTCCAGATCGCCGCGCCAATCCTCATAATCGAGGGTAATATCGCTCCATATCATGTGCTTTGTTTCCATGCACATCGCCTCCTATCGTTCGTGGTCCTTGTTTTTCGGCTGGTTCTTCTCAAGCGGCTCATAGATCGCGCCGTTTTTCTCCATGATCTCAGCAAACTGGCATATGTGGTACAGCTCTTTTCCCACCTCCACATGCGTGTCGTCGATATACCGGCAGGCGCGCTCCATCTTCTCGCCCCAAGCGGCTGTGACCACGATCTTGCCGCCGTCCGGGACGCGGAACAGCTCCTTGTAGTGCGGGTCGATAAAGCGGATGCCCTGCCGGGCCTTCTCGATGTTCCTGTCCAGCCATTTTGCCTGATAGCAGAAGCAGTAGAAGTTATAGTCGCCCCGAACCGGGTTGCAGCGCAGCAGGTAGGCGTGCTCCTGAGTATCCGCCCGAAACCCGTATTCGGTGGTGTAATTGCCGGTAAAGGCGCTTTCGGGATACCGCTGTTTGAACTCGCCCATGGCATAGCGGTCCTTTAAAAGCCCGTATTCATCGGAGCGCAGGGTGTTTATTACATCATCAAACTCTGCCTTGAACTCATCCGTTTTCAGCCGGGGATTATGCTCGTCCCAGGTTGTATAAAACTCATAGCCCTTGGAGTCGAAATCCCCACGCAGGTGTCCGATGCTGCCGCACTGCATCCTGAGCTGCTGGCTCTGGCTATAGCTGTATTTGATTTCCTCGAGCGTCATAGCCCGGATGTTCAGTTCCATATCGTTCACCTCTCCAAATCTTTCTTTTTCGGCGGGAAATCACGCTGAAAATCCCGTTCCTGATTCACGCGCCGGTACAGGTCCCGCACGGCGTCCGTGCGGCGGTCATAATAGTGGCCCCATTCGCAGCTCTTGTTGTCCCGGCTGCTCTGCCATGTGACAAAGGGCTGGACGGCGCGTGGGTTTTCCGCCAGCACAAACGCCTTGTTGCCAATCGGGACGCTGACCGTAACGGTATAACCGGATATGGAGTTTCGCTCTGAAACGGGAAGCGTGTCCGGCTCCAGAAATAGCGGTACGGGCGTAAAACCGAAGGAGTCCACATAATGGGCGTTGGCGGCTCCATCCTTTAAGATGACCACCACATCGCTAACCGACAGGGAGTGCATCTTGCGCCCGAAAGGGCGCTCATCAGCGTTGTGCAGCGCAAACAAATGCTCCAAGGATTGCCCCGGCGCAAGCATCCCGGCGTATGCCCGTGTGTAGTCCAGCGGTTGAAAGGCGTTCCGCGCTTCCTCAAAGGAGCGGAACGCGTAATCCGTATGGCGCGTGCTTCGTATCTGGTGGATTTCGTACATGCCGATGTCCTCCGGGCGCTTATCGCTTGGTGCGAACACCGCGCCCTTTTCCGCCTGCTCCTGGGCAAAAACGCCCACTTCATAAATACAGCCGCCGATATTCGTTTCGGCGGCGCTTACATATTTGCACGGATAGGTGGTTCGTTGTCCGTCAAAGGAAGTAACGTGGATGCAGCTATCGTCGGGTATCCGAAACAGCTCACGCCCATACGCATCGCTAAAAATAATCTCTTTTTCCATGGTTCATCGCTCCTTATCACTGATTTTCTCAGGCGTTTGCTTTTCGGCCTGTAATGCGGCAAGGCGTTCCTGTGCCCACTCGGGGAGATGTTCAGGCTTTACCTCGCCCTGGATGTCACGCCGTTCCCACCGGGTATGCTTGCCGGAATAAAGATTGGTGCAGAACACGGCGCTGCCGCGTGAATTCGCGTGTGACCCAAAGCCGCCGGTCACCAGCACAAGCTGCCGGTCCGCCGTCTGATACTCGTTTCTCAGCACTCCGGCACGGACCGCCACAACCTTACCCTCAATGCTCTGGCTCAGGTCGTTGGGGTAACACTGTTCAGCGGTAATGGGAGCCATAGGTACGGTCACAGCGGCGCGTTCCTTTTCCACCTTTTCAATCTGTTCGGAAATGCTGGATATGAATTTTTTCATGGCCTCCAGATAGCCGCTGGTTTCATCCCCGATGTATCGTTCATAGAAGTCGCCCTTATCGCACCAGCCCGCAAAGTACCGGGTGGGCGCGTCCATATCCGGGCTTTCGCCAAACACGATTTCCTTATCGCCAATGTGAATCGCATACAGGATTTCATATGCGCCTGCCATTCGCTTTTCATCGTTCATCTTTTTTCTCCTCGCTTTCCCGCATCATCAGCGTGCCAAACTGCGTAAAGGCGTACCATGAGGTGCGGTCAAAGGGGCTTTCTCCAAATTCACCGCGCACAATCACGCCCTGCTTCATCAGGCGCTCCAACGCCCGGCGTACCATGTTCTTTGTCAGGTACGGCATGATGGCCGTGAACATCATCTGGCTGGAGCACATCCATGTCTTGCACGCGAAAGAACATCTTCCGGCACTCTCGTTTGCCCAAATCTCATCCCAAATGTATTTCGCCACCAGCGCCGCATGTATGCCATAACGCCGAGCAAGGCTTGGGTTGAGCAAGTGATAGTACATGACGCAAGCCTCCTTTTCGTTCGATATGTAGAAAGGGCAGCTTCATATAGGCCGCCCTGTGAGAATCGCCGGGCTATTTGTTTCTCTTGCGCAAACGCAGCCATATGGCCGCGCCCACGATAAACGCCACCATAACAATTTCCAAAATCGCTTTGAGTTCCATCGTCGTTCCTCCTTTTTTAGAGCAGTATGAACGGATACAGATATCCCGCTATTACGGCGATCCCCGCACCAAAAGCCAGCACAGGCGCAAAGGGAATGGCGCGCCGGAGTGTTCCATGCTTTCGCAGGGAATGGACCATGCAGGCAATGAGCATCGGCAGCATAAGGGCGAAGGATATCAGGGTGCCCGCCAGCCCGAGATACAGCCCGATGCCCATAAGGAACTTCACGTCGCCAGCGCCCATACCGCCTTTTAACCAGACGACGAAGAACGGGATAGCCAAGGCCAGCCCTGCCGGATAGAGCCACCATGCGCTGCCGGACAGCCCGATCAGCACCGTATGCGTCAAACCCAGGCTCATCAGCAGGACGCCGGCTGTGTTGGGCACGGCGCGCGTCCGTAAGTCCGCGAAGCTGCACCATATGAGAATGGCAATAAAAAAAGCATCCGTCAGGATGCGCAAGGCAATATCCATGCTCATTACCTCTTGATCGTCGTGATCCGGTCGTACATATCGCCCTCAATAATCAGCGTATCAGTCTTGTGTTCATATAGCTGTCCGATGGGGCTCCATGCGTAAAAAGCCTGCGTCCATGCAACGTACTCTCCGTCAGGGAACCAGAGCGGCGTGTAGTGCAGGCAGCTCCCCGTGACTGAATACGGATTGGCGGCAAGCTGCCATGTCACCGCTATTTCTCCGGCTTTGCCTGCCTTGACCTCCAGACTATCCCGCACGTTCTGCCATGCGGATAGCTGGCTATATGCCGATTCGGGATGCCGAACCCATACCATTTGCACACCAACCAGCTTTTCGGGATGGTCGTAGTTAGTGGATAGAGCTGTCGTGCATTGCACGCTGAACCCGAAGCCGGATTCCATCTGCCGGGGCTTATCTGCATACGCGATACGGCTGTCCGGCAGTATCTGGAACGTGGTGGTCAACCGGGCATAGAAGGTTTTTGTGATATAGTTGCCGCTTTCCAGTCTAACCTCCTGCCATGTGTGGTAGGTGGAGGACGCGGGAACCGACAGGCTGCTCAGTCCATACGCCGTATACCGCTGCTCCATCGCCGTATCGTCGGGATCGGCCACGGCGGAAGCAGGGATATTAACGACTTGAATATCTTTTGTCAGGACGTTGTTGCTCTCATCCGTTTCGCCCAAGCTGCCATCCGGGTCTGCGGTGATCTTCACAGTGTAGTTACCGGCTGCCGGTACGGTGATTCGGAACACCGCCAGATTGCTGCCGTTGCCGGGGATCGGGATGCTTTCCGTGGAGGATACGCCACCAATCGTTAATCGGATAGCGACAGAGGGCACCGGCTGCGACGTGTTGTTCCGTACCGTAGCCGACATAGTAACTTCCTTGCCCGCATACCAGCTTGTAATCGTTGAATCCACGATCTCCACGTCAGGCCGCAATGCGTTGATCGAAATCGTGGCCGAACGGCTGTTGTTATTCTCGTCGTTCTCCGCGATCAGGTTATTGGGGTCCGCGTAGGCTGTGACCGTGATGGACTGCGGGCTTAAAGCTGTGGGCGCTATAAACGTGAACGTCACCGTACGGCTTGCGTCCGCACTGAGTACGGAAAGGCTGGTTGAAAATGTCCCTGTATTCGGCACGGTCAGCCGCACGGTCGCGGCTCCTGCGGACGTTGGCCCAATGTTTTTCACCGTAGCCGATATCGTGACCGTTTCGCCCGCTTCATACAGCGATTTGTCTCCGGCCAGCGCCGTTATGGTCAGATCGGGCAAAGATATCACGCTGAAGGATGCGCTTCTTGTATTGTTGCTCTCGTTGCTCTCCGCGACAATGCCCGTAGAATCGGCCGCTGCCGTTACGGTCACGGTTTTTGTGGATATGAATGTCGGCGCGGTATAGGCAAAGGTCACAGTCGCCGTACCGCCTGCAGCCAGCGAAGATACATACTTGGTCTGTGTGGACAAATCAGCAGACACGAGCGCCACGTAGAATCCGCCCGCCGCGCTTTCTCCCTGATTGCGCACGGTGGCCGATATCGTGATCGTTTCGCCCGGTGTGTACTCGGCTTTGTTGCTGGAAAGCGCGGATACGATCAAGTCGGGCTGCTCCATTTTCAGTACCTTAAACGAAGCGGTTCTTGTATTATTGCTCTCGTTGCTCTCTGCGATAGCGCCCGTGGAATCTGCCGTCGCTGTGACCGTGATTGTCTTGTCAGCGGCATATTGTCCCGCCGTATAGGAAAAGGTAACGTTGGTAGAGCTTCCGGCAGCCAATGAGGAAACGTATCTTGTCTGCGTGGACAGATCGGCGGACGTGAGGGACACATAGAAGCCGCCCGCGCTGCGCAACCCCTGATTATTCACCGTTGCCGTTATGGTGATCAGGCTGCCTGCCTCATAGGTTGAAGCGTTGGGGCTGAGCGCCGTCACCGTCAAGTCGGCATAGAGCTGCGGCGTATTCACAGCAGCCCACACGGTCTGCGCGTCATTGTATATGGCGTTCTTTACGACGATCACGCGTTGCAGGCTGCTGTTTGTGGGCGCGTAAGCAAACATGTTGCTGCGTGTCCGGTTGTCCCGGCCCGTTGCGGATATGGAAAAGCTCCGGTTGGCGTTTGCTTCGCTCACGGGAATCCATATCGTCAGCATATCGCCGGATTGCCCGGTGTAGCCTGACACGCTGGAGCCGGAAGGAAGCCCGGAGGTATTCAGAACGTACCCGCCGTTCATATTCGTTGTGTAAACTCTGGAGGTTCCAACGAAATAACTGCCACTGATCGACATGGACGGCGCGGATATGGAAATGCTGTGTGTCATCAAGCTTTGGGAACGTGCCGCTATCAGCAGTTCTATCGAGAATTGCAGCACATCGGTGTATCCGGAATTCGCGCGGATTTTGCTGCCGATCTGTCCGCCCGTCGCGTAACTGCGCAGCTGCGAATCGGAATACGCGCCAAGATTGGTGAAATTGTACTGCGCCGAATCTCCGTTTTCGGAGAGCCAGAAGCGTACCGCGTTGGCCGTGGCGTATCGCGCTTCGGTTGCTGTCAATCCGCCCGTCGAATACGGATACCCGTTTTCAAAGATGATGCGCAGGCCGGTCTGAACACGGGTAGAATACGTGCCCAGGATGTCCGAATCATTGTAGGATGAGTTTGACGGGCTGTCATTTTTGTGTTGCAGGCAATAGGCCACCTGCTCGGGCGATGTGCCGACGATGTAATGCTCCGGGGTTTTCAAATCATTCCAGCCCGATCCGCCGTTATAATCAAACATATGGGTCGTGTTTCTCGATCCGACGCTGACGGCGGCCAGCGCTGAACTGGCGAAAAGAATCAGCGCGGCCAGCAGGACGACGCCCGCCATCACCGATATGAATATCTTCTTTTTTCGCTTCATAAGCGGCCTCCTTTCATTCGATATACAGCACTGACGAGAGTACCCTCATGTGGATGCGGATTTCCGTAACGCCACCCCCTGCCCCTGGGGAGGGCATGGCAAACGTCGCGTCAAGCCGCAGGGTTTTCCCCTGCACCGAAAGCCGCGCGTCCTCAAGCGCGTAAATCAGCTTGTCGACGTCATATTTCACCCAGCGTCCGTCCTCAACCACCCAGCCAGCGTCCACCAGGTTTTCCTCCAACAGCGAATGGGCGGCGTCTGCTGGAACATCCAGATGCAAATCACGCACATTGGCGTTTAGCAGCCCTGCATCCACCGTCACAAGAGCCGCACGTTCCAGTTCGGTTTCGCAGGTCTGGTACTTGGCGTATACTGTGGTGCCCGTGTATATCACGGCGGTCAACGTGAAAAGAATGAGAATGAGGAACAGCGTCCACAGGATTGCGCTGCCGCGCGTGTCTTGAAAAAAGCGTTTCATTTTTTGAAATACACCTCCGAGATGCCGCGCGCGGAAGCGGTGATCTGCACATGGATGGTCAACGGTTCACCCAGCGCGGGACGAAGGATGACAATGGGTACTGTTTTCGTTACGGTGATGGTAAACTGTGTTTTAAGCTGGATGGTTTTTTCTGCCGCATCATACCACTGTGTCTCTATTTCAATGGCGTCGGGCGCGATAAAATCCCCGTTTTCCATGACGGATTGCAGCGTCTCATCGTCCGCTTTACCGTACAGCTCCACGGTGCGCGCCATGTACTTGGCGGTCTGGTTCAGGCTTTGTTGCGCGGTAAAAATCGGGAACAGCGCCATAAGAGAGGCCATAAGCGTAAACAGGATGAGCATGGTGATTGCTACGTCGATATAACCCTCGGCAGTCTGATCGCGAATAAATTTACGTTTCATATCGTTTCCTTTCCGATGGAAAAGGGACTGCCGCGCGGCAGCCCCTCCACCATCTGCTTGTTGGTGGCTTACGGCAGTACGCTGATGCCGGTCAACTCGCTGCTGATCTTTTCAATCAGCCCGGAGAACAGGTTCGGCACCGCGGCGTTGAGGATGAGCAGGACCGCCGCGCCGATGACAACAACAATCAAAATCTTCATCGCCACATCCAAAAAGCCCTCGGCCTTCTTCTCGGAAACAAAGCGACGGATGGTGTTTTTGACTCTCAGCATGATGATTTCTCCTTTTCATAATTAATATTGAGGTGATGGGATGGGTGTATATAAAATCCGTCTGTGTTCGGCGGCAATAAAAAAGCAGCCCTCCCTTCGGCTGCCGGAACAAACGGACGTATGGGCTTAGAAGCCCACGGATTGCAGATTGTTAATGATAAGCAGAATGAGCGGCACCATGAACATGAGAATCATAAGCACCGTCAAAAAGAACGAGGCGATCTTGATGCGTCCGGGGCGCTTTTCCATCAACCGGCGCAGCGTTTCGTGCTCCTTCGTGCGCATATCTTGTTCTAAGAGGAGCAGGCTGGTGTGCTGATCGACGCCTTGGTACACGCCACACAGCACCGCGCACAGCGTAGAAAAGGATGGCAGGCCCAGCCGCGCGTCCATGTTTCGCAGCGCAGCTTCATGGTTGCCGATCTGCATGTCGGTGATGAGCCGGTCAAGCTCCGCGCCCAGCGCCTTGCCTGCAACCCTCCTATATTTCTCGAAAAAGGCCAGCATGTCGCGATTATCCTGTAAGGTGTAGTTCATGGTTTCGACGAGGCGAGGCAACTCCGCTTCAATCTCCCGATTTTGTGCTTCCACACGCTTGCGGACAGTTTGCATCCGCTGGAAGTAGGCAAGAACGGCGGCGACGGCGGTTAACAGGGCCAGCCAGGGAACGCCAAGGAGAACAAACAACAGGCCGATCAGGGCCATCAGCAGGGATTTGGTCATGGCTGTCCCCACATATTCCTGCGGCGTCTCGCCCATATGGAGCCGCGCGAAGTCCGCTGCCAACCGTTTCTGCCGATACTCGCTCATGGGGAATAGCCTGGCAATCAGCCGGGCCAGCGGCGTCAGCGCGGCCTGAAAGCGTTCAGACATGCCCCGCTTGCCGTGGATGTTGCGTACTGCTTCCGCACTTTTCCCCGAAGAGAGGCAAAGCGCCGCCTGCGCGACGCGGTACAAACCAAAGGCCAGCAACAGGCCAGGAATGAGATAAAGTAGCGTCATTTTGTTTCACCGCCTTCCACCGGACGGTACAAGCGCGCCACCCATATGGCTGTCGCAAGTATGGCCGCCAATACAATCGCGAGCGTGATCTTCCCCAAAGGCGTTGTTATGAGCATGGTATACCACATGGGCATCATGGCTCCCAGCAGGGGAATGGCCCCCAGCACCAGCATGATTGTGATGATATAGTCGCCAAGCTGTTTCTGAATAGCCGTATCGGCTTCCATCTGTGCCCGGCGCATTTCGCCAATGCGGCTTACAATGCCGGGCAGCGCGAACCGTAACTGCCGGTCGCGTTGGCACTGAATCAGCACGTCGCACCAATCCCGCCAATAGCGGTTACCGATGCGCTCCCGCATCCGGCGCAGGGCTTTTACGATGTCCGAGTCAATAAGCTGCGTTTCGGTATAAAACTGCCGGAAAACGCCGTCAAGCGGGGCCGGAAGTAGGTGGAGATTGCTTTCCACCGCGCCGATCAGATCGCCGCTCGCCACATATGCGTTGGTGACGGTTCCCATCGCGCTCTCCAGCTTCTCGTTCAAACTGCGGATATAGTCCCCGGTGCGGATACGGATGACGATCAGCGGCGAGAAACCCATGCCAGCCGCCAGCACCAGTCCGGCAAGGACGTTATCCAGCGCGAGGCCAACCATCAGACCGACGATTGCCAGTATGACCGCCCCCCATTTGTAAGTGTCGATCCGTTCGTTCATGCCTGCTGCCGCAAGCATTTCTTTGGCGTCATCCACTGTTGCGGCCAGCTTACCTTTCGGTTTGCCGGTGATGCGCCGTATCTTATTTGCTCGTTCCCGCTGGCGTTGGAACGGTTTTGCGAACACACGCGCCATATCCGAAGCACGGACGCCCAGTATCAAAAAAAGCCCCGCAATAATCAGCAGGGCGCAGAGTATTTGAACGATGGTCATGTCTGCACCTCCTGAAGCTTCGCAACGGTAGCCGCGCTCGCACCGTTTTCTAGCAGCGTATCGGCAAGGCTGCCGGAGACGCCGCCTACCCGCATAAACTTGCCCATTTCAGCTTCAAACCGATAAAGCGTACGGGCTTGCACCACGCCGTCCCGAACGCCCGTGGCTTCCACGATCTCCATGATACGGCGCGTACCGTCCGGGAACTGGCGCTTGAACACCATAATGGGAAACGCCTCGGCAACGAAGCCTATGAGGATGTTCGTAGAGATATTGGTGCCCGACATCTGACACATGGAGAGGATTCGCCCATATGCTTTTCTTGCGGAATTGGCGTGCAAGCTGGTCACAACGACGTGTCCGGTGCGGGCCGCCTCCTGCGCGGTCATGGCCTCCGCGCCGCGCATTTCCGCCACGGCGATGATGTCGGGGCTAAACCGCATGGCCTTTCTTAAAAGGTCTTTCATGTCCACGTCGGCGTTCTCCATATCGGAGGGACGGATGCAGGTATGGATGACGCGGTTCTGCGCGTTACCTTGATCGTCCGTGCTGAACAGGTCAAGCTCCCTCGTTTCCTCAATGGTATAGATTCTTTTGTTTGTATCCGCTGCGCCTAAAAGATAGGAAATATCGGTGGTTTTGCCGCTTCCGGTTTTGCCCGCCAGACCTACTGATACACCGTAGTTGATACAAAGCGTGAGAAAATCCAGCATCTCCGGCGCGGCTGTCCGCCACTCCACAAGCTGCTGCTTGGCGATGCGTGCCATGCGCTGGCGGCGAATGGAGAACACCGCGCCGCTACGACGGTCGGTGATGGGCGGGATCATAGCCGATATGCGAACGCCCTGCGTAATATAGCTGTCCACAATGGGGTTCGTGCCATCCAATACCAGCCCGCCCAGGCGCACCATTTTGCGCAAGGTGTCCTCGGCGTGTTGCGGCGAAAGAAAACGCTCCGGGGCTTTATGCCAGCCGGAGCGCGTGACGATCTCAATGTCTCGCCAGCTATTGCCGTTGATTTCCTCGATGTCGGGATCGGAAATGTATTTATCCAGAAAGCCGAAGCCCGCCATATCGCCATACAGCCTGTCGGCCAGCGCCTGCGCGGACATCCCGCCCACGCGGAGCTGATGAGCGGTCACATACTCGCCAATCAGCCGCTTGACGGCCTCCGACGCGGATTTTTCTGTGACGCTCCGGGCAAGCGTTTCCGCGTGATCTTTGGAAATATCGATGCGCACCTGCTCCAATATGGCTTCGTATGCGTCCTTTTCTTGAGCAACGGCCTTCTGTTTTTCATAGGCCAACTCTCGAAGTGTCCGGCTCATGCTTTCACCTCCCGCAGCATCCCGAATATTTTTTGCACCTGTTTGGCGTACCGCGCTGCGGCCGGCGTCGTACCGGCATCCGCACCGTCCTGCCGGAGTTCCCTTACATACGGCAGCGCCGCGATGAACCGCATATCCGCCGTTTTCTCCACGGCGCACAGATCATGCTGTCTGTCCGCCATTACCGCAACGGGCAGCACGCGGCCCGCTGCATTCATGGCTTCAAGGAAGGGCTTGACGGCAGTAAACCAGCACGCGCCCTGAACGTTCGGCATGATGGGGATAATGATCTTGTCCGCACCGGACAGCGCGATGGATACGAAGGGATCGGTGCGTTGCCCCGACAGATCAAGGAGGACCGTATCCGCCAGCGCAGCGCAGCGGTCCACGAAGTCTCTGGCCGCGTCGGTCGCATCCAAGCCCAGCTCGTAGGACAGGTATTCGTCCTGAAAGGTCAGCCCCGCGTAGAAAAGTTGTTTCACTTTGGGATGCTGATGCAAATACCTGGCGGCGTCATCCGCGCCCATGCCTGATATGGCCTTTCCGAGCGATGTTTCCGCGCTGAGCTTCTTCCCATTTATCCTCGCGGGAAGTGTCGGCTGTGTAAGGTCGGTGTCGATGATAGCCGTAATGCCTTGCTTGCAAAAAATCCGTCCCAACGCGTCGGCCAGCGTGCTTTTACCCGTGCCGTCGCGTCCCCATATGGCGAAAACCATATCAGTCCACCTCCGTTCCCACCAGCACGCTATCGGGTACATAATCTGAAACCGCGTTTCCACGGGCGACGAACGCGAGATGAATAGCGCCCGCCTGCTCCAGTTCGGCCAGTTTCAGCGCCTGTTCCTCGGTGGCGTAGAAGGAAATGGTAACGGGCAACGTATTCTTTGTATCCACATCCGGCTGCGCCTCCACGCTGGCTTCCGCGCCGGTACTCGTCGTGACCATGCACACCTCAATACGTGCAAGCGCCGGATCGATATACGCGCCGGAAACAGCGGTATCCGGTGCTTCGCCCGGTTCCACGCCCAGCGTTTGATTGGCGGTGCCCTGCGGAATAGCGATGACGCTCACAATATCTCCGGGCAGCAGCCGCCCGGACACGCCGGAGGCCAGGGACGGTAGGGTGACGGATATCACCATTTTGCCTTTCTCAGTACCTGCCGAAAAAAGATTGTATTCCGCAAGCGTGGCGGTCAGCTTCTCGGTCGTAAGATAATCCCCGGCGTACAGGCTGGCCGCCGTGTATTTGCCGACAGCCGACGATGGTTCGCTGATGCCGTTCTGCACGAGACTTTTCGGCACGCTGACGGTTTCGAGCATATCGGCGGTGATCTGCGTCCCTTCGTTGACGGTCTGCGTCATGCGCAGGACGCTCACTGTCTCACTTTCTCCGCTTCCCGTCAACGCGGGCAGCGCGACAAAAGCAAACAGCAGCGCCAGCACGATACACAAGGTTCCAATGACGAATTTGTTTCTGAGTATTTTCATGTTCTGAATAACCTCCTAAGTTCTATTGATTGCCTGCCGATATTTTCTTTTTCGGCTGGTACGGCAGGTTGCAGAGGGGGTGGGGTGCGGGGAGGGGGAACCGGCAGCCAAACACTCCGGCCCGCAAACAGACAGACTGCCCCCTTGTTAGTCGTTTACCGTTCCATATCCCGCTGCCGCTTGCGGTATAGCTCCAATGCCTTGATAATGGTATCTTCAATCTTCTGAGCGGGCGTCCCCGGTGGGAAATACTTGCTGATACGCTCCCTGGGCATTTTGAATTGTTCCTTCTGGTTGGGCTTTTCTTCGGATAAGATGGAGAGGATGACGTCCTCATTGAGCCGCCCCTCCTGCGAAAACTGCTTCATCTTAATAGCCTGGGCCAGCGACGGGGTGCAGTCCTCGCTCTCCATGGTGTCAAACAGGGTTTTCTGCTGCTCTTTCGGCAGGTAGGACAGCTCCACAGCGGGCCTGAACGCGATTTTTCCCTCGTCCACCATATCCAGCATGGGCGGTTCCAGCTCGGTCAAGCGGATATATCTCTGAATTTGCCGCGCACTATCATTCGTGTTTTCGGCTAATTTCTCATCCGAACGGGTTCGTGATAACTTCGTGCCCACTGGACACGAAGTTAAATCCGTCCTTTGTCCCTGCCGTTTCATGGCTTCCAGTTTCATCTTATATGCGAACGCCTTTTCAGACGGCAGGATGCGTTCGCGCTGCAAGTTGCTATCCACCATAATGATCGTGGCTTCATCGTCGGTCAGTCTGCGGACGATACAGGGGATGGTTTCAACACCCGCAAGCTCGCTTGCCGCCTTGCGCCGGTGCCCGGCCACCATTTCATACCCGCCGCCCTCCTTGGGTCGTACCAGGGCGGGAACTAGCACGCCGTATTCCTTGACGCTCTGCGCCATTTCCTGCATGGCCTCGTCCATCCGCACCTTAAAGGGATGGTTGGGAAAGCCGCTGATTTCGGCAAGCGGTATCTGCATGACCTTCTCGCGCTGCGCGTCGTCGCGCTCCTCCTGCGTGGAAAACAGGTCATCTACTGAGGGCAGGTTTAGCTTTAGTTCTTTCGCCACCTGAATCCACCTCCTTTGCAAACGCGGCATACGCCTGGGACACCTTGCCGTTTTTATCGTAGGCAAAGATACTCTTGCCTGCGGCGGTGGTTTCAGCGGCCTTAACGCCGATGGGTATTTCCGCTTTGAAAATCCTCAGCACACTTCCGTAGCCCTGCCTGAGCGCGTCCGCCGTGGTACGGGCAAGGTTGGTGCGCATGTCAGCCAGCGTGAGCAGGATGCCCTCCACCTTCAGATGGGGATTGATTTGCTTTCGTACCTTGCCGATGGTGCGCATGAGCTGCGTCATGCCCTTGGCGGGAAGGTAGTGGGCCTGAACGGGAATGATAACGCTGTCCGCCGCTGCCAGCGCGTTGATGGTTATCATCCCGAGCGACGGCATACAGTCAATGAGGACGTAATCGTAATCGCGCTTGGTGTCCTCAAGGTAGGTGCGCAGCGTAAATTCCCGGCTCATGGCGTTGACCAGCGTCATTTCCATGGCCGAAAGCTCGATGCCCGACGGGATGAGGTCAATGCCCTCGTCGTGGTGCAGCACGCCTTCCTTTAGGGCGATGGGTTCATCGTTCATGACCTTTTCCATGAGGTCTGCAAGCGTGACGGGTAAATTGTCCTGATCCGGCCAGCCGAGAGAGGTGGTCAGATCGGCCTGGGGGTCCGCGTCCACCAGCAGCACCTTTTTCCCCAGCATGGCAAGGCCGATGCCGAGATTCGCCGCCGTGGTGGTTTTCCCGACGCCGCCCTTTTGGTTAGCAATGGCGATCACCTTGGTTTCCGACATTGCGGGTTTCCTCCTTTTCATAGATTTAGCCGCCCACGATGAAGCGGACGGCTATGTAACGGAGGACAATAAAAAGCCGCCTATCCTCAAAGAGAACAGACGGCCTATGCACGAAGGGGCTTATGCGACTTTAATTTTTTTCGTCCGGGCGTTCATTACCTTAGCCAGAACCTCGTTCACCACATCCGGGCAGTAGCCTTTTTCCCGAATTAGCTTATTGCGGTAGTCGTTCAGGCTATGTAAAACGATCTGCCATTCAGCTACGCTCAGATAGATTCTTGTTTTTTTATTCTTCATGGCGTATTCCTCCTTGCCAAAACATATCTTTGCCTTCATTGTGTAACGGAAAAATGTGCTTTGCAAATCTGCAAATTTTCTCTGCACATAGGGTTACATTGACATGTCTACGCACTCGACGTCCAAAACCACCGAAACATCTATTTCATTCCTTAATTCCTTGTTTCTGTAATCCTTGCCGTCCGTCGTGAAAGTAACAAATTTTGAAAAATGCCTGAAACTAAGGATTTCTAGGTACTTTTTCGTTGCATTCCTATTACGCACTCCACATGGGTCGTATGCGGAAACATATCAACGCCCTTTACCCTATCAACCTTATATCCCTGTTTTACAAATATGGCCGCGTCTCGCGCAAGCGTGGACGGATTGCAGGATACGTAAACAAAGCACTTTGGAGAGACTTGTGAGATCTTTTCTATCAGCGATGAATCACACCCTTTTCTCGGCGGATCAAGTATGACGATATCTGGCTGACCGTATTGTTTAATCCCTTCGTCAATCATCTGCCTCGCATCTCCGGCAAGAAAATACGCATTATCTATGCTATTAAGCTTCGCATTATCTTTGGCATTTTCCACGGCTTCCTGCACATATTCGATGCCAAGCACTGTTTTTGCATGCCTTGCGGCAAGCAAAGAGATGGTTCCGATGCCGCAGAAAAGATCAAAGACGGTATCATTCTTGGTGATCTTAGCATAGTCCAGCGCGATACGGTAAAGCTTTTCTGATTGCTCATGATTGACCTGCAAAAAGCTCGTTAAGCCTGCGCGGAATTTCAAGCCGTCATAAATCTCGGTGATGTAATCGTCTCCTAAAACTATGCGGCTTTGGTTACCAAGTATCGTGTTATGCTTTTTTTCATTTTTATTAATCGACACGCTTTTGGCTGATGGCCGTAACAAGTCGGCAAGCGCTTCTGTGCTCTTCCAGTCGCGCAGCACAACACCCGTCATGAGCTCGCCGTTTGAAGACTGCCTAGCAACAATGTGACGCAGCATTCCTTTGTGTGATTCTTCATTATAGGGCTGAATGTTATTTTCGTTCGCCCACTTCATTACCGTATTTTTTGCATCATTAGTGGCTTGTTTCTGTATAGGACAGTCGCATGCCACAAGCCGATGGCTGTGCGGCGCAAAAAAACCGGCCTCAGTTTTGCCATTGACAAGAGCGACTGGAAAGGAGGCTTTGTTGCGATAATCGCGTGTGTTTTCGGCCGCCATCACCTCAGGCAAATCGATTTCTATGCTACCAATGCGTTTAAAACACTCTTTAATATGGCGCGCTTTAAATGCGAGCTGCTTATCATAGGATAGATGCTGTAGTGTGCATCCGCCGCAGGCTTCAAACACACCGCAAAAAGGCTCTACACGATCTTGCGATTGATGCAGAATCTCGATCAGCTTTCCCACAGCATAGCTTTTAGTGACTTTTATGATTTTCGCCGATACGGTTTCACCCGGCAGCGCACAAGGCACAAATACCGCGAGACCTTCAAAACGGCCGACACCTGCTCCGTCTACTGTCAGATCATTTATTGTTAACTCGATAATATCATTTTTATCTGGCATATTCCCTCCGTCTGCTATTATATCACATCAATCAATAAGCAAACACCGTTAACGCATCAGTGAACGATGGAGTCGTTTGACCCCTTCTTCGATTTTCTCCATGCTGAGGTTTCCAAAACCTAAGACAAGCTGATTCTCATGTTTTCCTTTGATAAGCGCATAATCTTCAACAAAATCGGCTTCAACTCCATTAGTGTCTAATGCTCGAAAATCATCTTCTGTCAGGCGGCGCTGCAGCGAAATCATCAGATGCAGCCCCGCGTCATCACCGGATATATTGACGCTTGATCCAAAGCTTGTTGTCAGGCATTTGATGAGATGCTTGCGTTTTGCATCATATCTTTTTTTCATTCGGTATATGTGGCGATCCAATTCCTTTGTTTCCAACAGCCGTGATACCGCAATTTGTTTTATAGATCCTATCCATATATTGAGCGTCGTCACGAGCTCATATGCGGGCATTGATAGACTAGGCGGTAAAATCATATAGGCGATGCGCAGCGACGGCGAAAATACGTTGCTGAGGCTTCCCAAATGGATCACCCGATCACTATTGAGGTGCCATAAAGATTGGATAGGCTCTCCATGATAACGGAACTCGCTGTCGTAATCGTCCTCGATCACGTATGCATCGTGCTCTTGCGCAAACTTTAGCAAAGCGACGCGCCTGGACGCGGGCAAAACGCCGCCCAATGGGTATTGATGAGACGAAGCCACATAGATAAGCCGCAAATCCTTCACATCGGGAAGCATATCAACACAAATTCCGGATGTATCCGACTCGACTGGCAAAACTTGAAGCCCGCTTTTCTCAATGGCGTGTCGCGCGAATATCAAACAGGGGTCTTCCGCAATGGCGGACGTATCATTATTGTAAAGCAGTCGAGACACGAGCTCAATACCTGCCGACATGCCAGGAACGATGAAGATTCGTTCCTTCTCACAATAGATGCCCTTTGCACGATACAAGTAGTCGCTTAGTGCTTTTTTTAATATGGGATGCCCCCCTGGGATGCCATAACCAAATGCGTCGGGCTCCACATCAAGGCACGCTTCTTTCAGCATCTTTCCCCACAGCGCTCTGGGAAAAGATGAAGTATCCGGATTCCCTGCATCAAATACAATCACATCCGTTTGAGAATCTGTATCAAATTGAACTGACTCGTAATGAAAACGCTTATTTGGATACTGAGAAAGAACTTCAATATCGGCTGCATATGTGCCGGAGCCAACCCTGCTGGTTAAAAATCCTTCCGCAAGCAGCTGTTCATAAACTTGAACGATGGAATTTCTGGATATGCCAAGCTCTTTAGCAAGCTGCCTTGTGGGCGGCATTTTCTGACCGGCTTCAATCTTTCCGCAGAGTATGGCTTCTCGCAGCTGCTGTGTCAATTGTGAGGTAATGGGCATAGATTGTTTTTTGTCTATCGTTAGACCAAACATATATTCTCCTATAATTGGTTCTTAATAAATACTAAATAATTGGCTCTTTTAATAAGCCAATTATAGTATATCCTTTATATGTATTCAAGGTGATTTCACATACAAAGATTTTAGGAGGTTTTACAATGAAACGAATCAATTTTGCAAACACGGAGCACAAAGTCAGTCAATTATGTCTCGGATGCATGATGATGGGTACGGCAATGGATAAGAAAACATCCTTTGAAGTGCTGGATCATTTCGTAGAGATTGGCGGTAATTTTCTGGACACCGCAAACTGCTATTCTTGGTGGATGGGTAAAGGCGAATTCATTGGCGACGAGAGTGAAAATGTGATTGGTGAGTGGCTTAAAAAGCGAAAATGCCGTGAAGACATATTTCTTGCCACGAAGGTGGGCGGACGCTTGAAAGATCCCTATCATATCCGCGATGCAAACGGTGTGCCCGAATGGCACCGCGTCCGAGACGAATACGAGGGGCTTAGTGCCAAGGTGATACGAAAAGGTGTGGAAGACAGCCTAAAGCGATTGAATACAGATTACATAGATCTTTATTTCTCACATGTGTTTGATGAGAAAACGCCGCTGGATGAAACAATGGAGACGTTTAATGACCTGATCAAAGAAGGGAAAATTCGTTATATCGGATGCAGCAATATCAACGTTCAGCAGATAAAGAAGGCTAATGCGATCAGCAGAGGCAATTTTGCGCCGTATGTTGCCATGCAGCAGGAATACTCATACCTGCATCCGAGCCGGGATATGGATAGCGGAATTATCGAGCATGCCGATTCGCAGATGTTTGAGTGTATGAACCAAGAGGACATGGCATTTATGGCTTATTCTCCTCTGCTCAAAGGCATATATGGAGACAGGAAAAAGCGCGAACAGTATTACAACTGGCACCTTTTCAATAACGAACTGAATATAAAAAAGCTTGAACTCGTTGAAAAAATTTCAAATGAGATTGGAATCACCGGCAACCAACTGGTGCTGGCATGGCTGCTGCGGCATGACCCGCAAATCATAACGCTTATCGGATTCAGCCGCAAGGAACACTATATGGAGAACATAAAAGCTGCCGATATCAAGCTGTCCGATACACATATGGCAATGTTAAATGCCTTGGACAAGTAAAACACGCATGAGCCGGATTTTTGTCCGGCTTTTGTTATAATGTCATACAATATAAGCGATGGTGGCTTCGGGCAGATAATGCTTGATTCGCTCCCTAAAGAACTCAGATGCCTGTTCTTTTGTGTCTTTCTTGTAACCGTAGCGGCTGCGGCCACAGAATGCCATCGATTCTTTGTTATACAAAGGCCAGGCACCCGGAAAGGCCTGCTCATTGATATTTTTCGTGACAGTTCCGTATGTCATGTAAATGAGTTCCAGCGCCACAGTGCTTTTGATGCCGGGCAGCAGTTTCTCCCCCATCGTGGCAAAAAGCCGCTCGTACATTTCCCTATAGCCGTCAACCATGATGATCGGCGCGACAAGAATACCCGTATCGTAGCCTGCGGCGAATAGCTTGTTGAGGGCTTCAATGCGATCATCCAGCCTTGATGTTCCTAATTCCACATGAGAGATGATTTCCTGCGGATTAAGGCTCATGCGGATTGTCACATTGCCCCCGTGCGGAAGATCGAGCAGTGAATCCACCATAGAAAACTTCGTAGGCAATGTGATGCGCGCGTTATCCACCTCCGAAAATTGCAGTATCGTCCAAACAAGGTTACCACTTACGGTGTTCTCCAGCACCAAATCGGAATTGCTGCCGATCTCAAACACGCTGCCCGGATACTTGTCGGCGGCTCTTTTGAGCTTATCCATCATCTCTTCGCGATTTACGAATACACGCAGGTAAGCGCTTGTATAATAGGTGCATACGAGATAGCAATAAAGGCACATTGCGGCACATCCAGAGGATGTGTACGGAACAAGAAAATCCGATGTTTTATTGTTTTTCTGGTGCGTGAGAGATTTACGAATCCCCAGCACCAAATAGTTTTTTAGTTTTGGGAAATCAGAATCGGGCCGCTCCCGCAATTCTGGTATCTTATTATGATTATCGATCTCGATAATATCGATTCCCATCTCCGTATACTTTTTGATAAGCGTTCTGCCAAGCTTATAGTTGTCACAGCCCTTTTCCGCATAAACCCTTGATGGAACAAATTCTTTCATACTTTGCCTCCGCTTCAAATGTTATTTTGGCTGGTTTCGCGCATTAATATGAAGATGAGACTTGCTGAATATAAAAAAAAGACCGATCTTCGATGAATCGGTCTTTTCATGGATTGTAATCGATTATTCGATTTCGTAGGTCACTGTGACGCTGGCTTGAATATCAAGATCACTTGAAGATATCGGTGTTGCGCCTGAAATCATGTCTTCAGCAGCCATTTCAGCGTACTCTCTGAATATCTGCCCTCCGCTGGAGTTTTCCATGATTTGCAGCGTGCCGACGATTTTTACACCACCTGCTTGCGCAAGCGTGTCGGCCTTGGCCTTTGCCGCATCCACCGCAAGCTTCAGCGCCTCATTATAGTTGCTTTGCTCGTCCAGTAAGCCGAAGCTGATGGAATTCGTCATGTTGGCACCGTTATTGACGGCGATATCGATGATATTCCCGACGCGATCTATGTCTTTTATCGTCAGCTCAACTTGATTTGTCACCTCGTAACTCACGATCTTTTTGGTATCGCTCGAATAATCGTATATTGGGTACGCGTTATACTGTGTGGTACGCATGTCGTCATCCGTCAAGCCGGCGCTTTTCAAAGCCTCAAACATCGCATTCATGGCCTGTGCGTTGTTATCTTGCGCTTTTTGCATATCTGCGTCCTGCGTCGTCACTCCAACGGTGACATAGGCCACATCGGGCATGACCTTTAAAGTGCCTTGTGCAGAAACGGTGATGTTTTTTGTTTCCTTATCAGTTTCTTCGACAGTGATTAAGCCTGTTCCGTCTTTATCTGATCTTACCGCGCAACCAGTCAGCGCCATGGTTAAAACCAGCCCGATCATAACAGATAGTATAATTCGTTTCAATATCAACACTCCCTTTCTTATTGTTGATTCTTATTGTTGATTCTGATTGTTGTTTTGAATACGCGCCAGCTTTTTCTTCTTAGAACGCTTAACAAGCAACACAATCAACACGGTAATGGCTGCAAGCGGAACAATGATCGGCGCACCGCCGATTAAGAATATGAGCAGGAATTCACCGAAATCCGCAAGAGCATTGAGCACAGAGTAAAATGCATTTGAAATCCGCGTTCCGACGCTTTCATCAGAAGGCCGTATATCAGCCACCTGATTCACTTCCTCCAGAGAAACAGTAACTGTAGAGTAATCGATCAAACTGTCAAAGTTGCGAAGGTTGGTCTCAAGCATCTGAATCTCATAGGACACTTCTGCCAGAGCGTTTTCCAGCTCTACGATGTCCTCGAGCGTCGCCGCTTCCTCAAGCAGCGCCAGCAATCGTGTTTCTCTGGTTCGCTGCGTTTTTAAACGTGTTTCTATATCAAAGTAGTCAAGCGATATGTCTTTGCCGCTTATGGAGCTGGACAGCGTTTCTCCGATATTGCTGAGGCGGCCGGTAAACTCACTAAAGCTTTTGCTCGGCACACGTAGAGATAAGCTTGCATAGCGTCCTGAGTCCTGCCAGTCCACCGGTTTCTCACCGGATATGGACGACTCTTCGATATATCCGCCAAGTTCCTCCAGTGACGCAATTAGACTGTCGTAGTCGGCATCGAAGTTCTTGGTTCGAATCTGGAAGCTGCCATAATAAACGATTTTTCTGTCGACACCTGGCTCTAATATAGAGCCGTCATAATTCAGACCGGTTTTTTCGACCGGTGCCGCTTCCTCTGTGGCTACCGCAGTCGCATTGTCATATGCCGCCGGCTCTTCGGCGGGCATCTCAGCTTCCGCATAATAACTGCCGTCTTCAACCGGTGACGATTGTGACGCACCACAGCCAACAAGAGTCATTAGCAGCATTGCTGCAATTGTAAAGACGATAAAAATCCTTTTCATGAAAAACCTCCCACCAATAACATTTTTGAAGAAACACCAACAAACGTCTGTTTCCTTTATGCTGATTAGACGTTTGTATTATCAATTTGGTTCCCAAATATTTATATGATTGATTAATTATTGAGCAATATCTCTTTGAGCCGCTGTCTGCCGCGGCTTAAGCGCGATTTCACTGTCCCGATAGAAATGCTTAGGGTTTCGGCTATTTCATCATATGAAAGACCCTGGATGTCACGCAGTATAACGGTAATACGATGATCCTCGGAAAGAGTACTGATAGCTGTTTGGATATCTTCACGGCTTTCGATATTTAACGTATACTCTTCGGGCGATGCGCTGTTTTTATCTTCAATCACGATGCCGCTTTCCATTGTGCCATCGAGTGATAATGGTTCCTTTTTACGTTTACGAAGGCCGTCAAGGCAAGTGTTGACCGTAAGCCTGTATACCCAAGACGAAAAAGAAGACTCATGACGAAATGTCCTGAGGCCTTTATAGATTTTTATGAGGGATTCCTGCGCCATGTCATAAGCGTCTGCTTCATTGCCCATGTAGCGATACGCGACATTATATATTTTTTTCTCGTACGCAAACAGCAACGCTTCCAGCGCTGCATCATTGCCTTTCTGTGCTCTTTTAATCAGCAGAGCCTCATCAGATACCATGGGCTCACTCGATTGCGGGGTCAATGATTGTGACATCATACACGAATTATACATGATTTTAAATGTGTTGCAAAGTCTTTTTAAGCGCATTTCTTTACTATTAAGGATATAAGACAAACATATCAATTATATAGAATAGAAACGTTTGTCCAGCCTTAGTCCATTGCTTCAGCCTTGATATATTTGATCGTCTGAGAAATAAAAAAAGAGGATTGACACTGAACATGGCTTATTGTAAACTATCGTACATATTATAGTTTACAATAGAGGTGAATATGAAAACAAGACAAATGATACTGTGTGCGCTTTTTGCGGCGCTCACAGCAGCAGGTATTTTTGTTAAAATACCTATTCCGGGCACACCGATGAGCTTTACACTACAGACTTTCTTTATCTTTCTGGCGGGGCTTTTGCTGGAACCTAAGTTTGCCGTCATATCACAGGCTGTCTATGCCGCGATAGGACTTCTTGGTTTGCCGGTTTTCATGAACGGCGGTGGCATCTCATATGTTATGCAGCCTTCTTTTGGATTTATTTTTGGATTCGGCGTGAGTGCATGGCTCATAAGCCTGCTAGTCAGAAAAAACATTCTGGCGATGATCAACCGATCAAAGGGCGCTCCAAAGCTTGGGTTATATGTAAAGATCGCCGGTTACGCTTTGGTCTCATTGCTTGTGATGTACGTGTTTGGCATTACTTATATGTATCTGATCATGACACTCTACATGAGCAAAGAGATAACTCTTGACTATTTGATATTTACGGCGAACGGCCTTTTCATATTGCTCGACATGTTAAAATTCGCAATCGCTATTCCATTAGCTATAGCCGTTATGAAAAGAATGCCTTCAAGCATATCCGTATACAAAAATGGAGCCGCTTAATTGCGGCCCCTCACATTTACGGTTCTATACTATACATTGGGGTAAGGAAAAAAAGAAGAGGCATAAATCTTCAAAACCTTGTAGACTAAAGTTACACCACATAACAAGTCGCAAGGAGAGAAATATGCCTCAAGTGGATTATAGC
>JAEWQS010000085.1 GCA_023399095.1 Bacillota bacterium
ATGCCAGGAGCTGTTTCCGTCTTTCCCTGCGTTCCGGTGTAATCTTTCGTGCCATTTAAAAAACCTCCGTTCAGGTGCTTTCATTTTACACCCTCTCGGAGGTTTACACAAAATTCGGGACGGTCTCTGCGTCAGTGTGTCCAACAAACTCCTGAACGGTCTTTGGAGACAGACCCGATTCAATTAAGTATGTCACGACTGTATGCCTAAGGTCGTGCAACCGCATCTTTGGGAACCCCGCTTTTGCTGCGGCCTGTTTGTAGCATCTGGTCAGCTTTGCAGGGCGTACCGGTTTTCCAATTTCGTTCGTGAAATCAGAGGTGATGCTTGTTTCATATCATTGGAAGCATTCTGTTTGTAAAGCTCTGAGAGCGTATCTAACAGCACATCCGGCGCAGGTAGTGTACGATAAGAGGACTCGGTCTTTAGTTCGCCAATTTCAAGGCTGTGCGTCCCCTCGACGTAGATAAGAGAGCGGTTTATCGAAATCGTCTTCTCCTCAAAGTCAATGTCTGACCAATATAGCCCCATAACCTCGCTTCTGCGAATACCAAGTATGGCGCAAGTCAAAATAGCTTCATATAGTTCGGTATCCTTTATAGCGTCAATAATACTTTTCAACTCATCCCGCTCAGGAATGACGTATTCAAAGCTTTTGCTTTTCGGAAGCGTAATATTATCACATGGGTTGTGCATCAGTAGGTTGGTTTTGACAGCCTTATTTAAAGCCGTAGAGAGGACGCCATGCACATTTCTTATTGTTTTGGGGCTGTATGTCTTGGCAGGGCTAATAAGCACTTCCTCTTTATTTATAGTTTTATATTTTGCGGCTTTGAATTCGGTCATAAACATTTTATTATAAATCTGCTGAATCTGAAGTGTGGTCAAGTCTTTCAAACGCATCTGCCCGACCGATGGAATAATGTGCTTTTTCATGTAACCCATCGCCGCTGTTTTGGTGTTGGGACGCATGTGTGCGCAATAGGTATCAAAATACTGATCGAGGTATGCTTCAACAGTGATCTTACCAGCATTGGCGTAAGTACCCGTTTGAAGTTCCTGCTCAACTTCAGCGGCAAACGCCTTGGCGTCCTTGGCTTTGTCGAAAGACTTGTTGCGTTGTTTGCGTTGCCCATTTTCATAAACATCATAACGTACACGATACTTGTCTCCGCGTTTACTGATAGTAGCCATTTTTGAACCTCCTTATTTGAATCGTAGCCTGCTTTATTCTATTGTATAGAATAAGATGTACGACATTTTGGTCACTGTCTTTTTGCGTACCTTCGATCTTTGTTAACCCACTCCGTAAACTCATCCTTACTTAGCTCGCCAGCAATACATTGATCACGCTTTACTCTGGCCTCGTCCGACCATTCAAGAAATTCAGTCTGTGTCATTGAGCCGACGCGGACGCGCGAGTGGTTGCGCTTATAGGCTTTGTGAAACTCTTTGCGGATGGGATCGGTATGCACCTTATCCATGTACTTGTTGAGCGCCCCCACGTCCTGACATGTCTTTCCCGGCTGGTTAGCCAATGGGCGTGAACAATACTCGATGTCACTTCTGCCATCCAGGATGAAATATCGGCAGCAGTTCGCGCACTTCCTTATCGGCATACCGAGCGATACCATTTTCATCAATTCAAAACGCATCAGCGCCCAGCCGTTGGGTAATACCGTCATTTCAGCGATCTGGGGTTTTTGATTTTTAAGCTTGTAGGTCAATTCCTCTATTGAAAAATCACCATCCGTGGATATCTCCTCGCTGATAACCAGCCGGGAAGAAAACGTATCCGTCTCAAAATACAGCGGCTGCTCTCCCTTCGATTTGCGCCACTGCTCATAGATATATAGCCTTTGGGTGGGAGATAGCTGCTGGTATTGCTCATCACCAGCTCTATCCATACAAAACTCAAGCTGCAGCTTCATGAAGGATTGCATACCCAGAGCGTGAACTGAGAATACACCGATAAGAAACGGCTTGGATGCTGTCCGATATGTGACGTTCTTGAATCTATCATTCTGCGTAAGGAAATCGACTTCCTGCGGAAATTGATTTAGCAGCGTTTCAAAACCAGCCTTTGTGTTGATTTTTCCGTGAAAGACTGTGTCCAGCATCAATTCGACAAAAAAGCGCAGGTAGATGTTTTGCATATCCAGCCTGCTGAGTATTCCTTCAAAGCTTGTATACTTGGCATGGACTGCAAGGCTGTATGCATGGTCAAGTGCTTCGTTCAATTTTTTCAGATCATAATAAATAAAATCCAGCAGTTGCTGCCCGACTAACACTTCCCGTTGGCGGCGCAGTTGATTCTCCCCTTCAATAAGAACTTCCATTTTGTTCTCAGACATCCTTGCATAATACGCCATATAAACACTCCTGAAAAACGACTATTGATATCGGCACTAAACGATAATGACTATTCGTTAAAGATGTTGTCCAACTCTATTGAAATCATATCAGGCGTCATGTATTGTGTCAATATGGAAAATAATACGACAGAAGATGATAGTCGTTATATGAGAGGGTGTGAATTATAACAACAGAATTGCCTACAAAACAATGGCAAGAAAAGGACTTTGACAAAAGAATAGGAGGAACCACCATGAAAACAAACAAAACATCGTATGACCAATTGCCGATTATACTCAATGCCAACGCAATCGCCCAAACGCTCGGTATCTCCAGAGCCGGTGCGTATGAGATGATGCACAGCGAAGGATTCCCGACACTGCGGATTGGTAAACGCATGATGGTAAGCAAAGAACATTTCGTCCAATGGATTGAACGCAGAAGCGGTGAAGCGGTATGAGAGCAAAGCTGCAAACCATCGATGCTGAAACACTTCTGGCCACGCCGCTCAAGCCCGTCCCTTTCATTGTGGACGGGCTTATCCCATGTGGTCTGCATATCCTCGCTGGTAGTCCGAAGATAGGCAAGAGCTGGCTGATGCTGTGGCTGTGCCTGAAGGTCGCGGTTGGAGAGCCTGTGTGGGAACGTACGACCAATCATTGCGGCGTTCTGTATCTTTGCCTGGAGGATACGTTTAACCGCATTCAGAATTGGCTGTTTGAGGTCACGGACACAGCACCTAGCAATTTGCATTTCGCAGTCATGGCTGATCAGATTGGCACCGGACTGCAGCAGCAGATAGAAGACTTTTTGAAGCAGGAGCCAAAAACGAGGTTGGTTGTAATCGATACGCTGCAGCGTGTACGTGGCATGGATGTATCGTCCAGCGCTTATGCAAATGATTACCGGGATATCTGTGAGCTTAAGAAGATTGCGGACATACATCGGGTGGCGATTATACTGGTGCACCATCTGCGCAAGAACACGGATAAAGATCCGTTTATGATGGTATCCGGCACGACGGGACTGACCGGAGGAGTGGATACCACATATGTGCTGGAGAAGGATAAACGCTCAGAAAAATCGCAAAGCTGTATATCACCGGCCGGGACGTAGAGTACATGGAGCTGACGTTGCAGTTTGAAAACTGCATATGGGAATGCATCTCCTGTGAAAGCGCCGAGAATGTACGCAAACGTGAAACGCCGGAATTCATTTTCCGGGTGGTCAGCTTCATGACTGGACGCGGCGAATGGCGTGGGAGTGCGACGGATTTACTTACCGAGATGAATGATACCACAACAGCAGATAACGCGGCCACGAAGCTGCTTAATCAGTATCATGGGGTATTGGCTGAAAACGGCATTGAGTACCGATACAACCGCACCGGAAAAAGCCGGTTGATCCGGTTGCGAAGTGACGGTTGTGACAGTTGTGACACCGAAATCTCGGTAGGGAAACAACCGTCACTGCCGTCACCAACTGTCACCTGCGGTGATAGCTAGCCTCGCAGAGCACACGACTTTGCGCGCAAAGTCTAGTGTGTTACACCGCTATTGTCCGTCGTGGCTCGGTCGGTCTGCCGGTTCGTTGCAGGCCGGCCGAGTTGCTCCGAACAGTGGTGGACGCGGTGTTTCTGTGGTGAGGTGCTGTTGACCATCCACAATAGCGGTGTTCTGAACAAGGAATGCATGCATCCGGAGATGTAAACCATGATGGTTCATGAATGATGCTGAGTGAAAAGGACCTGCACCATAACGGTGCATTGCAATGAGGAGATTAAATATGCCATATGCTATTATGCGATTTGCGAAGAGAAAAAGAGGTTCGATCAATTCAATGGAGGCTCACAATGAACGGCAGAAGGAGCAATATAAGAGTAATCCGGATATTGACACTGCAAAATCGGCTGCTAATTATCATCTGATACAGCCGCAGCATAGGTATTATGCTGAGATCATGAGACGCGTCGAAGCAGCGAAGTGCCGGGTTCGCAAGGACAGCGTGCTGATGATCGAGGCGCTGATCACGGCAAGCCCAGAGTTTATGTCGGAGCGTTCTTCTGCCGAACAGCATGAGTATTTTGAACGGGCGCTGGCTTTTGTACGGAAGGAGATGGGCGAGGAAAATGAATTTGCGGCTACTATTCATATGGATGAGCGGAACCCGCATATGCACGTCTGTATGGTTCCGATAACACCTGACAAGCGGTTATCTGCCAAAACGATTATGGGGAATCAGAAGAAGCTTTCCGAGTGGCAGACCAAATTTCATGAACACATGTCGGCAAGGTGGAACGAACTGGAACGTGGGGTTTCGGCAATGGAAACCCATAGGAAGCATATACCCGTCTGGCTTTATAAGAAGGCGCAGAGGCTGGACATACAGGCTGAAAAAAAAAAACAGTCGCTGGAGGACATCACCGTGTTCAATGCTGGCAAGAAGCGGGAGGAGGCGCTTAAAGCTCTGGTGACGTGGTTGCCGGAAGCAGAGAGATTTACTGCCCAGGTGAAGAGCACGCAGAATTATATTAATCAACTGGTGGATACAGGCTCTACGCTGGCGAAGAAGCTGAGCGAGAAGGAAGAGCGGTACGTGGAGCTTAGCATGGAGGCTGCTTATATGCGGCATTCGCTGAAAGCTCAACAGCGGCTTCTCGATAGGATACCGCGAGAGGTGATGGAGGAATTGAAACGGGCGAAAGGGAGTAGAGAAAGGGCACGATGATGTATGTAGGCTGCACAGCGCACGGTAGAACATCTGCCATGCGCTGTGTGTGGCATGATGTTTTTATGCTTTACATATCATTGGCATAAGAGAAAGTGGTATATTTTGGCCTCGCTGTACCAAATGTATGTTGCTAATTAATTCACCGATAATTTAGAAAGCTGCTTTACCCACATGTTTTCCGGCTGATTCCCGGCGACAGTCTGGACATATCCGTCTTCGTGTTTAATATCTCTGCCGTTAACATTTGTGGCAATAATGGTTAAAGAATCGTTTGCGATAGCGGGTGTATACTCAATTGAAAAACCCTCAGATGAAGTTAGTGTAATGGAAGAGTACTCTTTGATACCGAGATAGTCGAGAACGTCTTTCAGATAAACGCCCTCCCATGTTTCTTCCAAAATACTGCCGTCTCGTTGTTCTTTTTCAACTGTAATTGTGACTTCGCTTAGCTTGGCGTAATCAAGACTGGAAAACACGGCTTCATCAGCGCCCTTAACACCTATAATCCATTTTGGTTCAACAATGACATCACCGCAAGAGCAGGCTAATGCAGTTAGAACCAATATAGTGCAGAACAGTAGGATGCTTTTTTTCGAAGACATAATCACACCTCCGTTTTTAGTATCGCACTGATACTAATGTCCGAATTTGAAATCAGTAATCAGCTCAGAACGGCTGCTAAGGCTGGTTTTTTTAAAAATGTTTCCGGCGTGAAATTTGACTGTGCTTTCGGTAACATACAACGCGGTGGCGATTTCAGCGTTGGACATGCCCTGCACGATGAGATTAAAAATCTCCTGTTCTCGAGCTGATAGTTTATAACGGTTTGCATACTCTGCTATACGCCTCTTTTCAATCTCTTCTGCATTGATGATCGGCGAATAAATCCTTTGATATAGGGGAAAGA
>JAEWQS010000087.1 GCA_023399095.1 Bacillota bacterium
TCCACGCTGATTTGTCCCTCATCCACTTCATAAAAGCGCATGAGCAGATTGACAAGTGTTGTTTTTCCAGCGCCCGTCGGGCCCACAATGGCCACCACGTCGCCGGGGTTCACAGCCAAGTTCATATCCTTTATCACCGTCTTGCCCGGGTCATATCCAAAGCTCACATGAGAGAACGTCACAGCGCCGCGCGCCTTGGGCACTTCGCCGATTAACCTGTCGGGTGACATTTCGGGCTCGTCGAGTACCTCGAACACACGCTCCGCCGCCGCGATGGTCGATTGCATGACGTTTGCAATCTGCGCCACCTGCATGATCGGTTGTGTAAACTGGCGTGAATACTGGATAAATGCCTGTACATCGCCGATGGATATCTGGCCGTTGATCACGAGGATACCGCCGATCACGCACACGAACACATAAGATATGTTGCTTAGGAAGTTCATCAGCGGCATCATAATGCCCGAAAGGAACTGTGCCTTCCAGCCCACGCCATAAAGGCGTTCGTTGATTGCTTCGAACTTCGCTTCGCTTTCCGCTTCCTTGCCGAAGGCTTTTACGACGGTATGCGCGGAATACATCTCCTCCACGTGGCCGTTTATATGCCCCAGCTCCACCTGCTGTCCTTTAAAGTACTTCTGCGATTTTTTGATGACGGCTCTGGAAACAATGAAGCTCAGCGGCAGCACCACCAGAGAAACCAGCGTGATGATCCATGATATCGTAAACATCATCACGATGATACCGATCAGCATCGTCACCGCTGAAATGAGCTGTGTCAAGCCCTGCTGAAGCGATGTCGACACGGTATCAATATCGTTTGTGACGCGCGAGAGAATCTCGCCATGCGTACGCCCGTCAAAATACTTGAGCGGCAGCTTTGCGAGCTTTAAATCCACCTGACGCCGCATATCATAAACAATCGTCTGCGACGTTTTGGCCATCACGAACTGCAATATGAAGCTGAACAGAGAGCTGACTAGATAAAGAGCGATCACCGTTAATATGATGACGCCAACCTTTCCGAAGTCGATTCTCAGATCAGCCGCCTCTTGAAGCGCTGTGGCTGCCTCCATCACCTCTGCGGCTTGTTCCTTGTCGGGTGCGCTCATCGCGGCTCCCACCGCCTGCTCAATCGTGATCGTGCCGTCATTGAGCTGCGCTTCAATATCGTCTGGCAGCGCGTCTTTTAGATTGCTGTAAGCCTGTGCCTGCGAAGACAGCGGCTTGAACAGTTCCGTGGTGGCATTACCCAGCACCTTAGGCCCGAATATCGCAAACACCGTACCTCCGATCGCCATCACGATTACGATGATAAGCGCCGCTTTGTGGCGCGTGAGATATGTCATCAAACGGCGCAATCCCGCTCTGAAATCCTTTGCCTTTTCTGTCGGCATGCCGCTCCCCATCGGGCCGCCGCCCATATGGCCGCCGCCGCGTCCGGGGCCCTTACCCATTTTTATATTATTCTGTTTATCGTTGCTCATGCGAGTTCCTCCACTGACAGCTGCGATTCCACGATCTCCCGGTATGTGCCGCAGCTTTGCATCAGTTCCCGGTGTGTGCCCTGGCCGACAAGCCGGCCTTCATCGAGCACAAGTATGTTATCGGCGTTCATCACAGTGCTCACGCGCTGAGCCACAATGAATACGCACGCCTGCGTCACTTCGGATGCGAGGGCCTGGCGCAGCTTTGCGTCCGTTTTAAAATCCAGCGCCGAAAAACTGTCGTCAAAAATATACACCTCAGGCTTTCTGATCAGCGCGCGTGCAATGGAAAGCCGCTGCTTTTGTCCGCCCGAGAAATTCGTGCCGTCCTGCGACACCTCAGCGTCAAGGCCACCCTCGAGCGTCGTCACAAATTCCTCTGCCTGCGCGATGGAAAGTGCCTTGCTCATCTCTTCTTCTGTGGCCTCCGTGCTGCCGAAACGCAGGTTATCGGCAATCGTCCCGCTCACAAGGCTGGCCTTTTGCGGCACAAATCCGATTTTTTTACGGAGCTCGGCTTGCGGATAATCACGCACATCCACGTCATCCACTAGCACCTGACCTTCGGTGACATCATAAAAGCGCGGTATCAGTTTGATCAGCGTCGATTTGCCAGAGCCTGTGCCGCCGATGATGGCCGTTGTCTGACCCGGCATTGATACAAAGCTGATATTAGAGAGAACTGGGTCTTTGGCGCCATGATAGTAAAAGCTCACGTCGCGAAATTCCACATGACCGCGAAGCGCGGCGATAGGCGCCGCTTTGGCTTTGTCGGTTATGGAGGGCTTCATATTGAGCACCTCATTGATACGATCGGCAGAGGCGGCTGCACGCGGCAGCATCACAAACATCATCGTCGCCATGATTACGGCAAACATGATCTGCATCACATACTGCTGGAACGCCATCAGTTGACCCACCTGCACATCCCCTGTATCCACCCGCTGACCACCAAACCAGATTACCGCGATGGTTGAAAGGTTAAGCACCATCATAATGGCTGGAAACATAGCCGCCATCCAACGATACACCTTGATTGACGTATCCGTTAAATCTCTGTTCACTTCGTCAAAGCGCTTTTGCTCATGGTTCGTTTTATTAAAGGCGCGGATCACGCGCATGCCCGTCAGACCCTCACGCAGCACAAGGTTGACTCTGTCTACTTTCTTTTGCAAAGATTTGAACAGCGGCAATGCGTTTTTGGCCACGATGAGTATAAATAGCGACAGCGCAGCCACCGCAGCGACGATGATCCATGAAAGACCGGTGCCTTCTCTGACTGCCATGATGATGCCGCCCACGCACATAATAGGCGCCATTAGCAGCATGCTCAGTATCATGACCATCGCGTTTAGTATCTGTGTCACATCATTGGTCGAGCGCGTAATGAGTGACGCCGTGCCGATTTTATCAAATTCGTTCATTGAATAGTTCGTGACCGACTTGAATATATCGGCTCGCAGATCACGCGAAAACCCGACCGCCACTTTAGAACTGTATAGACGCGCCAGCACGGTAGAAGCGGTGACCACAAGCGAAAACCCCAGCATAATAAGCCCTGTCTCTATTATCATCTCGATATCTTTGCCCACAACGCCCTTATCAACGATGTCTGACATCAAATCGGGCAGATAAAGCTGGCTGATAGACTGTGCCGCCGTCAGCAGCACAACGAGAATGGCCGGCCATTTATAAGGCCGGATATATTTGAATAACTTTTTCATACATCGTCCTTCCCTGACTCTTTACTCAAAATCCTTATAACTTGATCCAGCATCCAATCAAAATACGCTTCATCCTTCTCAGCCGGATCGTTCACCATAATCTCTTTCATGATGCTTCCCGATATATTCGTCATGAAGAATTTCATCGCCATTTCCGGTTCAGAGCTGAGAGCACCTGCGCTTCTCATTGCGTTAAAATACGCATGCAGACTGCTTTTCATATGATGCTCTTTCATTCGCATATTTTTTTCGGGAGCTGAATCTCTGATTTTGTCGCGCATGATCATGCGCACCATGGGGGCGTTTTTTATGAAATTGTCCCGCATCTCATAAGCGATATGCTTAAGATCCCGCTCCAAATCATATGTGACACCGTTTCTCAAATATTCCTCAACAGTGTACGGATGCAGGCAGCTGTGCAGCGTTTCATCAAACAACACCCTCTTCGTTGCAAAATGCCGAAACAGCGTGACTTCGCTGACACCGGCCAGTGCGGCAATTTCCTTGGTTGTGGCAGCCGCAAAACCTTTTTTTTCAAACAGTTCACGCGCTGCGGAAAGAATATTGCTTCGCGTGTTTTTCATTGTCTAACCTCCTTATGTTTCAAACTGCAAACTTTTTAAGTAAGTACTTACTTACACTATTGCTTAAGATACGCCTATAAACTGGGTTTGTCAATCATGCAGATTTCATTGTTCACAGTTATTTCAAACTTTGTTTCCCTAATCCATACCAATTTTGGAGGTGTGGACGGTTGCGGCTTTGTGTGTGAAACACTATAATAGGAAGCATGAAAAAGTGTTTAATATCCGGTATTGTGCTGATGCTAACGAGCATTTTCCTCTTTAGCGCGTGCGCACCCGTGGAAAAAACAAGCGAAAGCTTTGCGCTTGATACGATATGCACGCAGCAGGTGAGGGGCGCTAACGCTGGCGCGGCTATAGACACGGTCAACAACATGCTTTGGCGTATTACGAGGGAGCTGTCCATCAATGAAGGCTCGTATTATTATGAAATCAACGCCGGTGCGCCGCAGCCAATCGAAGTAAGCACCGAAGCAGCCGAACTTGTGTCTGATGCTCTTCTCATTGCGGATGAGACTCACGGCGCATTCGACCCGACCATCGGCCCCGTTTCAACACTGTGGAACATCTCTGAAGAACCGCGCGTGCCATCGGCAGATGAAATTGCCGCCGCACTGCCGCTCATCAATTTCCGTGATGTTGAAGTCATAGGCAATACCGTCACCCTTCAAAAAAGCGGTATGCTGCTGGATCTTAGCGGTATAGCCAAAGGGCTTGCGGCCGACCTCGCAATTGAGATATACAAGCAGTACGGCATTGAAAATGCGATAGTCTATCTCGGCGGGAACGTCTACGTCTATGGCGACAAGAAAGACGGAAGTGATTTTTCCGTCGGCCTTCGGAATCCGCTGGGTACGGCAAACGACTATGTAGCGATTATCCCGGTTAGAAATACGTCTGTGGTCACATCAGGCGTTTACGAGCGCAATTTTGAAAGCGGGGGCAAAACATACCATCACCTGTTTGACCCCAAAACGGGTTATCCCACCGACAACGGACTGCTTGCCGTTACCGTGGTGTGCCAAAACAGCGCCAAGGCAGACGCTTTGTCGACCGCGCTTTTCGTGATGGGCCTTGAAGATGGCCTTGCTTTTGCTGAGCAAACGGAGGATATCGAAGCCGTCTTTATTACCGAAGATAAGGGAATTTACGTCACAAGCGGACTGGAGGCAAATATAGAAATCACCAATGAAGCATATACTCTCAAAAGCTGATATCATACTTTTTATCTTAATTGTTGCGGTGGCCGTTGCGGGCATCTTTTGGATGGCGGGCGCGGGCGACGCGCAGACCGCCGTCATTCGCGTAAACGGAAAAGTCGTCAAAGAGGTTCGGCTGAACGTCGATCAATCGTTCTGGGTGGACGATGTGCGGTTCGAAGTCAAAGATGGGGATATCGCGTTTATCGAATCCGATTGCCCGGGGCAGGAATGCGTGCATGCGGGCTGGCTTCACTCACCCGGCAGCAGCATGGCCTGCCTGCCCAATAAGGTATCCGTTACGCTGACGGGCGAGAGCGAGGTGGACGTCATTGCGGAATAAGCTGTCCACCCGAAATATCGCGCTGCTAAGCGCACTGCTTGCCATATCGCTGGTGCTCTCGGTGGTGGAAAGCATGTTGGGCGCGCTTGTGCCGCTGCCTATACCCGGCGTGAAGCTCGGCCTTGCCAACATCATTTCAATGTTTCTGCTGAGCTATTTTTCGCTGCCCGCCGCGCTCACCGTCGGTATACTGCGTTCGTTTGTCGCGTCGCTGTTCGCAGGTGGCTTTGGCATGTTCCTTTACTCAGCACCCGGCGTGATTTTCAGCATTCTTGCGATGTTTGCTGTGCTAAAAACAGTAAAGGCGCTGTCCA
>JAEWQS010000044.1 GCA_023399095.1 Bacillota bacterium
GCGGTCACGCATGTGAACGGGTGCGCGCTTTGCAGCTGGTTTCACACCCAAGAGGCACTGAAGCTCGGTATGCCTAAGGAAGAAATTTCGCAGCTGCTGGACGGTGAAATGGCCGATGTGCCAAAGGACGAGGCGATGGCGCTGGTTTTCGCGCAGCATTATGCGGAGACACTGGGGCGTGTGGACAGAGAGGCGTGGCGGCGAGTTGTGCAAGCTTACGGCGCACAAAAGGCGCTGGGTATCCGCGCCGCCATATGCATGATCATGGCGGGCAATGCGCAGGGCAACATCTGGGGCGCGTTTGCGTCGCGCCTTAAGGGCAAGCCGGAGCCGGGCAGTTCACTTGCGAAAGAACTCAGAGTGCTCGCTATCGACATATTTGCCGTGCCGTTTATGCTCATCTGGGCGGCGTTTGCGTCGTTTATCCGATTTCTTACGCCGGTTCCCGTTGCTAGTCTTAAAACACGGTAGGGGTACGTCGACCTGTGAAACATCGAGCGGGCGGGCTATCTACGTGGTATTACCAAACATACGCAATGTCACGGGCGGGCACAGAGACCCGCCCCTACGAGAACGAGCACAATCCGGTATGCCGACCCTGCCTAACATTTACGCAATTTCACTGTCGGGCATACCCTAAGGGGCACACTGCGGAGACCCCGCCGCTACTCCCCCATTGCGGGAACTTTATATCCGTTTGGAACGTCTTATCCCATATGGTGCATTAATGTAAAAAAAAGGAGAACGCCTGAAATGAAGCGAATATTCTTATTGCTCGTCATCTTTCTTTTCACAGCTATGGCGGGCTGTTCGTACGCTGTTGAACCACAGAAGTCGAACTTCGCTTCGCCATCCTTGACGGTCGATGCCACGCCGACTCTCACGCCGACTCCTACACCGTCCCCCGCGCCATCACCTTTTCCTATTGAACTGACTGCGCTCCCCGAAGAGTATCCGCCGGAAGTAGCCGCTGCCAACGGTGATTACGTCAGTGTTCATTTGCAGCAGGTTTTCAATGAGGAAAAGCTGACAGCTTTTCTTGACGCTGTCTCGGATAGAAAAAGTGCCGCCATACGCACAGTCGGATATACAGACGAAGGAGACCCTATTATTACAGAGGCCATCTTTGATGGCAGCAAATTCACTGTACAACGCGACACAACGCGGGATAAGTTCGGAATAAGGAAGATAGTGCAAGAAGAATATAAAAACATGCTAAAATATGAGCATGAAGATGGAAGAGTTTTTTTATATCTGACTGACCAGAACGAAATGGATACGTGGGAAAATGGTTTTGAAGCAATTGTGCTGGCGGTCATAAAGAATACGCCATCCCCATCTGCCGATTGACGGTTAATCTTATTCATAAAGAACAAATATTTAAAAAGAAGCGAGACTGATAGATAAACTTGAACGTGGTATAATATGGGTAGGGAGGATATGACTCATGGCCATTGAATACGCTTGTATCGTGCCGCATCCGCCGCTCATCGTTCCGGCGGTCGGCAAGGGAGAAGAAAACAAAATCACCTCCACGGTGGAGGCTTATAAACAGGTGGCGTGCGAGATCACGCGCATAAAGCCGCAAACCATCGTGATCGCGTCGCCGCATTCTGTTATGTACGGCGACTATATTCATATATCGCCCGGAAAATCCGCGAAGGGCGCGTTTGACCGTTTCGGCGCGCCGCAGGCACACTTCGAAAAAACGTACGACACAGAATTTGTCAGCACACTTTCCGATATCACGTTTGATAAGAACATACACGCAGGCACGCTGGGCGAGCGTGACTCCGAGTTGGATCACGGCACCATGGTGCCGCTGCATTTCATCGATCAATATTGTCAGGATTATCAGCTTGTTCGCGTCTCAATTTCCGGCCTGTCATTCTTGGAGCACTACCGCTTCGGCGTGTGCGTCGCAGAAGCGGCGCAAAAGCTGGGGCGAAAAACCGTTTTTGTGGCCAGCGGCGATTTGTCGCATAAGCTGCTAAGCAGTGGTCCTTATGGCTTTGCTGCCGAAGGCCCCGCTTTTGACGAACAGGTGACGCGAGCAATGCGCGAAGGTGACTTTGGTCGATTCTTTGAGTTTGACGAGGTATTTGCCGAAGCGGCGGCCGAATGCGGCCTGCGCTCATTTGTTGAAATGGCGGGCGCGCTGGATGGACTAAGTGTCAAACCGGCCGCGTTTTCATATGAAGGCCCGTTCGGTGTGGGCTATGGCGTCTGCGGCTATGAGATCGGCGAAGCCGATGAAAGCAGGCGCTTTGGTGATATTTTTGAACGCAAGCAGGCGGCAAAGCTTGCCGAGACAAAGAATAATGAAGATGAATATGTAAGGCTTGCGCGTCTGTCGCTTGAGACATATGTGAAGACGGGCAAGCGCGCAAAGCTGCCGGACGGCTTGCCGGACGATATGCTGAACAATCGGGCGGGTGTATTCGTGTCCCTCAAGAAAAACGGACGTTTGCGCGGGTGCATCGGCACGATTGAGCCGACCGCACCGTCTATCGCGGAAGAAATCCTGCGCAATGCCATCAGTGCGGGCACGGGCGATCCGCGCTTTGACGTGGTGACGCAGGATGAACTGGCGGAGCTTGTATACAGCGTGGATGTGCTCGGCGAGGCGGAGCCTGCGCCGTCTATGGACGATCTTGATGTCAAACGCTATGGCATGATTGTGACAAAGGGTCATAAACGCGGGCTGCTGCTGCCCAATCTCGAAGGTGTCAATTCTCCTGAGGAACAGGTGAATATCGCGCTGCAAAAGGCGGGTATACCTCGTAACGATAGGTACACAATGGAACGTTTTGAGGTGGTGAGGCATAAATGAGCAAGCTCTTGTGCGGTATCTGCCCTCAGGACTGTTTGCTTGAAGACGGGCAGACAGGCTTTTGCCGAGCACGCACAAGGTACGGCGGCGAGATACGTGCGAACAACTACGGGCGTGTGACATCCATTGCGCTGGACCCCATTGAGAAAAAGCCGTTGCGCCATTTCTGCCCGGGTAGCATGATACTCTCTGTGGGCAGCTACGGTTGTAACCTGCGCTGTCCGTTTTGCCAGAACCACGAAATATCCATGACAGATGAGCGTATCGGCAGCATGTTTATATCTCCCGAGGCGCTTTTGGAAAAGGCGCTTGAGATTCGCGGCAATATCGGCGTGGCGTTTACTTACAATGAGCCGCTCATCGGCTATGAATACATTCGTGACTGCGCGTTGCTTCTCAAGCAAAACGGCCTCAAAACGGTGCTTGTGACCAACGGTTACATTCATGAGGAGCCGATGGAAAAGCTGCTGCCGAATATCGACGCGATGAACATCGATCTAAAGGCTTTCACCGAGGACTACTACCAAACGCTCAAAGGGCATCTGGAGCCTGTGAAACGCACAATCGCGCTTTGCGCGCCGCGCTGCCACGTGGAGGTCACCACGCTGATTGTACCGGAACAGAACGACAGTGAGGAGGATATGCGCCGCCTGTCGGTCTGGCTAGCTGGCAACGATAAGAAAATACCGCTGCACATATCGCGCTTTTTCCCGCGCTACCATATGAACGATACACATGCGACGCCCATTGATCTCATAAAAAGGCTCGCCGCTGTTGCGCGCGAGGTGCTGGATAACGTCTATACGGGCAACTGCTAACACGAAATGATGAGTTAACTGTAAAGGGTAAATGCTGATAGATTTTTTGATTGGTAAAGGATGATGGTTTGACAATGAATAAATTCGGAATACACCCATCTCTAGAATTAAACGAAGCTTATAAGAAAAAATATTGGCAGGTTCAGAATCCCAAGAATGCTAGGATTCTCTTTCTAGGATTGGATGCAAACTGGGAGCTCGATATAGAAACAAATGACACGGATATTTTAAAAGAAGTCTTAGAATACTTAAATGACGGGGTAACTTATTGGAAACAAAAAGGCTATCATCATCCCTTTTTATCAAAAAGGTATAATAAAGGTGATGGGTATACTTATCACTCCCGTTTTCTAAAGATGGGTATAACAAGCGAATATGCAGATGAAATCTCATTTATCGAGTTGCTAAACGTACCGACATATGGTATGTCATCAAAGTCAACTAAATTGTTTGATAGTCTACTTGATATAGGACATTTGCGTGAGCTCGATGGAATTATATTTAATAAAAAACCCAAGATCGTATTTCTGCCAAAATCGTTGTATGAGAAAATCAAGATAATAAGAAAGAAGCTTAAGCTTAACTCTCTTTTTAATTTTGAAACGGAGCTCGAACAAGGAATAAATTATAATAACAAATTGATGAATATCCATAGAAGTGGCGATGTCTTTGTCTTTGTACATACTCACTTTTCCAACGCAATCTCCGATAAACATATAACAAACGTTGGCAGTGTTGCTAAATCGTTTTTAAAAAACTCAAACGTAATGCGTCCATGGCTAGTGAAAATAGGAGCCGAAGTAGCAGATATGCATTCAAAAGAAATATATGCAAAGGATATTATGGAGTTGTTGGAGATTATCAAAATGAAAGAAAATGTGTTAAGCAACAAACCAATTGAGATTGACTACATTGGGGCTTAAAAAAAGATGAGATTAATTCACTTGTTATAAATAAACATGATTCCAAAACATTGAAATACATACCGCTTGTTTGATATAATAACTTTATATTGATTTTAAGGAGACGCTTTTGGACAAGGAGACTGAGGTCAATCCTTTGGTAGCTGATGCGGAAGAAGAAATTAAGCCGCTGATTACCGCAAAGCTCACCTATGAATGCGGCGACGTTAAATATGAGAAGCTTAACGCCCGGCTTTTTAACGACGTGCTTGAATTAACAGGCGTCGGCTTTTCATGTTCTATTAAATTGAATACCATATCCGCCGTTGAGGCCGTAAGCTATAAGGTGCTGGTGCGCCACAAAAAGGGCGATATCACGCTTTCTATGCTGGGTCATCTCTATGAGGATTTTGTGCGGCATTTCGTCCGCACGTATAACGAAATCGTATTTAACGAATCACTGATGAGCGAAAAATCGCACTTTGAAGCGCAAGGGCAGTATGTGTCACTTGCGGGGGAAGCAGCGCCTGCTGTTTTTCGCATCTGCGAAACGGCGCTTGTGATATTGCCGCACACGCATGCGCTGGTGCGCATACCGTTTTGCCTGATGGCGGAAGTGAAAAACGAGCCGTATCGTTTTACCATCACCGACAAAATGGGCCGCAGCTATGTATTGCAAAAGCTTGGGTTTTCCACGGATAATTTCTTGCGCGAATTCAAGGTGCGTGAAGCGGAGCTGATGAAGCAGACCAAGGAGAAGCTAAGCGGCATTGCGCCAGTCAGCGATGAGTTGGCACGCCTCATGATGGAAGGACTCGTGGTGAGCGTGGAGAGCATACGCGTCGTGTCCGCTCCGTTTGCGGAGGCGCTGGAAGCAAAGCTTATCGAGCAGATACCGCAAGAGTACGGATATTTAGAATCCGTGTCCGGTACGCTGGCTGTGGGTATCAAACGCGGCCTTATGGGTTCACTCACGGGGGAGAGCATCATCCTTTTGGCGCCTTCTGGCAGCAAGGCAATAATGGAAAGCCTTGGCGAATCGGCATCGGCCACTTACGTGTTCGACATGGGTGATATGGCGTGGGAAGCGTTCCTGCCCGCTTTCAACGAGAGTATGCTCGCGGTCAATTTTCGTCGCGAGCCGATATATATGAGCGATGAAACGCTGGCGTCCGACAAGCACGAGGCTTACAGGAATGCCATCGTGCGCTGTCCGTCGCTTAAGACTCTTCGATCACAGTTTTTAGGCCGCGTGACTCACAGCGGGTTTGACACATGGAAACGCTCGCTTGACGCTTATATCAAATAAGGAGGTAGACTATGGCGGGATACGACAAGCCATGTATCGGCTGCGGAACGTTTATCGGTTACGACAGCCAATTTTGCCCCGTATGCGGGCGGCAGAGCCCGTTCTACGACGCCTGCCCGGCATGCAACATCGAAATCAAGCGTGAGTGGCAGCGCTGTCCATCCTGCGGGCGCGATCTTTACACCGTATGTCCGCATTGCGGCCAGAGAACATATGTGGTCGAAAAGTGCGACATGTGCCATCAGTCACTGATGATCAAATGTGAAAACAAGCTGTGTCAAGGGCTTCAGTTCTTTGAGAACACAAAGTGCACCTTGTGCGGCAAGAAAATAAAACACAAGAAAGGAAAATAGAGAAATGATGCAGGCATTTACCCGCAACTATGAGGATAACAGCACGGATGCAGGCTTTCAATTCACGTTTTATTGTGATGTGTGCCATGATGGGTTTAAGACATCGTTTATCGAATCGGCCACATATAAAAAAGGGAGTTTGCTGAGAGGTCTCTCGCGCGGAATCGGTGCGGCAAGCAGTCTTTTTGGCGGCGCTTTGGGCAACATCAGCCACGCGGCATACCAAGGCGAACATATACTTTCTGAGCGCTTTGAAGGCATGTCGCCCGAATGGCAGAAGGAGCATGAAAAGGCATTCGCGATGGCGCAGAACGAGGCAAAGCAGCATTTTCACCGCTGTCACAAGTGCCACAGCTGGGTCTGCGACACCTGCTTTAACGACGAAGTGGGCCTTTGCGCCGAATGCGCGCCTCGCGCAAATGTGGAAATCGCCGCGGCGCGAGCCGATAAGATGAAGCGCGACATCTGGGACAAGGCGGATCAGACACAGGTGTTCCAAGGCGAGATCGAGCAGAAGACGACGTTTTGCCCCAACTGCGGCAAGCCCGCGGGCAACGCCAAGTTCTGCACCAATTGCGGCAGCAATCTCGGGCTCAACGTGTGTTCCAAGTGCGGCGCTGAGAACGATGCAAGCGTGCGCTTTTGCGGCGAATGCGGAAACAAACTGAAATAAACGAGATTGAGTATTAATAATTGAGGCAGCATCTGCGGGTGCTGTCTCTAATCATTCAAAAGCGGTTTGCTATCCTCCGTCACGATGACGCGTGCCACCTCCTTGGCAAAGGAGGCTTTCCTCGCGTAAGTCGGTGAGGCTCCTTTTAAAAGGAGCTGTCAGATTAACTGACTGAGGATTAAATGTCGGGTGACTATTAGATTAGAATTTGTGAATATCAGACCACTTTTCAGATGCTTCGCTTTACTCAGAATAACTTGAAAACGGATATATGCAATCCTCCGTCACGCAGCGCGTGCCACCTCCTTTGGCAAAGGAGGCTTTTTCTTGCGTAAGTCGATGAGGCTCCTTTTAAAAGGAGCTGTCAGCTATGCTGACGAAGGATTAGTTAGCTGCCCAATATCGATGGCCGCATTTTTTACACTCGATACGAAGTTTTGCTCCGTCCTCAAAAATCTCTAGCACTTTGAAATCAGTATGACCACAATCACACGTATAGGTTCCGGTAAAAAAGCCGTTATCTCGTTTGAGTGTAATTCCACCATTGACCGCGTCCAATTCGTCATCTTTTACGGGTCGAATTCCATCTTTTTCAGACATTGCTGATTCTCCTTTTTGTTATTTAGTGTATTAATACCGCTATGTAGTTCTCTCCAAACAAATAATATCTGATTTTCTTATGCGATCTATTGAATTTTTTATACAAAAAAACTTGTTAGTTATTCAAATTATCTGTATACTCTTTTTAGATTATGCAGAATATAACGAGGGAGATGTATTCGTGGATTTATTTGAAAAGTGTTATTCCTTTACCGACGCAAAAGAGGCTATCGCATCCGGGCTTTATCCATACTTTCACGCGCTGACCACCGCTCAGGACACCGAAGTGGTCATGGACGGCAGACGCATCATCATGATCGGCTCAAACAACTATATGGGGCTCACAAGCGATCCGCGCACAATTGAAGCCGCCAAAGATGCGCTTGATAAATTTGGGACAGGCTGCTCCGGCTCGCGCTTTTTAAACGGCACACTGGTGCTGCATGAACAGCTTGAGGAGGAGCTTGCAGAGTTTTTCAACAAAGACGCGGCGCTGACGTTCAGCACCGGCTTTCAGACAAACCTCGGCGCAATCACCGCAGTGGTGGGGCGTCATGACTATATCTTAAACGATGCGGAAAATCACGCCAGCATCATCGACGCGTGCCGCCTGAGCTTTGCGAAAAAGGTATTAAAATACGACCACAGCGACATGGCAAGCCTTGAAGAGCGGCTCCAAAGGCTGCCCGAGGATGCGGGCAAGCTCATTATCACGGACGGCGTTTTCAGCATGAGCGGCGATATCGCAAAGCTGCCGGAGATCGTGGCGCTTGCGAAAAAGTACAATGCGCGCATACTGGTGGACGACGCGCACGGCGCGGGCATGATCGGCGACTGCGGTCGCGGCACCGCGAATTACTTCGGCCTTGAAAAAGAGGTTGATATCATCATGACGACGTTCTCCAAATCGTTCGCCTCGCTCGGCGGATGCATCGTCGCAGAACATGACGTGATTGACTATATCAAGCATCGTTCGCGCCCGTTCATATTCAGCGCGTCCATGCCGCCTTCCAACACCGCGGCTGCACGTGAAGCGCTGCGCATTATGAAGAGCGAGCCGGAGCGTCAGAAAGCGCTCATCGATATTTCCAACTACATGCGAGCCAAGCTCAAAGAAGCGGGCATTCCGATCATTGAGGGGGAGACGGCGATCATTCCGGTGTTCACCTACGACATGCAAAGAACGTTCATTATCACTAAGATGCTGTTTGAAGAGGGTGTTTACGTAAATCCAGTCATTCCGCCCGCCGTGAACGACGGCGAATGTATGCTTCGGACAAGCTATACCGCCACGCATACGCAAGAGCAGATGGACACGGCGGTAGAAGCGTTCAAACGCGTATTCTCGAAGATATAGCTATCATCAACTGATTAATAAAGCTTGGTCATTCATGACCAAAGACCTTTCCTTTCTCAGGGCGTCCTTAAAAGGCGCCTTGCTTTTTTTTATCCAAAAGATTATTATCTGATAGGGATTATTTGGAGGACAGAAGTTGGAAATCGTATTTAAGATATTTGCTTACTTGGTATTCGCGGCAGCCGTATTTTTTTTAGCCGTTAAATTCTCTAAAGACAAAGACACGGGGGAGCTGCTGTCGGCTCCACAAAAGCTGAGCAAGCATATTATTCTTAAAATTATCGCAGCGACCCTTGCATCACGTATCGTTCTGTATCTTTTAAGCTGGGCATTTACACATATCATCGGATATCCGAGAGAATTCTTAGATGTCTGGAATGAATGGGACGCGCAGCACTATCTTTGGATTGCGAACCACGGCTATTACTGCGCCGACGAAGGTTGGATACGCGTCGTATTCTATCCGCTTTATCCGTTCGCAATATGGCTGCTTAAATTCATATTCGTCAATGACATCATCGCATCGTTGGCGGCATCCTGGGCCTGTCTGTCCGGTACATGTGTGTTCTTGTACAAACTTATGCTGCTGGATTCCGACCACAAAACAGCCGCGCGTGCCGTCAAATTCCTGCTGATATTTCCCTGCACCGTTTTCTTAGGTGCGCCGTATACCGAATCCATGTTTTTGCTTTTCTCGTTTGGATGCATGTATTTCGCGCGCGTGCGAAAATTCACGTATGCAAGCATTATGGCAGGTCTTGCCGCAATGACAAGGTGCACAGGCGTGCTGCTTATTGCGATGATATTCGTTGAAATTCTGTATGCCCATGGACTCACGCCCAAATATATACGGCAGAGCTTCAAGCAAAAGCTAAAGGGATCGCTTAAGGATTTCGCGTCGCTGCTGATCGTAGCGGCGTGTGCATTGTCGTATCTGTTTCTGAATCATGTCATGCTTCAGGGAAACGCACTTGCTTTTATGCAATACCAGAGCGATCACTGGTCTCAGGGCTTCGGCAGCTACTCAAACACACTGATGACCACGTACAATCAAGTGGTCGGTGAGACAGAATTAAGAACGAAGCTCATGCTTTGGGTGAAGCAGTTTATTGTGCTGATAATCGGTGGTCTGAGTCTGCCCCTGATAAGCAAAAAGATGCGCCCGTCATACTCGGCCTATTCAATTGTCTATGTTTTCGTCGCGTTTGCGCCCACTTGGCTGCTATCCGGGCTGCGTTACTATATGGGGCTTGCTGTGCTGTTTCCCTTGCTGGCGCTGGCAACAAGGCGCAAGTGGCTGGATAACGCTTTGACCATCGTGTTCGCGATATTTGCTGTCGCGTTTTCTTGCTTTTTTGCGGTGCATTGGGATATATTGTAGAAAAAACAGATATGTGAGGAAACAAAGCTGATGGATAAGCCAAGGAATCAGATAAGAACATACACAGGTATATATCTCGATCCGTATTCGATCAAGCCCGAGGAGATCGACATACGCGATATCGCGCACTCACTCTCACTGATGACCCGCGCCAACGGGCACATCCGCTATTTCTTTTCGGTGGCACAGCATGCGATTAACTGTGCGCTGGAAGCGGGCAACCGAGGCCTATCACGCCGCATACGCCTGGCGTGCCTGCTGCACGACGCGGCGGAAAGTTATATCTCGGATGTGACGCGCCCCGTCAAGCATCGGCTTGAGGGATATGCGCAGATAGAGGAACATGTATTGGGTGTGATCTATGCAAAGTTCGGCCTTGGTGATATGAATGGTGACGAGCTGCGTGCTGTGAAAGAGATCGATGATTCAATGCTTTATTACGAGTTTCAAGCGCTGGCAGGTGTAAAGCTAAGAGATGTGGCGCCGCATATCACGATGTCACATGATTTTTCATATAAACCGATGGCAGATGCGGAACACGATTTTATAAGCCTTTTTGACGCGCTTATTAGCAAGGAAGAGAAAGTAGATTAATATAGCCATATAGACAAGTGTTATGGATTTACAAAAAATAATTATCGATAAACAGAAAATATTAATTGACATGCGGTGAATGGCGTGCTACCATCGCCTTAAGAGATAATTCTTTTAAGGAGGATTTTTGTCTATGACGGATACACGCTACCTCTACCAATATTTTTTGGAGAAGAGCCAAACGGATAAAAAGGAGACGTCGCCGCAGACAGTCAAAAAACAACAGAATAAAAAGAGCAAGGGGGGCAAGAAGCATGGACAGCTTCACTGAAGCCTCCGGTCGTGTGGACGAAAACGGGCTCGTCAAACGCCGTCTAAGCCCGCCGCGACTATTAATTAGCTCCGCCGTGTTCGGCATTATCTTCACTGTGCTTTTCGCCAACCAGGGCCTTGGCCTGAACCTCACACTCATCTTTCTGCTCGTTTACGGATATGCCGGTTTCAACAGAAAGCTGATTTTCGCAAAGACATTCCGACAGGAAAAACTGCTTTATCTTTTCTCCATACCGACGATTTATTTAAGCATCACCCTTTCAACATCCAGTTCAATAGTGAATGCATTAAGCGTGCTGGTTATTCTGGCTGTGATGTATGTGCAGTACGTTGTGCTTTCGGGCAGCGCGCTCAACAGATGGGACGAAGGCGGCTTTCTGATCGACATGATATTTGCGGGCATCAACCGTGTTCTGTTCGGTGTAGTCCGCTTCGTTGGAGACAGCGCCGGCACCTTGTTTAAGGGGAAAAAGAAATCGGGTGCGCTGATCGGCGTGGGCGTGGGTGTGATATTGCTGCTCATTGTGGTGCCGCTTCTCGTCGGCGCGGACGCGAACGTGTCCGACATGCTGGGCGAGTTCATCGACAGTCTTGCGCTGGGTGATGTGTTCCTTTATGTGTTCCTGTTTTTGATGGGCGCGTCGTTGGTGATGGCACCTGCGGCCACGGCGCTTGAGCCTGAGTGTACCGGCCCGAGAAAAGCGTTTTATATCACCAAGCGGCCCATACAGGCTGTGACCACGGGCACCGCCCTTGCCATGATCGCGGTGGTTTATGTGCTGTTTGCGAGCGTGCAGTTTAGCTATTTCTTTGCGCCGCAGGAAACCGTAGCGAGTGTTCTGGGACTCACCAGCTCGGCCTACGCGGTGCGCGGCTTTGGTGAACTCATATTCATCACCTGTCTGAACTTTGTGCTGATTCTGGTTGCGATGCGCTTCACGCAGCAAAAGGACGGCAAAACGCCCGCGTTTCTCAAAGCGCTCTATGTGCTGCTGATCGCTTTTAATTTCGTCATCCTCGCATCCTCGCATCTTCGCATGCAGTGCTATGAGTTCTCCTACGGCTACAGTGTCGCGCGCTTTCTGTCCCATTCTTTCATGCTGCTTCTCGTGATACTCAACATCATTATGCTGGCGCGCATATTCTCGGATAAGGTGAAGCTGGTGCGTCTGTTTGCTGCTGCGGCGCTGATTTACTTCTGTGCTGTTGTCGCGGTGAATCCCGAACGCTATGTGGCGGGGGAGAACATAATGCGTTATGAGCAGACGGGCAAAATCGACGCGGAGTATCTGTTCTCGCTTTCGGGCGATGCGCTTGGCGACGCCTGCAATTTCGCAATCGCTCATCCGGATACATTTGATACGGCTGTTGAGCAGCAGGCTGAATACGAGCTGAAGACTCTTGAGCGCAAAACAGGCTGGCAGTCGCTGAACCTTGCGGACGAAAGGGCAAAGGGCAAGCTGCGAGAGCTGCTTCGCTGATCGGTTAAAGCCTGGGATGCGGCGGTGAGACAGTAATTCATCTGATGGGTGAAAATAGGGGTTGCCTAATCGCCGCATTTCTGCTATTATAATCTTCGCGACATGCCTCCTTAGTCTAGCGGTTAGGACGCCGCCCTCTCACGGCAGTATCAGGGGTTCGATTCCCCTAGGAGGTACCAAAAAAGCCCGTAATTAAAGGGCACTGAAAAATCACTGTTTAGCAGACGCCGCAGTGATTTTTTGTATGTTTATGCGCAGCAGAGAAGATATAATGGGTAAAACTCCCTTTTGCTGATTATGATAAGTCGGAGGTATTGACCT
>JAEWQS010000166.1 GCA_023399095.1 Bacillota bacterium
TGACACGCGCCTTGGCTTGGCCCCATTCGCGCCCGCCCAGTTTGGAAAGCCGCTCATTGTCGCCGCCCATATACTTTTGTATCCGGTCGATCTGGTCGGTGGGGATAAACAGCTTGTCGCCGTCGCGGTATTCGAGCTCCATATAATCGCGCGATATACCCTGCACAGCGCGTGTGACCAGCCCCAAGAAACGTCCCTTGCCGTGTATATCATGAACGATGATATCGCTCGGCTTTAAGTCGGTAAAAATGTCCATTCGCTTGCGCGAGGTGGTGCGGCGGTGCTTGCGCGAGAATCCATATATCTCATGCTCACCGAGGAAATATGCTTTTTGCGCTGTCAGCTCGAAGCCCGAAAGCAGCCGGTCGGGGTAAGCCCCTGCTTCGCCGGGCTCTAACATGCGATGATCCTTTATGCACGGCACGCCAAGCGACGCATCGGACAGCTCGGACGCGAGCCGCTCCGCACGTGCAAGGCTGCCGCACGCAAGATATACGCGCCAGCCCGCAGCCACTCGACCCTGCAAGTCGTCCTTGAGGAGCTCAAGCTTTCTGTGGTATGAAAGCGCGCTTTTGGCCTTCAAGTGAAGTGTGGCTTTCGAATGCAATTCGGCGGATTCGGATAACGTGCAAAGGTCGATGACGTCCTTTCCGTTTGCGGTGATAACGCTTAACGGCAGATAGAGCGTCTGCTGCTCGAACAGCGCCGTGCCCGTTTGCAGCAGCGTATCTAGCCGCTCTCTGAATTCGTCACTTCGTTGCTGCTCCGCATCTGTCACGCGCCGGTGATCGTCGAACAGAACCAGCGCATCTGGCACGTATCCCAGCAGACAGTTGTCGCCGAACAGGTATGCGTAGTTTTCGAGGTCATCAAAATAGTGATGCTTATGAAGGTTAAGCGCATAGTCCTCAAAGCGCTGTGCGAGCACGGGGTTTTTGGGCTTGATGGACGCAAAATATTCCGCGCATATCTGCGCCGTGTCCTCGCTGAGCACCAGTTCCACGGCGGGCGGTATAGTCACCTCGTTTATGCTTTCGCGGCTGCGCCGCTGGGTGCCGGGGTCAAACGCGTGTATGCTTTCCACGACAGTGTCAAAAAAGTCGATGCGGTACGGCGCGACAGCGCCGGGGCAAAATACGTCGAGAATCTCGCCGCGCCGAGCGGCCTGACCTGCGGTCTCCACCGAACCTACGCGCTCATAGCCGTTTAGCACGAGTATCTGTATCAGCTTTTCGGGATCATATATAGCGTCTTTGCGGATGGTGATATGCGCAAACTCAAAATCGTCGGGGGAGACGAGCCGCGCAAGCAGCGCTTCCTCGCTCAAAAAAGCAATTTTCGCTTCCCCACGCAGCATCTTGGATATGCCGTCGATGCGGCGGAACATCACCTCGCGGCTGCGCGCCACGGACGAACGAAGCTGAAGCGGGCGATGGGGGATATGGACCGCCGTCTCCAGCGCGTCAGCGTACATTTCCGCGCTTCCTTCGTCTGGGCACACCACGATGACGCTGCGCTCAAGCTGCTGTGAGAGCGCCGAAGCCAAATGCGGCTTCAGGCTTTCGGGAACGCCAAAAAGCGAGCAGGGAATCCGCCCTGCCCGTATCATTTCTGTTAACTGTGAAAATACCTCTGATGCCTTAAGGTGTGCCGTAATTTGCATATATAATCAGTGCTTCCCTAATTGTATCGGCTCTGAGCCTGCTCCACGCCGTCACTTAATATCGCTTCCACGGCGTCGGCGGCTTTTAGAAGCGTGTCGAACGCCGCCTGCTTGTCGGCGTATTCGCCAAGTACATGGTCGATGATGTCACCCTCGGGCCTGCCAATGCCGACACGCACACGCACGAATTCCTCCGTTTGCAGGTGATAAATCACCGATTTCATGCCGTTGTGCGTGCCTGCGCTGCCGCGTGCTTTGATGCGTACGGTGCCCATCTTCAAATCGAGGTCATCATACACCAGTATGAGCTGGCTGGCCTTGACGCCAAGCGCCTTGGCCATCTCCTTGACGCTTTCGCCCGATTTGTTCATGTACGTCTGCGGCATGGCCATCACCACGCGTTTTCCCGCGATATCGCCTTTGCCGACCCGTGCACTGTATATGTGCATGCGCACGGGTATGCCATGACGCTGCGAAAGAATTTCGATCACGTCAAAGCCCGCGTTATGCCGCGTATGCGCGTATTTGCCGCCCGGGTTGCCAAGCCCCACGATATAATAGTCCGCGCTTAAGCCGGCGGGAGTTTTTTTGCGAAGCTTAGCAGATCCGAATAGTTTCCCTGCACGCATGGCGGTACCTTTCCTAAATCCCCGATCACGTTGTCCAGCACCAAAAAGCCTTCGAAGCCGAGCGTGACGGCGCACATGTCCTCCACAACGTCGTTGCCGACAACATAGCATTCTTCCGCATTAAGGCCGGTATGATCGAGTATCTCTTTAAAGTATTCCAGATTTGGCTTGCAATAATGCGAATTATCGTAGTAACTCACATATTCGAAATCGTCCACGTTAAGCCCTGCCCATGCGATTCGCGCGTTGGTCGCGGCGGTGGGGAATATGGGATTGGTGGACAATATCAGCCGGTAACCCTTGTTTTTGAGCACGCCGACGGCTTCAACGGCACGCTCTTCCCTATGGGTGCAGACATTGAGCGCAGAAAACTCACTGGCATAAAATCTGTCCATATGAGTCTCAATGGCATCGGCGTCAAGGCCGGATGCGGCTGTCACTGTCTGCAAAAATATATCCTTGTTGAGCATCTTGCCATCGTTGTTAAGTATCGCGTAAATACCGCTGCCGAATACCTTTTGACCGTCGCTTCCAAACAAATCGATAAAGCCGCTCTTTTTTATAAGTGAGAAGTACGTCTTCGTAAACTCGTCCATGTGAAGCGGGAGCAGTGTGCCGTCGAGATCGAAGAAGACCGCTTTTCTCATTCGCCTCTCCTTCTTTTGGCCCACCCTTCGATGACTGTTTGGCGGCTTCTCGCCACGCACAGCGCGTCTTCCTCCACATCTTTTGTCACCGTGGAACCTGCCGCAATGTACGCGCCGTCTCCGATTGTCACAGGCGCCACAAGGTTCGCGTTGCAACCAATGAACGCGTTTTTGCCCACAATTGTTCTGCTCTTTTTCTGGCCGTCGTAGTTGACGAACACCACGCCGCAGCCGATGTTACTTTTCTCGCCGATTTCACCGTCGCCGATATAAGACAGATGTGATACCTTCGCGCCGTCTTTGATGTGCGCGTTCTTGACCTCCACAAAATCGCCCACGCGGCACCCGTTGCCGATGAGGCTGCCCGGCCGTAAGTAGGCATACGGCCCGATGGTGGAATTATCGCCCACAGTTGCGCTCAGCACTACAGCGTTTTGCACTGTGGTTCCCGCGCCGATGGCGCTGTCTGCAATGCGGCTGCCGGGATAGAGAACGGCACCTTGTTTAATGACCGTTTGGCCTTCCAGTGTGACGCCTGGATATATGGTCACATCCTGCTCGATTGTCACGGAAGCGTCGATATACGTGCTGTCCGGATCAATCAACGTGACGCCCGAAAGCATAAAGTCGTTATTGATACGGCGGCGCAGCTTTTTTGCGGCATCCGCAAGCTGAACGCGGTCATTGACGCCCATCCATTCGTCGGCGCTGACACAGCTTACCGCTTCGATGCGTTTACCGATGGACGATAAATATTCGATGCAGTCGGTGAGATAATACTCGCCCTGCACATTGTTGGGCTTAAGCGATGCGAGCGCTTCGCGCAGAAGCGCCCTGTCAAAGCAGTAGACAGAAAGGTTGATCTCGCGAATGGCCTTTTGCTCTTCCGTGGCGTCGCGATGCTCCACAATGCGCTGCACGCCGCCATCCTCGCCGCGTATTACGCGACCGTAGCCTGTGGCGTCATCCACAGTGGCCGTCAGCAGACAGGCACCCAAGGCTTGTTTCGCTGCTGTTTGTGAAAGGTGTGTAAGCGTCTGCGCCTGAATTAGCGGCATGTCGCCCGCGACGACGATCACGTAACCGTCTCCGGTCAGGTATTTGCTTGCCGCCATCACGGCATGACCCGAGCCAAGCGGTTCGCTTTGAACGGCGTAGCTGACGCGTTCGCCGAAATAGTCTTTCACAATGTCGGCGTTTTTGCCGACCACAAGCACAGGCGGCTGATTCGTCGCCTCAGCAGCAGCGTCCACGACCCATTCGCTGAGCGCTTTCCCGGCAGCCTTATGTAAAATCTTCGGTGTACTGGACTTCATTCTCTTGCCTTCTCCGGCAGCGAGTACGATTGCGATTGTATTGTTCATTTGTGAATCTCCGATCATATGGGATTATGAGACTATATAGATATTAGTAGATGAAAACAGACGTGTCAACAATAGCCATGCCTATATGTCCCTTGAATACATGAAAAAGCGGCCAAAACGTGTTGACCGCTTTATAGCCGGTTTTTAATCTCCGAAGCTGAGACCGATTTCGCGGCCCACACGCAGCAGCTCGTCATCGAGAGGAATTGTTTTTGTTTTACCCGCCACGTCTTTCATGAGGTTGGAGGTGATACGGCCGTTTTTCACGGCGACCGTGTGTCCAAATTGACGCTGCTCAATGAGCTTGGCGGCGTAGACGCCCATTTCGGTGGCCAGCACGCGGTCATACGGGCACGGCGGGCCGCCGCGTTGATAATGACCGGGGACGACCACGCGCGTGTCGATATCGATTACGCCGTTGAGTTCGTCTGCCAGTTTGTATCCGATGGAATAATGCTTGCCCTTTAAGTTCTGATCCTCGGCATCGGTGACGCTGCGCGCACCCTCCGCGACGGCAATAATGGAAAAATGCTTACCGTTCTCATACCGTTCGTTGATGGCTTCTGCAACCGCGTTGATGTCATAGGGAATTTCGGGCAGCAGAATGACGTCGGCGCCGCTGGCTATGCCTGCGTTTAATGTGAGCCATCCGGCCGTGTTGCCCATAAGCTCCACGATAATCACGCGCGAGTGTGAAAAGGCGGTGGTATGCACCTTGTCAATCACGTCTGCCGCGATATCCACGGCGCTCTGGAAGCCGAAGGTAATATCGGTGCCCCATATGTCGTTGTCAATTGTTTTGGGAAGACCGATTACATTAAGGCCATGCTCTTGGAGTAAGCCCGCCGCCCTGTGCGTGCCGTCTCCGCCGAGTGTCACGAGACAGTCAAGCCCCATCTTCTCATAGTTTTTGGCCATCGTTTTGAAAGCGTCAAGATACTTGCCCGAGTTTTGGCGCATCGTCTGATCCCGATGGCGCGAGGTGCGAAGGATGGTGCCGCCAAGCGTCAGAATACCCGAAAACTCTTCTTTGTTCATCGTGCGGTAAGTCGCGTCGATCAAACCGCCAAAGCCGTCTGTAATACCGACGATCTCCGCATCGTCAAAGAGCTGATATGTGGCCTTGGCCACGCCGCGTATCGCGGCATTAAGCCCGGGGCAGTCTCCGCCGCTTGTGAGTATACCTATCCGCTTGGTCATGCTGTTTCCTCCATGTATATAAATATTTAAATATTAATCCAGTTTATCCTTAACAGTATACATCAATACAAAACGCCTTTCAACTTAAAGGCAACGTCTTATAGACAGAAAAAACGGGACATTTGCCCGTGCATCATTAATATGCAGCATCAGTAATCTTGAATTGACCTTGCTTTGCTCTTATGATATGCTTGAAACCAACAGAATAGCAACCATCGGGTGCCTATATTGAGGGCTCTATGAAAAGCGCAGATTTTGTAGATGTCGTATAGGATAATAGGGAAAACGGTGAAAAGCCGTTGCAGCCCCCGCTACCGTATGGCCGACTGTTTAAGACAATATGCCACTGAAGCAAATGCTTGGGGAAGGCGTCTTATACGGGGTGACGCCGAGCCGGTAAACCTGCCAGATGGGTTTTGTCAGGAGTTCTTCGGAGGGAAGGATGCAGACGGCCCGTATATTGCGGACTCGCGCCTTAAGCATCAACGCTTCAGGCGTTTTTGTTTATGAGCAAAAAATTTGGCTAGTGGTATGGCTTACGACGGCTACAATTCTTACCTCCGCGAAGAATAGATTATTAGCACGTAACGGAGGAAAACA
>JAEWQS010000122.1 GCA_023399095.1 Bacillota bacterium
CTTCAAGCACCAGCTTGAAGCCTATCGATACCGTTCAAACAAGATCCCTATGCGCCCGCTCGGTTGGCGTTCGCCAACCGAATATCTTTCTTCATACACTGTCCAATATGTTTGACAAACCTACAAAAAAAATGGGGATGCCTGAAGCACTGCCGATAGTTCTCTGGCATCAAGCCCTCCTTCCCAATATAGGGGTATGCTTTTTTTGAATCCATAAATGCTTTAAAATTATCCGTATTAATGATATAATCGTTGTGCTATTTATTTCGAGGAGAGGAAAATCGCTGTGTATAAGATTCTGAAAAAACAAACCTTGAGCGAGCAGGTCAAGCTCATGGTCGTTGATGCGCCGCTGATTGCCAAAAAAGCGCAGCCCGGTCAATTTATCATACTGCGCATCAACGAACAGGGCGAACGCATTCCGCTGACCATTGCCGATTACGATGCCGAAGCGGGCACTGTGACAATCATATTCCAAGAGGTCGGTAAAACGACGATTCATCTTGGTACGCTGAACGAAGGCGACAGCCTTCTGGATTTCGTCGGCCCTCTTGGCAAGCCGTCTCACTTCGACAGCAGCATCAAAAAAGCGGCTGTCATTGGCGGCGGCCTTGGCACGGCCATTGCGTATCCGCAGGCCAAAAAGCTGCACTCTTTGGGCGTAGATGTCACCAGCATCACAGGTTTTCGCACGAAGGATCTGATATTGTTGGAAAACGAAATCGGCGCCGTGTCCGACAAGCTTCTCGTCATGACAGACGATGGCAGCAACGGTCAAAAGGGCTTTGTGACAGACGCGCTTAAAGCTGAAATTGAAGCGGGCGAAAAGTTCGATCTGGTTATCGCAATCGGCCCGTTGATCATGATGAAGTTTGTTTGCAAGCTCACCAAGGAATACGGCATCAAAACGATCATCAGCATGAATCCGATTATGATCGACGGCACGGGCATGTGCGGCGGCTGCCGCGTCACCGTGGGCGGTAAAACGCAATTCGCGTGTGTGGACGGGCCCGATTTTGACGGCCACGAGGTGGATTTCGACGAAGCCATGCGTCGTCAGAATATGTATAAACCACAGCAGGAAGACTCCTGCAACCTGTTCAAGGAGGTAGAGTAATGCCCAAACGCAATATGGATCCGAAAAAGACAGCCATGCCGGAACAGGATGCCAAGGAAAGAGCGTGCAACTTCACCGAAGTCGCGCTCGGATATACCGAAGATATGGCCAAAAATGAGGCAGAGCGCTGCCTTCAGTGCAAAAACATGCCCTGCGTAGCAGGCTGCCCCGTCAATGTACAGATTCCGGAGTTTATCGCACTGACCGCCGAAGGCAAGTATATCGAGGCGTATGATAAAATCCGCGAGACCAACGGCCTTCCAGCGATCTGCGGCCGTGTGTGTCCGCAGGAGACGCAATGCGAAGAGCTTTGCGTGCGCGGCATAAAGGGCGAACCCGTCGGCATCGGGCGGCTTGAACGTTTCGTGTCCGATTATGCCATCGCGCATGAAGCGCCGCCTACCGAATGCAAACCGGCTGTCGGCAAAAAGGCCGCCATTATCGGCTCCGGCCCCGCGGGCTTAACCTGCGCCGCCGACCTTGCCAAGATGGGCGTAGAAGTCACGATATTCGAAGCCTTTCACATGCCGGGCGGCGTGCTGGTGTACGGCATCCCCGAATTTCGTCTGCCAAAAGCATTGGTTCAAAAGGAAATCGACGCGCTCAAATGCATGGGCGTTAAAATCGATACCAACATGGTCATGGGTCGTGTGCTCACCATCGACGATTTAAAGGAGATGGGTTTTGAGACGATATTTATCGGCACAGGCGCGGGGCTGCCTAAGTTCATGGAGATACCCGGCGAGAATTTGAACGGCGTTTACTCCGCAAACGAATTTTTGACGCGCATCAACCTCATGAAGGGCTACAAGTTCCCCGAATACGACACCCCTGTGGTGCGGCATAAAAAGCTGGCTGTCATCGGCGGCGGCAATGTCGCGATGGATGCGGCGCGATGCGCCAAGCGTCTTGGCGCGGAAGAAGTCTATGTCGTCTACCGCCGCAGCGAGGCTGAAATGCCCGCAAGAAACGAAGAGATTCATCATGCCAAAGAAGAAGGCGTGATATTCCAGTTCCTCGTGAACCCGACCGATATACTCGGCACGGACGACGGCTATGTGCGTGGCATGCGTCTGCAGAAAATGGAACTTGGCGAGCCCGACAGCTCAGGACGCCGCCGTCCTGTTCCCGTCGAAGGTTCGGAATACGAGATCGAGCTGGACGCGGTTGTGGTAGCCATCGGCCAAAGCCCCAATCCGCTGATGCGCGAAGCCACACCGGGTCTTAAAACCCAGCGTTGGGGCGGCATCATCGCGGATGAGGAAACAGGCGCAACATCCATCGAAGGCGTTTATGCAGGCGGCGACGCCGTATCGGGCGCAGCCACCGTCATCCTCGCAATGGGTGCAGGCAAAGCAGCAGCCAAAGCGATGTATGATTATATGTACAAAAAGTAGGATTTGTGATATGGAACCGGAAGTTCGCAGCTTCCGGTTCTTTTTATTTCACGGCTTGAAACATCACATATAATGGTATATAGTTTGTATATCATCCAATACTTTCTATGAGGTGAAAATATGTTATTTGATAATGTGTACCAAATCATTTTGCATATCGTCAATTTAATTCTTTGGGGTGGGATTATCTATCTCATCGTTCTTGCTTACCGCTTCTTAAACAAAAAACTTTCTAAATAAAACTTTTTCCATCCGCTGCCTGAATTTATCGCAAAAATTGTTAAGGAGAATCTTAATGGTTGAATCCGCTTCCATCACCGCCATAATTGTCGATATCATTATCTGCATCGGGCTGCCGGTCGGATGTCTGATTGTCTTCCTCGTCAAACGCCAGCGCCCGTTTATCCCCTTCTTTGTGGGCCTCTCCGTTTACATTGTCTTTCAGCTTTTTCTGCGCGTGACGGTGATCGGCATGCTCGCGCCAACCGAGTGGTACACAAACATGCAAAAAAGCCCTTGGCTGTATGGGCTTTTTGTGGGCGTCACAGCAGGTCTCTTCGCGGAGCTCGGCCGTTTTGCGGGTATCAAGCTGTTACTTAAAAACAAAGACAGATGGGTCGATGGTGTATCGCTTGGCACGGGATACGCGGGATTTGAGTCTATCGCCATTGGCGGACTTAACTATATCAGCAGCCTTGTGCTGGCCAATATGATCAACAGCGGCCAAGTTTCTCAAATCGCCGATGTGTCTGGCTCTGAGGCCGTCAATCAGGTGGTGACCAGCCTCACGACCACACCGTCCATTGATATTTTTTTCGGTGGTTTAGAGCGCATCTTCATTTTCGCCATACATATCGCGCTCTCGCTGCTTGTGCTTCTCGCTGTCAGAAAACGTAAGCTGATCTATCTTTGTGCCGCCATACTTGCCCACCTTTTCATCGACGGATTGCCTCAAGCTGTCGCCTTCTCAAGTCCGCTTTACATTGTCTATACCGGCGTTCTCGCGGCGCTTTCGGTTGTATTCATCGTGCTGTCAAGAAAGCAGTTTTCATCGCCCGACAAAGCCTCTGCCAAATTCGAAACCTTATAATTAGAGCTAATAAGAAAAGCCCTCAGCAGCATAATGAACTGCGTGAGGGCTTATTTGTTTCTTAGCTTATTTGATCGTGATAAAGAATATATGGTCGTTTCTGGATCCCACGACGATTGTGTTTCCATACACGGCAGGCGTTGCTTCAAAGTTATTGCTGTCTTCCACGCCCAGCTCTTCGTTCACGTTCATCTTATCCACCTCTGTGCAGGAATCACCGTCGGCACGGAGCAGCGCCACTGTGCCGCCGATTTCACACTGCACAATATAAGCAACCGTTCTTCCCTGCTCGTCCGTCTTGTCGGAATAGACGGCGGCAGGTGATGAACACGACCACCCCGATACGCCCATGTCGTATTCCCAGACGATTTCGCCGGTCTGCGTATCCAGTGCCACGAGCTTACTCGTGTTGGAGTCAGACGTGACGGCCTGCGTGACGTTGTAGACCACAAGCCCCTCCAGCGTCGTGCCCTCTTTGCCAAGCACCGGCGACGCCAATATGCCGCCGTCCACGCTGCCGGAATGAACGGTGAATTCCTGATCCCAGAGTATCTCACCCGTCATGCCGTCAATCTTGCGCGCGTACGCGGGGCCGGAGCTCCCCAGCGGCCTCACGAGCTCGTCATACTCGCAGCCCGTATAGAGATAGAATGTGTTATTCTCGGGGTCTTCTTCAAGCGGCATGCTCACGTCACTGTCGTCCACGAGGTCGTTCGCGTACACGAGCGACATGGTGTTAAGATCGATGCATTGCAGCATACCCGCGTTATCTGTAAACATCAGATAGTTGCGCCACGCCACCGCAGAATTCTCGATGCCCCAGCGTCCGCCCGCACCCTCATCCGCGGATTTGTTGCGCGTGGAGGTATAGCGGTATTTCACCTTGACGGGATCAAAATCCATCGTGACCACTCCCGTTTCGGCGTTAAAGCTGGTATTCAGATGCATCGTATAGATAATGCCGTTTTCACCCGGCCAAATCAGCGTGTCCGTTTCCGCATGAATCAACGGGCTGGAGTCGTACGCCTGCCAGCCGCGGTAAGCATACGGGTCTCCGCTGGACGCTCCGGCCTCCATAAGCTTGGTGCCATCGATGAGATTGAATGCGCGCATATACATATCTCTTGCGCCGTTGGCGTCTCCGTCAGACTGTAGACCCTGTCCCACATAGATGATGGGGTACCCTCGCGGATCCAGCGCTGCTGTGCCCTTGGTGGGCGCGCCGATTTCAATATAATCGCGCGTTTTCTCACCTGTCGCAAGATCCATGAAGTAAATGCGCCCATCAAGCGAGCTGACGATAACCTCCACGAAATCTTCTTGGTTGCGGTATTGCTCATAGAGCGAGGTCATCTTTGAACGCAGGTCAGAAGGCCACTTCACGATAAGCGGCTGACCGGTCCATCCGGAGCCGCCCCATCGGCCAATTCGGCTGGTGTCCTTTGTCCGTGTCAATTCGAGTTTTTCTTCGCTGATCGCGGCTGTGCCCCAGCTTGAGATATTGCGGTAGTTGTTGCCGCGGAAAGTGGTTAGCCCTTCAAAGGCGGTATATTCATCGCCCGAACCGAAGGCAATCGGCTCACTGCGCTGATAGGTGTCCACCTCTGTGCCGTTATCCCAAATACCGGTCTCGAAACCGAAATTCGCGGGATTGGTCTTTTCCGTGGCATGCGGGAGGGCTTCAGCCGCGATGGACGGCGCCGGAGTCGGCGTGGGCTCGAGTGTCTCGGCGGGCAGCACAGCTGTCCCGTCGGGGGGTGTCATCTGCACTGTCTCGCTCGGAGGCAGCGGATTGCCCGGCTTGTTATTAAGCGCTGTGACGATCAAATATATGCCTGCCGCAAGCGCAACGATGAGCACGCCCAATATCACAAAGAACTTTGGGCTCGTTTTTCTTCTGCTTCGCTTTCTTGCGTAGTATCTTCTTTTCATATTCAGCCTTTCTCTTTTGTTTTGCACACTCATATTGCTCCGACGATCAAATATATCAAGTCTAGAGCAATGGACTCGTAATAGATTATAGTATAAAAGTCACATAAAAGACAACAAAGACAACGAATTTTCACATTTTTATTACGAAAGGGAGTCGGTTTCTCACGTCATTTCTCTTGAGACAGCCAATAAATACAAAAAGTCCTCAGCAGACTCTGTCTGCCGAGGACGTCGATATTGATTCAATTTCAGCCAATCGTGACAAAGAAAATGTGCTTGTTTCTGGAACCCACGACGATGGTGTTGCCGTACACCGCGGGCGTGGCCTCAAATCTTTCACCGTCGCCCACATTGAGCTTAGTGACCTCCGTGCCCGTCGCGCCGTCAATCAACGCCACATCACCAGCCTTATCGCATTGCACGATATACCCCTTGCCGTCCGATGTATACACCGGCACCGGCGACGAGGGCGACCAACCGTCAATACCCATATCGTAAGACCACGCTTCAGAGCCATCTTCCTTGTTCAGCGCAACAACCCTGCTTGTGGTGGTATCACCCTTCACTTCCGCTGTCACGTTGTAGATGATAAGCCCCTCCATGGTGGTGCCTTCCTGTCCAAGCACCGGGGACGCAAGTATGCCGCCATCCACATCACCATTAGACTGTACGGTATACGGCATCTTCCATACCACCTCACCCGTGAGGCCGTTGATCTTTCGCGCATAGGCCGTGCCGGTATAGGCTGGGCCGGTTTGCTCTGACGGGCGCACAAGCTCGTCGTATTCACAGCCTGTATACAGATAGATCGTGCCATTCTCCGGCGCTTCCTCGAGCACCATGCTCACGTCGCTGTCGTCAGTCAAATCGTTTGCGTAAACAGGTTGCATCGTGTTCAAATCCACGCACTGCAAAATGCCCACGTTGTCCGTAAACATGATATAGTTGCGCCAACCGACCGGTGAATCCTCGATGCCCCATCGTCCGCCTGCGCCTGCGTCTGCGGATACATTACGCGGCGTCGTATAGCGGTATTTGATCTTCTTGGGGTCCATGTCCATCGTGAGCTCGCCCGTCTCTTCTTTGTAGGTCGTGTTAAGATCGCAGATGTATAGCACACCGTTTTCACCGGGATAAATCAGCGTATCGGTGCCGCCATGGATGAGCGGGCTTGCGTCGTAAGCCTGCCAGTTGGTGCGGTACGCAAACGCATCTTGTTTGGGCGCACCCACTTTCATCTTGACTTCACCGTCAATCAGGCTAAACGCACGAAAATAGATATCGTCGCTGTCGGTCATATTATCGACTTCCTGCAGCCCTTGACCCACATAAATAATGGGGTAGCCGCGCGGGTCAAGACTGGGTGTGCCCTTCACCGGGCCGCCTGTCCATATGGGGTTACGGGTTTTATCGCCCGTTTCCAAGTCCATAAAATAGATATATCCGCTCATCGTTGCGTAAATAACTTCGACAAAATCCTCTTTGCTGCGGAATTCCTCTTTGAGTGTCGTCATGAGCGCACGCGTTTTGTCCGGCCACTTCACGATCAGCGGCTGCCCTGTCCAGGCAGCGCCGCCCCATCCCGTCTCCTTGGTGGTTCTCAGCGTCAGCGTCTCGTCGACGATTTCCACGGCGCCCCAGCTGGACATGTCGCGGTAGTTGTTGCCGCGAAAGCCGATGATGCCTTCGAGAGCCGTATATTCTTCGCCCGAACCGAACGAAATGGGTTCGGTTCGCTGGTATGTATCCTGTTTGACACCGTCGACCATAAGCTCCGTTGTGAGCTGTATATCCGAAGGATTGGTGCCCTCAGTGGGCTGCGGCGCAAGATCGGCCGCAAAAGTCGGTATCGGCGTCGGTGTGGGCGGCTCAGTTTCGGAGGGCAGCGCTATCGACCCATCGGGCGCGGACATATCCACGGTTTCGTTGGGCGCCTGCGGATTGCCTACCTCCTTACCGGTTCCTGTTACAATCAAATATATACCTGCGCCAAGCGCGACAACAAGCAAACTGACGATCACATAAAAACGTGTTTTCGCCTTTCTTCTGTGCCTGCGTCTCCTCGCGTAGTAATTCTTCTTCATAACCTGACCTTTCGCTTTTGTATTCCATCCACCACGCAAACACCATTATACTATATCGGGTTGAAAAATCAAAATCGACCGGTGTGGCAAATTAAAACATAACTACTCTGCGTCCTCATTATTTCCGCCCTGCTGCGTTTGATACAGGGCTTTTTGGGTGGTGTACGGCTCATAGGCTTCAAGATATTGTGCCGCATTGGCACGTGTATCGCAGCGCTGCGGATAATATGACCGCATCTGTGTCTCATCCGGTATAAACAGTGCATAATCGCCGATGCTTTCCAGACAGCGCTTTGCGCCGCGCTCCTTGAGCGCCGCGATGATCCGTGCGATACCGTCTTTTTTCTCCTGTGTCTCGGCGGTAAAGGCACGCGTCAGCGATGTGATAACGGGCGGAATCTCCGCACCGCCCTCAAGGTACGTAAGCGCGTATTCCATCGCCGCTATGCCTGTTTGAGATGTCGTTTCAATCGTCTGCGCGAGCTGCCCGTAATAAACGCCGGTCAAGCCCTCCACCGTGGCTCCCGTGCTCCAAATTCTGCCCACCACATCGTTTCTGTCATAATCCAGCGCCGCCTGCAACACCGTTAGCGCCGCGCTATCGTGCGGCACCACAATGCCGTCCAGCTCTCCTTCGCGATAAGCCTTAAATATATTCACCGCCGTTTTATAAATCGTATCCTCATCGTCGTTTCCGGCCACGCTGCACACCACATTAAGACTGTCGTAAAGCGCAAGCGCACGCCGCAAGCTTCTTGATCTTAATATGGACGTTTCCTCGCTCACCACCCCTGTGATTTCGGCGATGTTGCCGACAGGCTCCCCTTTTTGCGTCTCCATCGTGTCCACAATATTGAGTCCCGTCAGCATGCCGTTTAAGTATTCATCCGGCTCAATGGTGCAAACATAACTGCCTTTTCCCGGGGTGGCTTCAATACGCCGCCCAATGGTCATATACGGCACATTCTGCCCTGCGCACAGCGCATCCGCTTCACCCAGCGGTTCATCACCGCCCGGCGCAAATATCAAAAAATCGATACCGTTCGCAAGCATCTGATCGATACTGCCAAGCTGGGCGTCATCGCCCGGTTGCTCGATCGTCACTGTGATGCCAAACGTGTCCTTATACGCATCAGCCAACGCAAGGAATTCTTCACTGTTGGCCGCATATGGTGACGTTGCGCCGATCACAACACCGATATGATAGCTCATTTGTGGAATCACGCCTGCTTGACTCAGCCCGGGAAGAAAATAAAGCGAAAAATCCTCGGGCGTAACGGCAATCAAAGCGGACTCGGTAGGTGCGGGAGTCTGCTCGGCCTTTGCCGCAGCCGGAACGCTCTGCACCGCATTACATCCGCAAAAAGCGGCTGTCAAGAGCATGAAGAGTATTGCGAGCAAACGTTTTTTCATAAGGCCTCCCATTGGTACAGACGATTTTTTTACAGAATAACATATTGAGACAGAATAAACCATATTCGATTTTACCTTGACTGAACAAAATAAAACCGTTGAAATTTCAGCGATATGATATAATACAAGGCAAAAATACAAATGGAGAAAATCATGATAGCAGAAGTGATATGCATCGGTACGGAAATACTGCTTGGCGACATCGTCAACACCAACGGCGCTTTTCTTGCGCGTGAGCTGGCGGCGCTTGGTATCGATATGTACCATCAGTCGGTGGTGGGAGACAACGCACAGCGCCTGAAAGAAAGCCTCACGCTCGCATTGACGCGCGCGGATGTGGTGATTACCACAGGCGGCCTTGGCCCCACTTATGACGACCTCACAAAAAAAACCGTCGCCGATTATTTCGGCGTCGGTATGGAGATGCACGAACCCAGCGTGCAGAAGATAGAAGCGATATTTAAGAAAAAAGAATGGACGATGACCCCCAACAACCTGCTTCAGGCGCAGGTGCCCCAAGGCAGCACCGTATTCTTTAACGACACGGGATTGGCACCCGGTATCGCGGTAGAAAAGGACGGCAAAACGGTCATCATGATGCCGGGCCCGCCGTCAGAAATGCGCCCGATGTTTATGAATCGCATATCCCCTTATCTTCAGCGCAAAACAGGCGGCATGATCCGTTCAAAAACGCTTAATATTTTCGGCATGGGGGAATCGCAGGTGGAGGATACGCTGCGCGAGTTGATGATGTCCTCAACAAATCCCACTGTGGCACCATACGCCAAGCAGGGCGAGGTGCAGGTGCGCGTCAGCGCCAAGGCGCAAAGCGAGCAGGAGGCACAGGCGCTCATCGATCCCGTTGTGGCGCAGGTGAAGCATATGCTTGGTAATGTCGTGTATGGCGTGGATATCGGCAGCTTGCAAAACGCATTGGTGCAAACGCTGACAGAGAAAAAGCTTATCGCAGCCACGGCGGAAAGCTGCACAGGCGGCCTTGTTTCCGCCGCCATCACGGATATTCCGGGCTCTTCCGCCGTTTTTGCAGGCGGCGTCTGCACATACACCAACGCGCTGAAAACAAAGCTGCTTGGTGTCAGTGAAGATACACTGTCTACGGTCGGCGCCGTGTCTCCCGAAACGGCGCAGCAAATGGCCAAGGGTGTCCGTGCGCTGACAGGCGCGGATATCGGCGTCGGTATCACAGGCATCGCAGGGCCGGGCGGCGGCAGCGATGAAAAACCCGTCGGGCTTGTATACGTCGCGGTTAGCAGCGAGGCTCACAGCGAGGTGAAAAAGCTGTTGCTCTCTCGCGGCCACAAGGAAGAGCGCGATCTGATCCGCAACATAGCCAAGCTCAATGCGCTGTCCATGATGCTGGGTGCCGCTCA
>JAEWQS010000123.1 GCA_023399095.1 Bacillota bacterium
ACATTATTGCTATAATTGCTTATTTCGGTTCTATGTATTAAGAACAAATTAATCCTAAGACACGATACTTAATAGATTATCCAATAAGAATTGCTGGGCTTGCCTGTTATACAAAATGATCGTGTAGGCGCCGCTCTGCCCGTCTCTGACCTCAGAAGACATGCCAATTCCGGCAGACTTTTCGGTCAGCTCCTTATGCGTTTTGTTGTCACCATCCTGAACAACGCGCAAAAAGCCTTCATCGACAAGCCATTTTGTCAGCGTCGTATGAGTCAGCTTTTTTCTTCCCGCATCGCCTGCCGCATCGTTGACAGCTTTAACGAATACCGAAATGGAGACAGGCTCATTAGCCAGCGCCACCTTTTTAAGCTCATCGGCGGTAACAGAGAAAGGCTTCTGCCATCCGCTTGTCCGACCGCCGCTATCGATCGCCTTTTGCAGCACATCGGCCACGTAGGCAAAGCAACGGGAAAGGCGATCGTTGTTGAGCACGGTGTCGGCAGGGAGCTTTGTATCCGTTATCGGGTCAATCCCCTCCGCAAGCTTATGCATATATTCTTTTGCTCTTTTGAGCTTGTCAAGCTCGGTAACCATACAAACCTCCATATTCGCGAGTGGTTAAACCGCCGCTGAGAAAATACATAATTACCTATTTCGACACCTTTTTCGCCAATCCCTTCCTGTCACACACAAAAAGCGCAGATTCAAATTGACTCTGCGCTTTTGAAAACATCTACTATTTGTAAGGCTTAATACATGCCCGGCATTCCGCCCGGAGCGGCCGGCATTCCCGCGCCCTTTTCCTCGGGGATGTCCGTCACGATGCTCTCTGTGGTCAGCAGCATCGAAGCGATGGATCCTGCGTTCTGAATGGCGCTTCTGGTTACCTTGGTCGGGTCAATGATGCCCTTGGCTACCATATCGCCGTATTCGTTCTTGGCTGCGTCATAGCCGTAGTTCGTGTCGTTCGCGTTCTTGATCTTGTCGACGATCACGCTGCCCTCAAGGCCTGCGTTTGCAGCGATCTGGCGAACAGGTTCTTCCAGCGCACGCATCACAATCTGCATTCCCGTCTTCACATCGCCCTCAAGGTTGTCAATAGCTTTGGCCACTTCTTTAGCCGCGTGAAGCGAGGCCACGCCGCCGCCCGGCACGATACCTTCTTCGACAGCCGCGCGGGTTGCTGCCAGCGCATCTTCGATACGCATTTTGCTTTCTTTCATTTCTGTTTCTGTGGCTGCACCCACCTGAATCACAGCGACGCCGCCGGCGAGCTTCGCAAGGCGTTCCTGCAGCTTCTCGCGGTCGTAATCGGATGTGGTCTCTTCGATCTGAGCTTTGATCGAGTTGATGCGGGCTTTGATCTCAGACGGATCGCCTGCGCCTTCCACGATCGTGGTGTTCTCTTTATCCACCTTGATCTGGCGGGCTTTACCCAGCATTTCCATCTTGGCTTCCTTAAGATCGAGACCGATCTCTTCGGAAATCACCTGGCCGCCTGTCAGAATCGCGATATCCTGAAGCATCGCTTTGCGTCTGTCGCCAAAGCCCGGGGCCTTTACCGCGACGCATGTGAATGTGCCGCGCAGCTTGTTGACGACCAGTGTGGCAAGCGCCTCACCCTCAACCTCTTCTGCGATGATAAGCAGCTTTTTGCCCTGCTGAACAACCTGCTCTAATATAGGCAGTATTTCTTGTATGTTAGAGATTTTCTTGTCGGTGATAAGAACCATTGGATCATCGAGTACCGCTTCCATTTTATCGGTATCCGTCACCATATATGCAGAAGCGTAGCCTCTGTCAAACTGCATGCCTTCCACAACAGCCAGCTCGGTCATCATCGTTTTGCTCTCTTCGACTGTGATGACGCCGTCGTTGCCGACCTTTTCCATCGCTTCGGCAATCAGCTTGCCAATTTCTTCGTCGCCCGCGGAGATCGAAGCCACCTGAGCGATAGCTGTGGTGCCCGAAATGGGGTTCGAAAGGTCTTTAAGGCTCGCCACAGATATTTCGACCGCTTTCAATATGCCCTTTTTAACAACCATCGGATTTGCGCCCGCAGCCACGTTCTTAAGGCCTTCGCGGATGATTGCCTGAGCAAGCAATGTCGCCGTGGTTGTGCCGTCGCCCGCGACATCGTTTGTCTTTGTCGCGACTTCCTTCACAAGCTGCGCGCCCATGTTCTCAAACGGATCTTCAAGTTCAATTTCCTTCGCAATTGTCACACCGTCGTTGGTGATAACGGGTGAACCGAACTTTTTATCTAATACAACGTTTCTGCCTTTGGGTCCAAGTGTCACTTTGACTGTATCGGCGAGCTGATTGACGCCGGATTCCAGCGCGCGTCTTGCTTCTTCGCCAAACTTAATTTGTTTTGCCATGTTTTTTTCTCCTCCTTAAAATCGATTATTCCACCGTTGCAAGCAAGTCGCTCTGACGGACGATGATGAATTCATCTCCGTCCAGTTTCACTTCTGTGCCTGCATACTTTGAGTAAAGCACCTTCTGGCCGGGCTTCACGGTCATGACAACTTCCTTGCCGTCTATCATGCCGCCGGGGCCCACTGCGATGACTTCCGCTGTCTGCGGTTTTTCCTTTGCGCTGCCTGTCAAAACGATACCGCTTTTGGTGGTCTCCTCGCTCTCAAGGCTCTTGATCACGACTCTGTCGCCCAATGGTTTTATGGACATAATAAAAAACCTCCTTGTAGATATTATATTTAAAATTGTTATGTTTTTTGTTAGCACTCACTTTATACGAGTGCTAACAGGGTTAATAATAATATATAAGAGAAATGATGGCAAACCTCAAAAAATCCACTAAGCAATTGTTTTACGCGAAAATCAGGGTTTATTCTAAAATATCTTTGTATGTGAACAAGAATCACCTGTTTATCTCTCATTTTTGATGTATCTTAAATATTTCCCATGATTGTGCAGGACTTTTCCCATGGGTGTTGAATATTGATGTGTTAGAATCGCTCCATGCAAGCTTTTCAACAGATAAATTGAAATAATATTTACACCACGCAGCCGCTTTAGCCGCTTGGCTTTTGGCACTGCAAATCAAACTAAAGTATACAAAAATTATGGCGTAGCGCCGCTGGATCGTATATAATGAACAAACATCCTTGCGGATTTATGTTATAAAATTATGCGCTGCAAAAGCGCGGATTTCGGGGAGCAAGAAGCATGGATAAATGGGACAAGCGTTTTATGGATTTAACGGGGACTATCGCCAAATGGTCCAGCTGCTACAAGACAGACCGCAGCATCGGCGCGGTGATCGTGAAAAACAAACGGATCCTCACCACAGGCTATAACGGCGCGCCGGCCGGCCTGAAAAGCTGCAAGGAAAAAGGCGAATGTCTGCGCCAAAAGCTCGGCATCGAATCCGGCACCAAGCACGAGTTGTGTTATGCCGTTCACGCTGAGCAAAACGCCATCATTCAGGCTGCCAAGCTCGGTATCAGCATTGAAGACGCCACGATGTACTGTACACACCAGCCCTGCGTGATCTGCTCAAAAATGATCGTCAATGCGGGTATCTCCCGTGTCGTCTATTTGAAACCATATCCGGACGAATTCTCACACGAAATTTTTAGGGAAGCCGAGGTTGAGCTCGTCAAGTTTAAGAGCTGAATCTTAGAAAAACGTTATCTATTGATAACAAGCGCCTTTTGGGGTAATATTATGTGGTGTATTGGAAAGAATACACCATATTTTGTGATGGAAAAAAGGGGAGATTATATGGCCAAAGAATACAGTGCCAGCGACATACAGGTGCTCGAAGGGCTGGATGCGGTTCGCAAACGCCCCGGCATGTATATCGGTACCACAGGCCAAAAAGGGCTGCACCATTTGCTCTGGGAGATCGTCGACAACTCTGTGGACGAAGCGGCCAACGGCTACGCTGACAGAATAAACGTGACGCTGCATACGGACAATTCCGTCACTGTTGAGGACAACGGACGCGGCATTCCCGTCGGTTTGCATCCTGAGAAAAAAGTATCGGGTGTAGAGGTCGTGTTCACACAGCTGCATGCGGGCGGTAAATTCAATAACGACTCATATACGTACTCGGGCGGTCTGCATGGCGTGGGCGCTTCTGTTGTCAACGCTTTGTCGCGCTGGCTTAACGTGACGGTCTGCGTAAGCGGCAAAATGTACGAACAGCATTATGAAAGCCGAATGAAAAGCGGCAAGGTTGAAAGCGGCCGGCCTATGACCAAGCTGGAGGAAAAGGGCGCGACGAAAAACCGCGGCACCAAGATCACGTTTCTGCCGGACGACCGTATTTTCGAAACCATCAATTTCAACTTTGATACCGTCGCGTCACATCTGCGCGTGATATCCTTTTTGAGCAAAAACGTTAAGATCACGCTGACGGATGAGCGCACCTTAAAGGACGGACGTCCCAAAAAGATCGTGTTCGATTATCAGGGCGGCATCGTCGATTTCGTCCAGTATCTTAACGAAGAAAAAACCGTGCTTCACAAAACACCCATCTACTTTGACGGTGAGAAAAGCGACGTGCGCGTTGAGATCGCGATGCAATACAACGACACCTATAATGAAAACATTCTCTCCTTTGTGAACAATATCAATACGGCGGACGGCGGCACCCATGTTTCCGGCTTTAAGGCCGCGCACACCAAGGTGATGAACGAATACGCAAGGTCTGCCGGTCTTCTGAAGGAAAAAGAGGACAACCTAGCGGGCGACGATTACCGTGAAGGGCTGTGTACCGTCATCAGCATTAAAATGAAGGACGCGCAGTTTGAAGGCCAGACCAAGGCCAAGCTCGGCAACACTGAAGTGAAAGCCATCGTAGAAAGCATCGTACAGGAAAAGCTGTCGCTTTTCTTTGCCGACCTTAACAACACCGCGATCGCGGGTGAACTCGTAGGCAAGGCCGTGAGAGCCGCCAAGGCGAGAGAAGCCGCAACCAAAGCCAAAAAGCTTGAGCGCCAGCGCAGCAAGCTGGAGGGCGCGCCGCTTGTCGGAAAGCTTTCAAGCTGCTCAGGCCGGGACGCCAGGAACAACGAGCTCTTCATTGTGGAGGGTGACAGTGCAGGCGGCAGCGCCAAGCAGGGCCGCGACCGCAAGTTTCAGGCGATCCTCCCCCTTCGCGGCAAGCCGCTCAATGTGGAAAAGAAGCGCCTTGATCAGGTAATCGAGAATCAGGAGTTCCGGTCTATCATCACCGCACTTGGCACGGGATTCGACGGCATTTTTGAGGAATCCGACTTAAAATACCACAAGATCATCATACTCGCGGACGCGGATCAGGACGGCGCGCATATCCGCGCGATATTGCTGACGTTCTTCTACCGCTATTTCCGCGATCTGCTGACGGCGGGTCATATCTATATTGGGCGCCCCCCGCTATACCGTGTTCATAAGGGCAGTAAATCCATTTATGCCTATACAGAAACGGAGCTCAGGGCCGCGCAGCAAGGGTTTGGCAAAGATGCCAACGTGCAGCGCTACAAAGGCCTTGGCGAGATGAATCCCGAGCAACTTTGGGAAACAACGATGAACCCGGCACAGCGCAAGCTGTATCGCGTGGAATTAGACGATGCGGCAGAAGCGGAGCGGCTTGTCACGCTGCTCATGGGCGACAAAGCCGAACCGCGCAAGGAATATATCTCCGAGCACGCCAACTTCAACAAGGAAGACAGTTTTTATAAAGAGAAGGTGTTGAGCCATGCCTAATAATAATGAAGCTATCGCGAGCGAAATCACGCCCGTATCCATGAGCGACATGATGCACGATTCGATGATTCCGTTCGCCGAATACGTGATAATGGACAGAGCGCTCCCACGTGTCGAAGACGGTTTAAAGCCCGTTCAGCGCCGCATACTCTATACGATGCTGGAGCTTGGCTTAACGCCGGATAAACCGCACAGAAAATCTGCGCGTATCGTCGGTGATACACTGGGTAAATACCATCCGCATGGCGACAGCTCAGTGTACGACGCGATGGTACGCATGGCGCAGGATTTCGTGATGCGCGCGCCGCTTGTCAACGGCCACGGCAACTTCGGCAGCATGGACGGAGACTCTGCCGCCGCAATGCGTTACACCGAAGCGCGCCTGTCCCCCATCGCCATGGAAATGCTCGCGCACATCGAAAAGGACACGGTGCGCTGGTCTTTGAATTTCGACGATACAATGAAAGAACCCGACATGCTGCCCGCGCGGTATCCCAATCTGCTGGTCAACGGCGCGACAGGCATCGCTGTCGGTCTTGCCACCAACATCCCGCCGCATAACTTGGGCGAAGTGATTGACGGCGTTGTTGCGCGTATCCGCAACCCGAGGCTCACGCTCGAAGAGCTCATGGATCTGATTCCGGGGCCTGATTTCCCCACGGGCGGTTTTCTGCTCAACCTTGACCAGCTCAAAGAAGCATATGCCACAGGCCGCGGCAAGATCGCGATGCGTGCCAAGACAACCATAGAGAAAGGCCCCAACGGCAAGTCGCTGATTGTCATCAACGAAATGCCGTATCAGGTCAACAAAGCGGCAATGCTTGAAAAAATATTGCAAATCACCGAGCAGAGAAAAGAGATGTTCGCCGGAATATCGGATATCCGGGATGAGTCCGACCGAACCGGTCTCCGCGCCGTCATCGAGGTGCGTAAAGACTACGATCCCAAAACGATACTCAACTGCCTGTACAAATACTCGGATATGCAATCGACATTCGGTATCAACATGGTATGCATTGCAGACGGCCAACCCAAGCAGCTCTCGCTGATGAGCATTATCGACCACTATATCCGTTTCCAAAAGGAAATCGTCACACGTCGTACACAATATGATCTGGAAAAAGCGCGGCAAAGAGAGCATATCCTCGCCGGTCTCATCATTGCCGTCAAGAATATCGACGAGGTCATCCGCATTATCCGCGGCTCATCATCTCCCAAGGAAGCGCGCGAAAAACTGATGAAGCGCTTTGACCTGACACAGATACAGGCGCAGGCCATACTCGACATGCGTCTTGCGAGGCTCACCGCGCTCGAAGTCGAAGCGCTGGAAAAAGAGTACGCCTTCATACTTGAAACCATTGCGCGGCTCGAAGCGATACTGGCTTCTGAGCAAAAGCTTATGAACGTCATCATCCACGAGCTAACAGAGATCAAGGAAAAATACGGCGACAAGCGCCGCACGAAAATACTTGATACGAATCACGAAATAGAGATCAACGAGGACGAGTTCAAATCGGTTGAGGAATGCGTGATCATGCTCACGAACGGCGGCTTCTTAAAGCGCATCAATCAAAAATCGTTTCAGAAGTCTGTTCAAAGTGAGGACGACGGTGTGAAAACCATCGTACCATCCGCAACGAATCTTCGCGTGCAGATATTCACGAACCTTGGTACGCTCTATACTCTGCCCGCCACAGATATCCCGGACTGCAAGCTTAAAGACAAGGGCAAGCCGCTGTCTGCCATCATCGCGGGCATTGACCCGAACGAGAGTATCGTGGGGCTGTTCTCCGTCGCTGAGTATACGGACGGTGACGTGTTATTTGCGACACGCGGCGGCCAGATCAAACGGACGCATCTGTCGGAATACGATGTGCGCAACAAAAAGATTGCGGCCTGCGGCCTCGCAGAGGGCGACAGTATCATCTCTGTCAATCTTCTTAAGGACGAAAGCGACTGGATGATTATCACCAAGCTGGGGATGGGCATCCGCTTCTCCTCCGAAGATGTGAATCCCATGGGTCGCGCGGCAAAAGGCGTAAAAAGCATCACACTGCAAAAGGGCGACTGCGTGGTAATGGCCACGCCCGTTTCCGAGCAGGACGATGTGGCGCTGTTTACCGACCTTGGCTACGCCAAGCTCACGCGTGTTTATCTGTTTGAAACACAAAAGCGCGGCGGCAAGGGCTTAAAAGCGATATCGCTGCTCAAAAACGGCTCCACTGGCACGTATGTGGCGGCGGCATTCTCCGTTTCCGAGCCGTGTGGTATCGTCGTCACGCTGAAAAGCGGGCAGAGCTTTTCACTCTCCTCCGAGCAGCTTGACCGGCAAGACAGAAATGCCAAAGGCAGCTCTGCGGTACTGGCCGTGCTGGGCGACTGCGTGGTATCGGCGGGCAAGTCGTTCCTCGCATAACCTATATACGAACATAGCCGCTCACAGGCCAACTGTGGGCGGTTTTTTCTATATCGCTCAGTATGACAGAGAAAGAACTTTATTGCGGCATTGCAATAAGGATTATGTGAATATAAACAAAAAAGGAACGGCCTGATACCGTCCCCAATAAGTCTTAATATACAATTCTAATTATTTATTCTTAATTCTCAATTGTCTTATCTTCTGATCTTGTAGCTATACTGGGGCTTTTTGCGCGTGCTGTATCGCTTACGGCGCTTCTTGTTTACCGTAATTAGCCTGAACACAAGGAACCCGATAAGCACCACGGGGATTAGCAGCCAAAGCCAAATACCGGAATGATCACTCTTTTTGACAAGCTGTTCAGGTATCGTCGGTGGGAGTGTGGCCACAGCCGTTCCGCCCTTGACGTTGCTCTCCGTGCCTGCCTGAAGCACGTCGCGCGAGGCCACAAGATTACCGGTATATATGACTTCACTTGTTTTTTCGCTCTTGTATGTTACCGTGCCCAGCACCTGATCTTTTACTATCGGTGCCTGCAGTGTAACCGCAGTAAACGCAGGTTCAATCTGTACACTATCCGAGCCATCCAGCAAATCGCTGGCAATGTCGCTAGGCAATGTCACATAAGTGTCTTCAGAGGGAGTCACAAATTCGAGAAGCCCGCCTTTTTCATCCGTGGCGGAGCAATTCTCCACGGTTTGCTGCAAAGGCGGCGTACTTTTCAGCACCTCGGAGATCTTCAACGTTTTGTAGTTCGTAAATCCGAAGTCGAACAGATTTTTGGCATCCGTCCATCTGTCGTCGCCATCATCATACTTGAACAACAGCGCAATGAGACGCATCCCATCCTTGCTGGCCGAAGCCACAAGGCAATCTTTAGCTTCTGGTGTGGAGCCTGTTTTCATGCCTGTTGCATAGGCGTAGTAGTATTCACTTTCTCCATCCAGCAGCTGATTCGTCGTTGGATATTCGCGATCATTTTCAGGTAATGTGTAAGTAGCCCTGTCCACAATCTCCATAAATGTGGAGTTCTTCATGGCGGCCCTTGCAAGTATGGCCATGTCCGTCACGGTCGTATAGTGCTCTTCCTCATGCATGCCGTGCGGCGTCAAAAAATTTGTGTTCGTCATGCCAAGCTCTTTTGCTTTGGCATTCATCATATCGGCGAAGCCTTCTTCACCACCGCCCAAATGCTCCGCCACGGCTGTTGCCGCGTCGTTGCCGGATTTCATCATCATGGCTGTTAAAAGGTTCTCTAAATTAACCTCTTTGCCTTCAGGAAGGTCGCAGGTAGAACCCCCCACGCGATCTGCATGCCCGCTGATTGTGACCGTCTCGCTGAGTTTGCCGCTTTCAATCGCCACCAGCAGCGTCATGATTTTGGTCGTGCTGGCAGGCTCAATTCTCTCATTCTCGTTTTCAGACTCAAGCACTCTGCCCGAATCCGCATCGATCAACATCCATGCATATCCAGCCGGATCACCTGTAAATTTAGGCTCGGCAGCAAGCGCCGTGCTCGAAAACGCGGCGAATATAAATATTAACACGAACAAAAAAGAAGTGACTCTTCTCAAAATACAAACATCTCCCCAACCACCTGTATTCATCTCCCATAAACACAAAGCGCAGTGCCAGTATAACAGTTTTGTAACACTTTGTACATACTAATTAAACAAATTAAACAAAAACCAATGGAACAATTTCCATTTGACAATCGGAGTGTGAATGAATAGTGTAAATTTGATTGTGTTTATCGTTTTTCTTTAAGGATAAATTATATTGATGTATGAAAATTTACATCTATATTATCATACAGTATTTAAAGCTTTGAATCAATGAAAAAAATGTGAACGATGATTCTTTATAGTGCCACGCTCAATGCAATGAGTATTTGACTTCCATAATAGGCAAACGTACTCAGCATGCCTACCGTCTTTACCAGACGTCCTCCAAAGCTGTGAATTGCGAGCAGCACATCAGAAATGAGGAAGAGTCCACCACCTATCGCTATATAAATAGCAAAAGTTTCGCTTACCTGCGGCGAAAACAGCGTGGAAAAAGCGCGTGCGGCCATTGCGCAAAGCACCACGGCGTAGAGGTATACAGCCGGATGAAGTTTTTTGAAACGCACGCCGCGCAGACGAAAAGCGGATGCGGCAAGAACGATGAATGCCGCAAAAAAAGCGACGTCATAAACAGACAGGGGCACTCTTGTAAAAAGTGCTGCGATATAAAGAAGATGCGTGAACAGAAAACAGACCATCCCCCAAGCCAGAAAGCTTAAAGAGCGGTCTGTAAATATCAAGAGCACGTCACCCATAAGCGCAAGACAAAGGCCGATGATAATCAGCGAGAAATACGGCTCTTCCGCGCTCGTCTGCAGGCTCACACCCACCAGCACAAACATGACGCTGGCTGTCATCTTAAAGAAAATTCGGCTTGAAAGCTTACCACTGTGCCGAACAAACGCATAAATACAAGCAAAGATGCCTGTGAGCGCTAAGAACGCATACGGCACAAGCTATCAACCCTTTCGCTTAATCCTGCTTCTTTTCCTCTTCTTTGCTGCCTTCTTCTTCGTCTTCGTAATAAAGGCGCTCAAACTCTTCCCATACTTGATCGAGGCGGTCTTCGTTCTCAATAGGCACATAGCTGTCGTTGCCGTCCTCGTCCTCAAGTATCTCCATCAGCAGCACTTCACCGTTCTCAATGTCTTCCATATCTTCCTCGGGAGTTAGTGCCACAAAAAAGCTCTCTTCAAAATCGAACGTCATGATGTGCAAAAAGCGTATGTCTTTGCCATCTTCATCAGTGAGTATGACCACATTTTCTTCGTCCATAATTGTCTCCTTTGCCAAAACCGGCATTCTTTATTATGATAAGCCGCGCGTCATTTTATACGCGCAGCAGACCAAGTATGGCATCACGCCCTGTGCGTGTCAAGATAAGCGCTCAAAATATACACGGCTGCCAATTTATCGACAACCTGACGGCGCTTTTTGCGGGATACATCTGCCTCGATAAGCATACGCTCCGCGCTCACTGTCGTAAGCCGCTCGTCCTGAAATATGACGTGCAAGCCCAACGCTGCCACCTCCGCCATAAATGCGCGGACTTTGACAACCGCCGGCCCTTCGCTCCCGTTCATATTGAGAGGCAGACCCGCCACAATTTTTGATGCACCCAGCTCGCGCGCTTTGTTTGCAATGTATGCTGCATCGCCTTCACCCTTGCGCGCATACGTTTCCACTCCCTGCGCCGTCATTCCAAGCGCGTCCGAAACGGCGATACCGATGCGTTTTTCACCGATGTCCAACCCTAAAATTCTTTCCATTCTTTCCCCTTTATGCGATTAAAAAAGGTCAAACTCAAAAGAGCTTAACCCTTAATACGCTATTTGTGTGACAAAGCAAAAAGTTCGCTTCATAAGCAAATCAGTCTTCCGCCTTTTGCATGTTTTCAATGTAGACCTTGACGAACTCTTCCAAAAGCTCGTCCCGTTCCACGCGTTTAATCAAAGACCGCGCATTTTTATAGCTTGTGATGTAAGTGGGATCACCCGAGATAATATACCCCACAATCTGATTCACAGGATCGTAGCCCTTATCTTTGAGTGCGTCACAAACAAGCCAGATCACTTCTCTTTGCGGATTGTCAAGCTCTTTCGACAGCGAAAATTTCATTGTTTCATCAAATCCGGACACGTGTTGCACCCCCTTGCTTTGTGCTTATTATATACCATATATGGGCGCTTTTCAAACGCAATACGCAAACATTTGGTAAACTTTAATAATCGTCACAGTTGTATCACATATTCGTAATGATTGTTATATGAGAAAAAATAAATATCAAAAGCCGGCTATTTTATGCCGGCTTTTGACAAACTGCTCCCGTTTATAATCCCACAAAATGTGAAACATTCTTTTGGCCGCTTAGCTTCCCGCTTCCGTCATCTTGTCCATTTGGTTGTTAATCGCTCTGCGTCCCTGACGAATCATACGATTCATACGAGGCTGAATATATGGCATCGCGACCATTGTGGCAGCCGCACCGATTGCACCGCCCACGATCATGCCCACCAGCAAATTGACTCTCATCTGTCACACTCCTTTCAAGCAGTTCTTGCTACTTGTATTTTGCTCAAGAAGTGGCAAACATATTTAAGCCGATACGAAAAAAATTTATGCCATAATTCACTATTTTCTCGATTTATAATCTTCAATTGCGGCTTTTATCGCATCTTCAACCATTAATGAGCAATGCACCTTTTGATCAGGCAGGCCGCCAAGCTCCGCGACAATATCCGCCTTAGAGAGCACCTCGGCTTCCTCTATTGTTTTGCCCTTCACCATATCTGTCGCAATGCTGGACGACGCGATAGCTGCGCAGCATCCATATGTTTTATACTTGATGTCAATTATTCGGCCGTTTCGCACCCTTAGATACATCGACATGGTATCGCCGCATTCGCTGCTGCCCACTTCGGCATAGCCGTCGGGGCTTTCCATCTCGCCCACGTTGTGCGGATCTTTAAAGTGCTCCAGTACTTTTTCGTTATACATGCTTTTTGCCTCCTTTACGCTGTGCGAAAAGCGGCGATAATGCCTGAAGCCTTTCCACTGCGGCTTTTGTCGTTTGTATGACCATATCAATCTGTTCCACGTTGTTTTCCCGTCCGATGCTCATGCGCAAAGACCCGCGTGCATCCTCGATGGAAAGGCCCATCGCCCGCAGCACATATGAGGGCTTTAATGAGCCAGACGAGCAGGCCGAGCCAGTGGATACCGCGATGCCTTCCAGATCGAGAAACGTCATGAGCGCCTCCGCCTCAATGCTGCCGAAAGTCACATTGACGTGCCCAGGCAGCCGCTCCGCAACGCCGCCGTTAAGCCGTGTTTCGGGCAGCGCCAAAAGGCCATCTGCCAGCCGGTTCGCCAGCATGCGTTCGTGTTTTTCATTTTCCTGCATCGTTTCCGACGCAAGCTGAGCCGCCGCGCCCATACCCACGATGCCCGGTGTGTTCAGCGTACCCGCGCGGGAGCTTCTTTCCTGCGCACCGCCGTGCATTAGCCGCCCGAGGGTGACACCCTGCCGTATATAAAGCGCACCAATGCCTTTTGGCCCATAGAACTTATGCGCGCTCATGGATAACAGATCAATATCCAGTTCGTTCACATCAATGGGCACATGACCCACAGCTTGTACCGCGTCTGTGTGAAAAAGTATGTCGTTCTCGCGCGCGAGTTTACCGATTTGTGCAATGGGCATCAACACTCCTGTTTCGTTGTTGGCAAACATGACGCTGATGAGCACGGTATCGGGCTGAATGGCCTTTTCCACATCTTTCGCGCTCACGCGCCCCGTCTCATCGACAGGCAGAAACGTCACGTCGAACCCACGCGACTTCAAATAGTCACACGTATCCAGCACGGCATGGTGTTCCACCGCAGTGGTGATGATATGCCCCTTGCCCGCAAGCTCCGCGATGCCTTTTATCGCCCAATTGTCGCTCTCTGTGCCGCCCGACGTGAAGTAGATTTCCTCCGTCTTCGTGCCGATAGCTGCCGCCGTCTGTTCGCGCGCTTTCATGACGGCCTTGTCGGCTGCGCGCCCAAAACCGTGCAGGCTGGACGCGTTTCCGTATGTCTCCTCAAAAAACGGCCGCATCACGTCCAGCACACGCTTGTCCGTATACGTGGTTGCGGCATGATCCAAATAAATTCCCATGATTAACACCTTATATTTTTTGCCTGCGGATGCTGCTCCGCAAGCCTTTTTTCATCGTCTAGCATATCCTGCAGAGATATGCCTTCCACCACGGCACTTATGCCATCGTATATGCGCTGCCATATCGCGTGCGCCGTGCATGCGTTCGCATTTTCGCAATCCGTGCCGCCGCACACACAGTCCGCCGGAGCCAACTCTCCCTCGAGCGCTGTCAGCACGCTGCCTACTGAAATATCCTTGGGCTCATATCTCAAAACATAGCCGCCGCCCGCGCCGCGCGTGCTCCCCACGAGCCCCGCGCTTTTGAGCATCGGAAATATCTGCTCCAGATACTGCTCGCTCAAAGCTTGCTGCGCCGCGATTTGCCTTAGGCTCAGCGGCCCGCTGCCCCAAGCCTTGGCAAGCTCAAACATCGCGCGAAGACCATAGCGGCCTTTTGTGGAAATGATCACTGTCTCCTCCAAAAATCCGAGCTTTTTTGTCGGATTTATGATATGACAAGAAAAGCGGTTTGTCAATAGCTCTTTGAACTCATAATATTTTATACAGTTTGTATAAAAAACGCACCGATGCGCTCGATGCGTTGCGTGCTAATTTTGTTTTAAATGCTGTCGGCAAACTCGTTTCTCTTTCGCATCCGAAAACTCCTGTCGTCATCCAAACGGCTCGACAATAGCTGTCCTGACGCCGTCCAGTAAAACTGGACGAAGAGCCCAAGCCCCATCAGCACCAGCGCCACGCCGCCAATCAGATATGCGTTGGAAATGATGAAGGACTCAAGCGGGATAAGCAAATTGCCGTATGCGACGAAGCTTGCCGCATTGACACCCACAAGATACAGATATAATCCAATATAAGCTGCGCCGCATCCTCCGAGAACGGCGGTGGTAATCACGGTTCCGATACGCTGATACGCCACCGTGAGCAGAGCCGCGACAACGGAAACCGTGAGACAGATGGGATAAATAAGCGGCATATTCTGAACACCCAAGGCATAGACGACAAAAGCAGCAAATGTGCCGCCCGCAGCCAGTCCCGTAAAAAAGCTCGCAAAACGTTTGAAGAAGAACAGCATCAGATAGATCGCGATGGCGCTGCCGCAGAAAAACAGCCAAGTGCTTATCACATCAAGACGCAGCTGATCGTATACGAAAAGATAAAGCAGCCCTTCAAACAGGGCAAGCCCGCTGAACGGCAGCAAAAACCGTGCAAGCTTGTACCCAAAAAAGCATTGCAATAAACAAACTATCAGCGCCGCACAGCCGCAGATCAATATCACAAGAGATGAATTCATGGCCTTTTCCCCCGTTAACGTTTTTTGCCGGACAGCTGCACAATCAGACCGCCGATGAACAGCACCCCAAGAGCCACAAGATATACCGTTGACGAATAAGCGCTGTATGTGGCCTGCGGGTCATAAAGCACGAGAGACTGCGTCCGTATGCCGCCCACAATCGAATCCACAAACTGCGCAAGCGCCGAAGCACCGATAAACGATGTGAATATCGCGATGAATATGCGTTTATAGTTGAGCGTCAGCGCGCCCAACAAGCAGCATATGACAAGCGCGGGTAAATACACATACCAGCTTAGAATATTCAATGCCAGCACATCGATCAGCAGCAGGCAAAGCAGCAGGCCGCCGCCAAAGCCGATGCAGAACACGCCAAAATACAGCAGGAACACGAAAAGCAGCGCGCCCACAACACCCGCACCCAAGCTGGCCAGCAGCAAGGTGGTGCCGCCAAGCGACATAAATATGGGAAGCAGTGTATTCGCAAGCAGAAATCCTGCCGCAAAACCATATATCGCAAGAATTACCTTGAGCCATCTGTTGCCGAAGAAACAGAACACAACACCCAACGCAAGATCGATTATCAGCACAAGTATAAAAATCAATTGGCTATCCATAAACACCCTCCCCGCATGTATTTTACCACACGGAAAATACAAACACAATTGTTTGATATAACCACCGCATCATCAATCAAGCAGCAGCTGCAAGCCCGGATAAACCGGCTCGTTTGGCCCAAGGCCATTCTTCTCGCGTATGCGACGAACCAATATGCCGCGCTCACGCGCAATGGTTTCTATCGTCTCCCCCTCGCGCACCGAGTAAATCTCACCCGATAATATCGGGATGCTGAGCTTATCCCCTTCACGGATGCTGTCGGGGTCTTCAAGATTATTGGCTTTCTTAAGTATGCTCATGGTCACGCCGTGTCTCTTCGCAATGCCAAACAGCGTGTCCCCCGGCGCCACCATGTATATCTTCCAGTCGGTCTTTTCCTCGCCTTCGCACCGGTTGCAATAGCACTGGCGCGGTATATTGATACGCCGACACCGTTCAAAATCCTTTACGGTTTTTATACCATTGGCACGCATAATCATGCACACAGGCACACGGTATTGAGCGCTAAGCATTTCCAGCCTGTCCGTACGCTTTAATTGATGAACCGTCAGCATTTCCATAGCATCACCCCGTTAAAGAATATGCCGGGGCAGTCATGCTATATGAGTGACAGTATGAATTTCGCGCATTCTTCCTGCGTGAATGCCACAGGATTTTTACTCATTGACGAGCCCATCGACGCGGCCGCAAGCTCTTTTGCCATGTCTGCCGTGACACCAAGCTCGCCAAGGCGCGCGGGCAGCCCCAAATCGACGCACAACGCCGCAACCGCATCCGACACAGCAAGCGCCGCATCTTTTTCGCTGGTGTATGCTTTACCGCATACCGCATCCGCAAGCGCCGAATATTTCGTCACACCATGCTCAATGTTATAGCGCATCACATGCGGCAGCAGCATGCCGCAGGCCACGCCATGCGTCACGCCCAGCACCGCACCCAATCCCGCGCCGATTCCGTGCGCCGCACCCAGCCCCGCGTTTGCAAGGCACATGCCGCTAACCAGCGCCGCAAGAGACATCGTTTCGCGCGCTTCAAGGTCGCTGCCGTCGGCGTATGCGTGCCGCAGCGCGTTCATGGCACGCGGCGTGTGATAGAGCGCCATTGCGTCACAGAAATCGTTGGCCTGCCGCGTGGTCAGGCTTTCGATGAGCTGGCAGACCGCATCCATGCCGGATGCCGCCGTCACATCTGGCGGAACAAGCACTGTGAGCGCCGGGTCCACAAGCGCCACACGCGCCAGCAGCCGTTCGTCGCGCATGCTCACCTTAAACTTATCCTTGGCCGACATCACGACCGCGTTTTTCGTCACTTCCGTGCCGGTACCCGCCGTGGTCGGTACAGCGATAAACGGCAACGGATCGGCAATGATCATCGCGCCGGTGCCCACGCCTTCCAGAAACTCACGGACACTGCCGCCGTTGGGAATCACGCCTGCGGCCGCCTTGGCCGTATCCATTGCGCTGCCACCTCCGATACCCAACACCGCATCCACGCTCGCGTGTATGCCGCACTGCACGGCTGCGTCCACCGTTTCGGGCGTCGGCTCTCCCTTCACGCTGTCAAACACGGTGCATTTGATGCCCGCCTTTTCCATATTCTTTAGCAGCGTATCCAGCACGCCCGAGCGACGCAGCGAATTACCGCCCGTCACAATCAGATAGTGTTTGCCAAACCCCGTGCATATCGACGGCAGCTTCTTTATAGCCCCGCTTTCAAACACGATACGCGGCGCGGTATAGAATTCAAAACCCATGAACGCCTCCTATTCTTCGCGTTGCAGCGCGACAAGCTCCGGCGCTGAAACGCTGAACTGCGCATTGCGGCAACATTGCTCAGTATAACGTCCTTCATTTCCGCTTTTTCCGTGACCCAGCAGCATAAACGGCGCAGGATCGCCGCCGTGACCGCCGCTGTCCGAGAACGTATAATGATCGGACACAACGAAAGCGCTGTACGGCTGCTTCATCTGCGCAAAGAACGGACGGATAAAGTGTTCATCAATCAGCTCGATCGCTTGCATCTTTTCCACGGGCTGAAGCTCGTGTGAAAGATCGTCGAGCTTTTGTATATGAATATACGCATAATCGTAATCCTCAAGCGCTTTCAGCGCGGCATTCGTCTTATCCTTGAGGAACTTAACAAAACCCTTGTCTTCGGGTGTCGTGATGCAGTCTGTGCCCGAAAGAGCCGCAATGCCTTGCATCAGTGAGGTTTCGGCCAGCACCACGCGTCGTCCGGCGGGAGGCGCTTCAAATTCGGGCGCATATGACGCACCCCAGAACCATATCGCGTTGGCCTTGGTGTCGTTGTCGTTCTTGAGCACCTCATAGGCCTTGCGCATCATATCGAAATACGGCTGCATGACCTCGCTGCCCTGCAAATAGTCGGCCACCTTGCCGCCGATCATATCGTGCGCGGGCATGAACTTAAGCGCCGGCGCAATCTCTGCCGCACCGTCCACCACGAGTATGTTGCGGAATGTATCAATGTTGATGAGCTCAAACGGCGCATGGAACACCTCTTTGTTGAGCTGCTCCACAAGCGGACGCGACAAGTGTGTATCAATATCGTGCGCACTGTAGCTTTGCATGATGCTGTTTTCAAAATCGTCACCTTCCAGCGTGACGAGATTGCATCGCACATAAAGCGCGCCCTGTTTCACAGGCAGACCTGCTCCCGCCGCTTCGATGACCGCGCGGCCCTTGTATGTTTTCGCGGGATCGTACCCGAGAAGATTCATGTTTGCCACGGCACTGCCAATCTCCATTCCTTCAGGTATGGTGCGCACCGTGCCCGGCTTAGAATTCGCAAAAAGCGCATCCAACCCCGGTGTATTGGCCGCCTCCATGGGCGTTTTTCCATTCAGCTTTTCCTGCGGCCTGTCCGCAATGCCGTCTAAAACGATGGTGAATTGTTTCATTGTCCTCTCCTTAATCTCATTAACGTATCCAAATCCGCACGCGGCGGACATCCCTTGACGCAATATTAAAAGAGATCCTCTTTTGGTTTGTATTATAACAGAAGAAGGGGGACTTCCAAAGTAAAATAAAAATGAAGCGTATCGTCGCGCTATTGTAATGATGATAGTAACGCTTTACCTAAACCAACGGATAAAGCCTGAATTTCTGTACAGTGGGTAAGAAACGCTGCAAATCCAAAAAATCAAAAGGCCTGCCGTGTCCCGGATAAATCTTCGCTGGTTTAAGATCAATCATAATTTCCCATGAACGGCAAAAGTCAACTAAGCTCTCCATCCATATCGTGGCTCGATGCAGACTCAGAAAACCGTTCATCGCTGCGTCGCCGCAGAAAAGAATGCCGTTATCGAATAATAAAGAGATAGAACAAGCTGTATGTCCCGGTGTTTTAATAATTTTCGCAGAGAACTCTTTTTCAATACCCGTTATTCTTTCATCATCTGAAAATATGAATCTCTCTTCATATTGACGCTCAACCGCGGGAAACAGATGCTTTCCTTTGCCAACAACGCTCATGGCTTTGCAGAATGTAAGCGCAAGCCGCGTTGAGCATCCCCCATCAAATGAATTCTGGCCGCGCCTTAACCCATGCACTGCGCTCGTTTGCATAATGACCTTTGCTTGCGTGTGTCGCAGCAGTTCATTTAAGAATCCTGCGTGGTCATCGTGAGCATGTGTCAGGTAAATATACTCAATATCCTCTGTCCGAATGCCATGGCGACGCAGCTTCTTGCAAAAAGGCGCGTACTGATTCTCATAACCGGTATCAATGAGAATATAACCGTTTACGGTCTTTACCAGATAGTTGTTCACGATACGGTTTCCCAAATTGATAATCTGCATCATTATTTCTCCTGATCTACTATGATTGCCGCGTCAGCGTATACGTCATACCATCCTCATAGCAATAAAGCGCGACTGTGTTCAAATCGACGCACGAAAACCCAAACATCGGAGCTTCAGCGCCGTCGCTTTGTGTGATATACAGCAAGCCATCTCGAAAGCTGTAAGCGCCCCCGTCTATGCCCGGCAGATTGTATTGAATATTGCCGTCTGAATCCATGATGAACAAATTATCAGCGTCGTCCTGCCAGCTTCCACAAAGGTAGTGCGTGATCAGCGCGTCGGATGTCAGATACGGTATGATATCCATCTTATCGGCCAAGCCTAAGAATACGTTGTAATCCTCCTCCGTGAACAAACCGTCGCTATCCGTACCCGTCAAAAAATCGCAGATGCGGGCGTAAGCATCCGACTGCTCATACCCCGCAATGGCCGCAAAATCTGATGCGGCCGTGTCTATTTCTCCCGCGCTTAGGGCGCTCAATCCCGCATCATAGAGCTTGGCCTTCGTATCATCGATACGTGCCGTCGAATCATTATATGGGTCAATTATCTCAAACGCTTCGAGTGCGGAAAGATATAGACCTGCATCAAAGTACGTACACGCATTTTGATACGTAATCTCCGTTTTCATCTGCACCGCGTCCTTATAGTTGCCTATTGTATCCAGCAGGGCTTCGGCATCGGCATAATGCCCCTGTTGCATCAGATACTGCGCATGGCGGTAATACGCTTCGCTAACCATCTTCGAGGCATCGCGGTAATGACCGAGCTCAGAGAAAAGGCGTGCCGCCGCTTCGTATTCGCCGTTTTCCAGCTTGATGCCCGCCTCGGCATATCGCGATAATTGCATGCCATCTCCATAGAACGCAAACACACCTTTGAGGCTTCGCTGCGCCTGTGTATACACGCCCGATTCAACATGAGATAGCGCCTGCGCATAATTGACCTCATTGACAAGCCATGTTCCGCCCAGCAGCAGCGCGCCAACCAAGATGCTCACCACAGCCATTCTCTTTTTGCCGCTTAATTTAGCAGGCTTGATAACCTGCTGCGCGACAACGGGTGTGTTTTGCATTTGATTTGTCTTAGATATGGCAGCACTCTTTGTGACCGAGGGCGCGGGGCTGTATCCTATCAGGCACGCTTGAATCTGTACGGATAGCGTATCCAAAGACGGCAGCCTGCGCGATATATCAAGGGAAAGTCCTTGAGTTATCGCGTCTGCCAACGGTTGATATCTTTCTATCAGACCGTCGAACAGCGTCTCGTCAGCCCCGCGCTCAAAAGCAGGCGGCAGTTTGCGCCCTGTCATCGCGTTATATACAAGCGCGCTGACCGCGTAAACATCCGTCCATGGCCCCAAAGCACCGCCCGTATACCATTCGGGCGCCGAATAGCCCGGATACGGAGTGATTCCACCGCCGGCACTTAGCTTTATGCTTTTCACACGCAGCAAAGCACCTTTTTTAGACATGACAATATTTTGCGGGCATATATCCAGACCATAGCGGCCTCTTCGGTGCTGCTCACGCACCTGCTCCACAACCGGTAATATGGCTTGTAGCTCGTCTTCAATCTGCCTCATCGGGTTATGATGAATATCAGGCAAAGCGTTTTTGACTCTCTTTTTACGTCTCAGCAGAAAAACGATACCTGCGGCGATAATCACCGCTCCCGCCGCTATTGTAAAAATGGCCGTTTTTGTATGTGCCGCGTCTTGCTCCGCTGCACTTTGATAGCCGATACCCGCGGTGCTCAGCATATCGGTGAGCGCGTCTGCGCTTATCGCCGCGTTGATATCCTTAGCATCAAGCACCGCGAGCGTATTCACGCCCACGACGTGTCCGTCTCCATTTAGCAACGGCCCGCCTGAATTGCCGCCGCTCAGTGACGCGTTGATCTGCAAAAGCGTGACCGCCGCACCGTTTTCCTTAAGCTTTCCCGTTTTTTCTGCGCTGTCAATACCGTCTGTGACAGTCACGTCCTCGGCGGATGCACCGATATCAAGGGAAATCGCGTCTGACGCGGAAGGGAACCCAAGCGCATAAATCGCGTCACCCGCCTTGGCGGCTTTTGCATCCTCCAGCACAAGCGGCTTAAGGCCGTGAAGCGGGGTGGACAGCTTGAGCACGCATAAATCGGTATTCTCATTTTCCAGATAAACCGAAGCACCCACCTTTAACGCATCCGCGCACAGCACTGAGATGGCCTTGCTGTCCTTTGTTACATGACAGTTGGTCACGATAAACATTACCGGCTCGTATTCACCCACAGCGAAGCCTGTCCCGTAAACGGCGTTGCCATCTTCATTTTCACAACAAACGCGCACCAATCCGGCGCGTGCACAAAGCACCGCCTCCGGCACCGCGCTGGCGCAAAGCGCAGCGGAAGGAAATAATAGCATCACGACGGTAAAAAGCAGCCAGATGGCTGATCGAATGACTTTCATGAGATTGGTAGCATCTCCATTTATATACTATTTTTTTATTATAGTATATATACAGACGCGATAAATTTCAACAATGGTTTTAAGATACCATTAGACTTTGGACCGTTTCCTTCTTGGTTTAATGGTGATTTCGCGCAAAGTGACCCCGTTCACATACACCTTGACCACGTAATTTTTCTCCGTTTCAACGGGTCCGAATACAAACTCGCCGTCGCTGTCCGTAAATGTATCCGCGACGGGTTCAAGCTTATCTTCGCTGCATACAAAAAGCCGCACGACAGCATCGTGGATACGCGACCCATCAAGATCAAAAACAGTGCCATGAACGATGGACCGAAGCTCTTTGGGTACAGTTACCACAGCCTCTATTCGCTCGTTCTGGCCGGGCGTAAACGCAAATCGCATGGGATACAGCGGCATAAGTCACTCCTTTGTCTTCCTATGTTTCATTATTATTCATCCATACAAATGAAAATGTATGTTATAATGAGGAAAAAAGACAGGAGACGTTTATGATATTTGGCACAAGAGAAGTCAGCACCGATCTTGGCGCATTCAGCAGCGAAAAATGCAGCGTGTGTAAAGGCAGCTATACATATCATTTTTACAAGATCACCCGTTTTTTTGTCGTATTCTTTTTGAATCTCATTCCGCTTGGCTCTCACTACGAAGCCGTATGTGAAGGCTGTGAGGACGCAAAAGCCGTAGACGGCAAGACAGGCCGCGGCATTGCCAGACAGAATTTCAAGAAGCGCAGCCGTGCGCTGACCGCAAAGACATTCTTTAAGCTGGCGGCAGTCGCGATTGTAATCGCAGCGGCGGTGGCGTTGCCGCTTACCCTTCGCATTCCGCTGGATACGCGTCCCGAAACGCTCAAAAGTCTTGTCAGCGAAGACGGGCTTTTTAGCATTCAAAACAGTGAAGGTGAAGTGCTGGGAGTCGTACAGATCGCCGAGGGCATGAATTTGCTCACTTATTACGATGATACAAGCGTACTCGTTAAAGAAACGGGTGCGGACGGGAGCTTTAAAATGCATGAATACCGTCAGGAAGCCACGAATGAAGCGGGGCAAGACGACGTTTTTCTCGTGCGCATTCCCGACAACCCGGGCATTTTGGAAGACAGGTACGGCACACCTGTGCGCATCTACCATTACGATACCGAAACTGACGCGATGGGATATTCCCGAGGCGTGGAGGATCTGTCAGCCATCGAATATAAAGCAGACAAGGCCGTCTATCCATTCAAATACTATTCGACCGACACACAGGAGCCGACAGATTACTTGCTTGTGCTTTATTTTGCCGGAGACAAGCAGCTCGAAGCCACGTTTATTCCTCAGCTTGCCACCGGGGAAACCAATCAGTTTGTGATGCTCACGGTGAGAGATTTGAAAAATGGGCGTATCGCGTCCGAGACCATTTACAACTTTGATGATAATACGATTACACTCGCCAAGCAGGCCGGCCTCACACAGCAGAGCAGCGCTCAGGACATTTTGAATTTTATCGATCAGAACACTTTTGCGTCCGCGATGGTCACCGACTTTGAGTATTACAAAAACACCAAGGTGATCTCCAAGATGACGCTTTCAATGCAAGACTCAGGCGGCAATATGCAAAGCGTGTCACAGGAGTTTGATATCACCGTTAAAGACGGCTATTATATCGCGCAAAGCGTGCAGGAAGCCCAATAAGTGTTTCTTCCCACAAGCGAAAACAAAGCCCCGGCAAGCCTCATTTGAAGCCAGCCGGGGCTTTGAGCTTGTCGAAAACCTATGGTTTTTCTTCGATTCCTAATTCTTCAAGCATCTCTTTCACTTCGTTCTCTCCCGAGATAAAATGCGCGGCCTCCTGCGGGTCAAGATGCCGCAGCAACGTCATCAGCTCGCCCACATGGGCTTTTTCTTCATCCCTGATATCAGCAATCACTTTTTTGGCCACAGGATCATCGGTAGCGATCACATGGGCGTCGTACACATAAATGGCTTCCAGTTCCCCCGCGATGTCCAAGCGAATGGCTTGGATCAGTTCTTCCTTGGTCAGCTTACGATCCACATTTCCTTGAAACGGATTTGCAAAGTTTGGCATGATCTTAACCCTCCTGTTTCTTATTAATAATCGTTATCAATAGTGTTATCATATATCATAATTGTGCCAATTTCAAGTAAAAATTATGTTATGGAAATGAAGTTTTAGAATTTTCTTTCCTAAAAATATACAACAAAAAAGCGCGCCGCTATGGGCACGCCAAGATTTCCTTAAGACTAGTTTTTCATAAGCAAACGCCGCAAATTGTTGAAGTAGTACGTGGTGACCTTGTCGTAGAGGAAGTCGTAAATCACGAACGCAACCTCCGCCAGCACCACGAAGAGCCAGAACGCAACGCCCGTGCTTAATACATCCTCATAGATGATCTGCTGGGCAAGCAGGTAAACGAGCCCAAGCGCCACATTATAATACAGCAGCTTGACGATATATGCCGCCACCTTGTCTTTAATTCGCGTTTGAATATAGTATTTACCGATGCCATAATGTCCAAAGAAGAGTACATAAGGAAGCACCCGAATGATATTTGGCATCAGCAGCAGCGACATCAGCGATACCGCAATATACATAAGAAAAGCAAGGCCGATTTCTTCCTCAAGCACCAGCCCCATCACAAAAACAGAGCAAAGAAAATACATCGCAATGCGCCCCGTCGGCAAAACGGAAGCCAAGTATAAAAACAGCAGCGACATAGATGCAAACATCGCCGTTAAACTGACTCGGTGCGCGGTACGGTGAAAACGCGGCATAAAAAATCCTCCCTATCCTAAAACATCAGCAGCAAGGTATGCAGTCTCCGCCCATACATTCGCAGCAGCAGTCTGCGCAAAGCAGTCCGCCGCAAATGTTGCAGACGTTCCCGTTGTTCGCGCCCTGCCTTCCACCGTAAAACGTCTGGCCGTAGCCGCTGGCGCTTCTGTTAACGGTGTTGTAGGCGTTGGCGTATTCGACGTTGCCGGGCTCCATGCCCGCAGCCGTGGAAAAATGCTGACGAGCGCCGTCATACCAGCCTTTTTTCAGCAATACCATGCCCTTAAGATAGTGCCACTCAGCCGGTCTGCTAGATATCGCGTCCAGCATCGCGTCCGCACGCGTCAAATCACCGCGCTGTATCGCGCTTCGGACATCCGCAAACTGTGCCGAGCCTGAATAGCCGCTGCCGCCGGAGCTTGACCCTCCGGCATACGAATGACTGCCGCCGCCCGATTGGCGCTGTTTTTGTATCATATCATAGGCTTCATTGATCTCTTTGAGCCTCTCTCCCGCGAGGTCTTCCAGATCATGCCCCTTGTATTTGTCAGGATGGTACTTTTTCGCGAGATTTCTGTACGCTGTCTTGATTTCAGCATCCGTCGCGTTCGGATTGACCCCCAATACTTTATACGGATCCATCGGTATCCCCTTTCAGTATATCTTCCGTTTTTTTCGCAAGCCCCAGATACATGATGTTATCAAGCAGCGGCTTGTCTCTTTTTATATCCAGCAGCTCGTAGGCCTTCACAGCCTGAGCCAGCGACATGTTCAAATTAAATGCGGCTTCCTCTTTTATCGCTTCGCGCAGCGTCGCAATGTCTTTAAATTCGCGCTGAAGATAGACGTTATAGCTTTTGGTCTTGTGGTCTTTTTCAATATCGCTGACTGCATCCGCAATGTATATCCAGCGTCCGAGGTTATACCCAAAATGCCACAGCGTCCGCTTCGCGGCTTCGTCCAGATAATCATACGGCGCACCTGCAAACACCGCAGCCAGCAGCTGCGCAAACTCATTCGATACCGCGTCGATATCCTTGCAGCCTTGTTTTTCCAGCTTATACAGACCCCCGAGCCTTCCGGCAAACTGTGCCGCCAGTTCCTCATGGTTTTTCGTGGCTTTGCGGCTTACTCGCCGGAAAAGAAGCGAAAGTATACGCGCATAAAGCTTCTTTTCGTCTATCGTGGTATCGTCAATCTTGGCATAACCCAGCATGACGTTGATCGCCGCCGCGTATTCGGCCTGCTCGGAATGAACGATAATCTTCTTTTTAAACGGATTCGCGATGCACGCTTCCTTTTTAACCTCGGGAACAGTATCTCCCATGGAAGACAACAACAAAAGAAGCACAGCGCAATCGTAGTTTAGCATAAATCGCGCGCCGTGTGTATAATTTTCTCCTATCGCCTTACAAAGGCCGCAATAATAGCCTTTAAACGCCTCATATTCCTTGACCTTGAGCTCCGGCTTTAAAGGCTGCACATACCCGAACATATTCGTCTCCCTATGTGAATAATATTACCATGCGCCGTCTATTTTAACAATCAGCGAGACCGTCATATTTACGTTTCGTTCATAAATTTCACTTACAGGAAACATTGCGCATACAAATATATTGCTCCGACTGGACAAACATTTTCATTCTATTCAATTGATATGTTTGTCCGCCTCTGTAATAACAAGAAACAAGGGAGACGCCTATGTGGAACTATGAAAAGAGACTGCTGTATCCCGTGAAGATCACGAAACCGGATCTGCGCATGGCCCGGCTGCTTTTAGAGCCGTATGCAGGGAGTGCGTCCGAGCTTACTGCGGCGATGACATATTTGAACCAGCGCTACACCATGCCGTCCGGCGCGCTCAAAGCGCTGCTGACTGATATCGGCACGGAGGAGCTTGCTCATATGGAGGTCATCGCGAGCATGATCGCGCAAAGCCTACAGGGCGCATCTTCGGAGGAACTGAAAAACGCGGGATTGGGCAGCTGGTATACGGCGCACCGCCGCAGCCTATTCGCGGCAGACTGCGAAGGCCATCCTTGGAACGCAGGCTTTACGGTGTCATCGGGCGATCCCTCCGCCGATATCGCGTTTGACATGGCGATTGAAAGCCGTGAGCGCGCGCAGTATGAGAGACTGATCTCGATGAGCGACGACAAAAGCATTACCGAGCCCCTTGAGTTCTTGAAAGGGCGTGAAATCGTGCACCATCAGCGGTTTGTCGAAGCATTGGAGATGTTGAAAGCGGAAAAATAAAAGCAATAGTGAAAGCATCACGCTCACCGCTCACAATACGGTAAACTGTTATGTGAGTAATGGTGCTGCTTGCATTCATCGCATATTTTATACCGAGGACATTTCTCCTTTTTCTTGCAAGGGCAGGTATCAGGGTTCCATTTTTCTTTAATCTTCTTCTTTTTCATATTAATCTTCCTTAATCGCTGTGCGTTAACCATTGCCGACCCCCAATACGAGAAGAAGGCGATAGCCCGATTCCATTTCTTCACCGGTGACAGGGGCTGAAAATGGATGACGCCGGGACGGTTATCCTTATACCCCGGGCAGACGTCCTTTTCGTCTCCGTCTATCGTGACACGGCACCACATATGACCTGAGACATGCTCGGGGATGCTCACTTCCTCAAACACACTGGCGGGGATCAGATTCCGAAAAGCGTGAACAAGCTGACTCTGTATGCCCAGCGCTTGAAGTATTGTGTTTAATGCGCTCGCCTGATGCCAACAATATCCCTTTCCTTTTTCGAACGCCTCTTCGGGTGAATCAAGCGAATTGGAATAGGAGTATGTCATGTTTGAGGACACAATTCCCTGCGCGTATTCAACGAGCGCCCATCCAGATAACGAGGACTCACGGCATAGCCGTATGGCATCACTGATTGTCATCTGTCATCTCCTGCTTTCTGGCGGATTCTATCGCTGTCTTTGTTTTGTATTCAGGATGGATATATCGGTAACCATTTTGAGCGATCTGTGATTGTATTGCGCCCTCAGGGCAAAAATTAAAACAGGCCAAACAGTTTTCGCATCGGTGCTGCCATATCGGTTTCCCTTCATGCAGTTCAATATTGCCCACGGGGCAGACTTTCACACAGATTCCGCAGCCCCTGCATCTTTCGTTCACGCTAAAAAGGCAATCGAGACGGTTGACGAGGCTGAAGTGCGAGTCTTCTTTCGAGCCTTTGACTGTTTTTATCAGATAGTTTCTCATAATCGGACGTATCAAATAGATAGACGGCCTTTGCAGCATATCAACAACCCATTCCGAAGCCGCGAATCCCGTTTCGCGTTTTCTTGTTCGCATGATAATAAGATCGGTCATCCGGCGGGCTTTCTCAAATAGTTTATACTTATCTTCCCTTGGCTTCGCAAACGCATTTTGCGGCATATGAATGCCATACGAGGCGGTTACTTTTCCATCCATTAACGCGCAATTAAGCGATTTTATGGCACTGCCTTTGCCCCCGCCGTAAGTGCATACCGCAAAGACATACTTTGAGGAGAGTCCTTTAAGTTTGGATGCAAATGAGCACGCAATGATTGGCGCATCCGCATAATACACAGGAAACACAATGCCGATACAATCTGCTTTTGGCTCAATTTCACTCTGGTCTATGACCGATGGAATCGGAATAAGCGAGGCTTGAAGTCCCAGAGCGATGTCTTTGGCAACAGCGTAAGAATTTCCTGTTCCGGAAAAATAGTAGATTTGCGTTTTCATCTCACCATCCCCCTGTGAATCAATTCACTTAATTTTACCATTATTGTTATAACCACGTCTACATTTAATAAGATATGTTCTGGTAAAAGCTTAACGATTGGCCGAGTTTTGTACATTTTTAAGCGAAATCACTTAGGATTGAGCATTCTATATTCATAGGTTAAACACACGGCTGTTTCAGGCAAGAAGATAAAACGGCTGCGATTTCTCGCAGCCGTTCGATAAACCTTTTCGATGATGGGATGATTAATCGTCCACCTCAGCCGTTTTGACAGAATCAAACTCGTCAATAATCTCCTGAGAAGGCGCCTTTGTCAAAAGGCTGACCACCACGATGGCCACAAGCGCGACGATGAATCCGGGCAGCAGCTCATAGATGCCGAATACGCCGCCGAGCGGGTTCAAAAGCTCGTTCCAGATGATGACTGTGGCTGCGCCACCAATCATACCGGCCAACGCGCCCCATTTGTTCATACGCTTCCAGAACAGCGAGAGTATCACCAGCGGGCCGAAGGTTGCGCCGAAGCCCGCCCATGCGTAGGATACGATGCCAAATACTGTGCTGTTCTCGTCCAGCGCAAACAATATGCCGATCAAGGCCGCACCGATAACCGTGGCTTTTGATACGGTTAAAATCTGTTTGTCAGTCGCATCTTTTTTAATAAGACCGTGGAAAAAGTTCTTGGAGATAACCGAAGCCGCCGCCAACAGTTGACTGTCGGATGTGCTCATTGTGGAAGCGAGAATGCCTGATATCAGCACACCCGCAATGAGAGCCGGGAACAGCGTGCCGGCCAGCGCGGAAAAAACCGTTTCATGCGTGCCGTCCATCAGAACGTCACCCAGCAGTGCACGGCCAATCACACCGATCAGTATGGCAGCACCCAGAGCAATCACAACCCAAACCGTTGCGATGCGGCGGGAGTGCTTGATTTGATTCGTTTTGCGAATGGCCATAAACCGAAGCAAAACGTGCGGCATACCGAAGTATCCAAGACCCCATGCCAATATCGAAATGATGTCGAGCGCACCGTATTGTGTAAAGGAGTTGTCGGCCGGGTTATTCACACCCCAGATGCTGAAATATCCGTTCACGCCAGAAAGCTGAGCGGCAACTTGATCAGCACCGCCCACAGCAGCATAGCCGAAAAAGACAATGGCCAGCAGCGCAAAGAACATCAGCACGCCCTGTATCAGGTCTGTCGTGCAAACCGCGAGGAAGCCGCCCACCACCGAATAAGCGATGATGACAACGGCACTAATGATCATCATGAGCGTATAGTCAAGGCCGAACAGCGATTTGAAAAGCTTGCCCATGGCTGCAAAACCGGAACCAAGATAAATCACAAAGAATAAAAGAATGAGAACAGCTGCAATGCTCATGAGTATCTTTTTATTGTCCCGGAACCTGTTGGAGAAATAGTCGGGCAGCGTGATCGAATTGCCCGCGACCTTGGTGTATTTGCGCAGCCGCTTGGCCACAAACAACCAGTTTAAGTAAGTGCCCACCGCAAGACCCAGCGCCGTCCAGAAAACCTCGCCGATACCGGTTAAGTAGGCAACCCCAGGCAAGCCCATGAGCAGCCAGCCCGACATATCGGATGCCTCGGCACTCATCGCCGTCACCCATGGCCCCAGCTTTCTTCCACCCAGCAAATAGTCACTCGAGCTGTTGTTGCGTTTGGAGTAAATAGCGCCCACGATGATCATCATGGCCATATAAAGACCCATCGCGATCAAAATCTGAATCTGATCTCCTGTCATATACACCCTCCCCATATATTTAATAATTACACGTTATCATAACATAAGGCCTGTCTCTTGTTAATAAAAAATTCACATATTCCGTCATTAAACGCGATTAAGTTCCGATATCAGTCTACATTTAGCACATTTATCCGGATTGCTTTAAGTTTCGCAGCTGTTTTTTCTTCCTATAAATAGATAAAAAAAGACCGCCGAGTATCCCCTGCGGTCATTCATTGCTTATGTTTAATTATTTCGCAAGATCGACACTCTCTGAACTGAATACCGCTACAACGCCGTCTCCGTTCCAAACGATGTCGCCCTCGGGAGCCTGAAGATTCTCAAACTTTTTGCCGTACGCCGCATAAATGGCTTCCGGCTGCTGGCCGTAAAGCGTGGGTGCACAGGTGATAAACCCCGTCACTGCCTTGACTGTTTCATCATATTTCTCACTTGTGATTTTGAAATCGTGTGATACTTGGTCTCCGTTCTTTGTCATTTTGACATGATCCACAATCATGCCGTCCTGCGCGACAACTGAAATGTCCAGCAACGCGCCATCCATAATGCTCGTTTCTCCCGATACCGTAAGCGTATCACCGTTCAAGGCAATATCACAGCTGCCGTCTACCATTACCGCTGTGGCGTCCTCGGACATTTGCGGCTTTGCGATCGTCACCGATCCGCAGCCCGCCATCATCGCTGCAAGTAATACAACCAGAATGGCCGCAGCTACTATCTTAAAGCGTTTTCTTTGCATAACAATCCCCTTTTATGAATTCGTACTCAAGTATACATAAAATTATTTGGTATGAAAAGACCAAAAAGCGCTGTATCATTGAACATAAAGGTAACGCATTTGTCATTGTCGCTGCGCCTGTTTAAACAATAACGTTGGTGTTATATAAAGAACAGACATTATGCAAGGGTAAAAAACATGGATATCGCAATAGGCTTCACCATATTTACATTAGGCACCATTATCGGCAGCTTTCTTAATGTATGCATATTGAGACTGCCTGCTTCGCGTTCCATCGTGTCGGGCGCATCCGCCTGCCCTTCGTGCGGCGCACGGCTCACCTCTGTTGATCTTGTCCCCATCGTCAGTTATCTTGCGTTGGGCGGCAAATGCCGCCGCTGCAAGGCGCGTATATCACCCATATACCC
>JAEWQS010000165.1 GCA_023399095.1 Bacillota bacterium
AAATTTCGATCTTGAGATCCTTTTTGACCGAGCCTGTCTTGAATGTCGCGCCACATGCACATGTGACCGTACACTCATGATACTCGGGATGTATGCCTTGTTTCATTTGTACTCACCTCTATTCTTAAAACCGGCTGCAATTTTAGCTGCCAGCGTAAAAGTCACAAAATTGATTATAACATATGATTCAGAAAAATCAACGGTTTTTTTGTGAAAATCGCTACTTTTGGCCAACCATTTTATTTTTATAGCCAATCCCCATTCTCACTTGGCAAAGCCGCCGAATCGTGCCGGTTCACAAGTTTGTCCCCTTTGAGCTTCCGTAGCTGCACGGCCACGATGCCGACGATGCTCAACACCGCCATGCTTATGAAGCCCACCATGTATCCGAAATAACCCACCAGTGCACCCATAACAATGGGGCCCAGCGTCATGCCGATGCCGTAGGACGCCTGAAAAACAGCCATCGTCGTAGAGCGGTATCCTTGCTGCGCGTTTTCCATGGCGCACGTCATCAGCACCGACATCAAAGCCCCGTTTGCAATACCACAGATCCCCTGTAGGATGTAAAGCTGCCACATTGCCGTCGTCAGAGGCGTCAATACGCAGTATACAACAAGGCACGCAAACAGCCCAGTGATCAACGTTTTATTGCTCCATCTCTTTGCAGAGCCAACCATCAGGGATGAAAGCACACCCACAGTCATAAAAACGATCATGAGAAAGGCCAGCTCGGTTTCCGCACCAGTCAGTTTCTTGGCATACGATGTGGTAAAAGACAGCGTTGTGGAAAAGATGACAGCTTGCATCACCAGCCCCAGCAGAGAATAGAAAATCAATGATTTATCCTGCAGAATCCCCTTAAGATCGATTTGTTTGATTTGTGTTGCCTGTGCTCTATGTTCTTTGACAAATATAAGCGTCAATATACTAAGGAAAGCGGAAATGATGCTTGCCGCAAACAGAAACGTCACACCCCGCGCTTCATTGATATACGCACTGGCAATGAAAGCGAGTAAAATGCCGCCGTTGTTGCTCGCGATAGCAATACCCGTCGCTTTTTTTAGCTCGCTTTGCTCAAATAACGATGAGAAGAACACAATGACGGCTACCCAGGTGGCCGACGTCATTCCGGAAAGGAAATTGGCCACAAGGAATGCGGCAGGAACAGGAAAAATGATTCGGATTGCCGATGCCGCTGCCGTGCACAGCAAACCGATATATATCAGTTTTTTCTGTCCGGTTCGCCTGTCGGCAAAAACGCCGACTGGGATTCGAAACAGCACCTGAGCAAACCCATAAGAGCCAACGATGATGCCGACAAAAGACGACACAGCACCCAGGGAGAGCAGATAGGGTGTGTGATACGGAATATAAACAAATTGTGCAAACCAGAAAAACAAGATCATGATGATCAGGAGCGTTTTGGTGACGGTTTTCTTCTGCATGGCTGACTCCAGTCTATTGTAGAAATGCTCTAAGGCATCTTTCTTCGTATTCTATTCCCTCGGGCAGTGGTTTGCAAGCTCATTTAGGTCGTAAAAGCGTATTTTGGCGTTTCCACTATTGACACAAAGATTACGGCTGTCATATACTAGTTAACGAGATTAGAGAGAATGCATTTTATAATTTGAACAAGACGAGACGAGACGAGATGTTATTCTTGACGACTCAAAAATAACATGATTAGAGGAGACGAGTATGAGCAAAATCATTCCTAACAAGGTCTATTTGACCGAAGACGAATTACCAAAACAATATTATAATATTGCAGCGGATATGCCAAATAGGCCTCAGCCTTATTTGCATCCCATGACGCAACAGCCGGCAGCCGCATCCGATTTAGAGCCGCTTTTCGCAAAGGCGCTCATCGAGCAGGAAATGTCGACGGAACGTTATATCGACATCCCCAAAGAAGTCAGAGATATCTATGCCAAATTCCGTCCTTCACCGTTGGTGCGCGCTTATGGTCTGGAAAAAGCGCTGGATACTCCCGCCAAAATCTATTACAAATACGAAGGCAACAACCCCTCGGGCAGCCACAAGCTCAACAGCGCTGTGCCGCAAGCTTTCTATAACAAAATTGAAGGCATCAAGCGTTTGTCCACTGAGACGGGCGCTGGTCAATGGGGCAGTGCGCTTTCCATTGCGTGTGCCATGTTTGATCTTGAATGCGCGGTCTATATGGTTCGCGTATCGTACGAGCAAAAGCCGTACAGAAAAACACTGATGCAAACCTACGGCGCCACCGTGGTCGCAAGCCCGTCCAATTTAACCAACGCGGGCCGCGCGATACTCGCCAAGGACCCGAATTCACTCGGCAGCCTCGGCATCGCCATCTCCGAAGCCGTGGAAGATGCTGTGATGCGTGAAGACACGCACTATGCGCTCGGAAGCGTGCTTAACCACGTGATTCTGCACCAGTCCATCATCGGTCAAGAAGCCAAGAAGCAGTTTGAAATGATCGACGAGTATCCGGATATCATCATCGGCTGCAACGGCGGCGGCTCCAATTTCTCGGGCTGCTCGTTCCCGTTCCTGCACAATACGCTGACCAAAGGGACAAAAACAGAGTTCATCGCGGTAGAGCCGTCGGCCTGCCCCAAGCTGACAAAGGGCAGGTTCATGTATGACTACGGCGATACCGCCAAAATGGCGCCCATCACGATGATGTATACCTTAGGGCATGATTTTATTCCTGCGGGCATTCACGCGGGCGGTCTTCGCTATCACGGCGATTCCGCTCTGCTGTCTCAGCTTTACCACGACGGCTATATCAAAGCGGCAGCCGTTCACCAGACAGATGTATTCAAAGCGGCGGTGCAGTTTGCTCGCAGCGAGATCATACTGCCTGCGCCCGAATCGTCTCACGCCATTGCGCACGTGATTGAAAAGGCGCTGGAATGCAAGGAATCCGGCGAGGCCAAGACAATATTCTTCAATCTCTCCGGCCACGGCAATTTCGACCTCGCGGCTTATGAAGAATACCTTACGGGCAATCTTGTGGACTTTGAGTATACCGATGACATGCTAAAGCAGGGTCTTTCCACCGTTCCCGCCATCGGTTAAGATCGGCTAAATATTGATGTAATGAAGCGGCTGCGCCTCGCAGCCGCTTTTTCATATCTGTTACATTGATGCTCTTTATATAATGTGTTATTATGTTATATCCTTACACAAGGAGTTATGACTATGGAATATGAACTCAACACGCATCTTAAAGAAGAATTATCAGCCGATGAGCAACTCCTTTGGCATGCTCAACCCAATCCCAATATATTATTTACTCCACTTGATTTTTTTCTTGTTCCATTCAGCCTGTTCTGGACATCAACGGTTGTTTATTTCTTTGTTAGCTCACTGTTGAAGGGCTTTTCATTTTTCGCCCTGCCCTTCTTGTCGTTTTTCTTGTTAATGGGATTCTACATAACAATCGGACGCTTTCTAAATAAACGTAGCCTCAAGAAAAAAACGCTGTACGCTCTTACTAACAAAAGAGTGATCGAAATATCAATAGGCCGCTTAATTCGCAAGAAGTCACTTTCTTACTCACAAATAAAAAATATTAACTGCAATATCCGCCGCAATAAAAACGGTTCAATCACCTTTGGTAACGGAAGCCTTTCAAAAATGTTTACAGGATTCTATGCCAATTCCGGCATGGATATATTCATTGCCGGTAACGCTTCACGCGAACCTGCGCTCTACGATATCAATAATGCAGATGTTCCCGCATCCATTATCAAAAAGTATATTAAATAATCTGATCCGCATTTTTAATTTTTAATAGGAGTATCTAATGACCAAAGAAACAAAGGAAATAAAGGTTCTCGACGGCATCACGCGCAAAACGCTTTGCTATGGCGAGAAAACGTTGATGACAGAGTTCAAGCTGCAAGGCGGCAAAACACTGCCGATGCACAATCACCCCGAAGAGCAAACTGGCTATCTTGTATCCGGCCACATCATCCTCACCATCGGCTAAAAAGAATATGACACATATCCCGGTGATGCATGGATTATCCCAGCCGATGTATCCCATGGCGCTAAGATTCTTGAAGACTCTGTCGCGATCGAAGTGTTCTCTCCCGTCCGCGCTGACTATCTGCCATAATCCATCATTTATGCTTGACAAAGCAGTCGTTCCTCTTTACAATTACCATTGGTAATAACCAATGGTAATATAGGAGACTAAATATATGCAGCAAACAGCCATATTAAGGCCGCTTAAAACAGACGACGCGCAGCAGGTCATGGATATCTTTAATTATTATGTGGAAAATAGCTTCGCCGCTTATCCGCAAACAAAGCTGCCTGTTGAGTTTTACAGCGCTTTGATGACCTCTTACCAGGGGTATCCGAATGCCGCGGCGCTTCAGGACGGCAAGGTGATAGGATTCGGCGGTCTTCGCGCTTACAGTCCCATGTCCACGTTCAGTCACACGGCGGAGCTTTCTTATTTCCTCAGTGTTGACCACACGTCCAAAGGGCTGGGTTCTTTGATGCTTAACCACTTTATCGAAGGGGCTAAAGAAAAAAATATCGACATACTGTTGGCAGGCATCAGTTCACTGAACGAAGCCAGCCTTGCGTTTCATAAAAAACACGGATTCACAGTATGCAGAACGTTTAAAAAAATCGGCTGCAAAAACTGCATTGATTTTGATGTGGTTTATATGCAAAAATTTATCTGAGGGGATATTATGGCGAAAGGAATCAGCAAAGACCACGTTATCGATACCGCGCTGGCGCTTATCGACAAGCACCAAGGCGTAAAGAAGCTCAATTTTCGAGACATCGCGCGGGAGATTGGTTGCGCGCACACAAATCTTTATAACTACTTCCCCTCATTTGAGGCGCTGTTGTGGGAAGCACAGGAAATGATCATGAAGCGGCTGCAAAGCAGCATAAACGAGAGCATGGTGAACGTTTCAGAGCCGAAAGACAAGCTTTTGGCTTTCTTTCGCTCTTTTATCGATTTCTACCTTGACCACGAGGGATGGTTTAAGCTTTCATGGTTCGAGCAGTTTCACAGCCCGAGACCTCAGGCACATTATGACCACACACTGAGCACAGTCAATGCGCTGTTGGAGAGCCTGATTAATGTCTCACAGCAGCTTCATCACTGTGAAATTGACATTGAGCAAATGCGACTTTATCTTCACAACGTCCACTGCTACGTGATTGGAGAACTATCTATCTTTTTCACAGGCCGAAACCTCATTCAGGACGAGCCGTCTTTCAGAGCGTATGTGCTTGAGCAATCCGTGAAAATACTGAGGCTTCTCATGCAATCACAATCATAAAAAGGATTTATAAACATATAAAAAAGCGGCTGTTCAAGGCCGCTTGAGCATATTTCTTGTTCAAATCAGTATGCTTAGAATGCTGCCATTCGTTTTTTCAAGATATTGCTTATAGGCCGCCACCGTATCGCTGTATGCGGTAACGGCATTGCGCGTGGATATAGAATCACCCAGAGCCTCTCTGACTTTTTCCGTATTGGCCTTGCTCGTATCAAGGATACCGAAAAAATTTGACATGTCGGTGCCTTTTTCAAACAGGCTCACCACACTGTTACTCAGTGCATCGTTTGTGCCCTGATCTTTGACTTGGCTCAGCTTATAGATGTCCTTGGCATCGCTTGCGACACTACCAATTGTGCTGAGTTTGGATTCATTGCTCAGCATATCCAGCGCATCGGTGATGTTCGATACGTTGAACCTTGACTGTGACACGGCGGACGCATCCGCAGCGTTTTGCTTATAGGTGTCGCTGTTTGTCAGGGCATAAATGTTATAATAGGACTTGGATAAACTGGATATAGCTAAACTCATTTATCATCATCCCCTTCTTATGCATATTATAACACCGTTTGTCCCATAATACACTATTTTTTTATAAATTCGGCCAAAGACTTCTCATACCGGCATACAAATGCAACCAAGATGAAAACAAGCGCCAAGCCCCCGTAAACCACCGGCTGGTAGTAAGAGATCACGCCCCACAGCCCAAATATGTTAGTTAGAACCCCCCATATCACGGCAGGAACCAACGCGATCAACGCAGGAGCGAAACGGTTGTCCAGCGTTTTGCTCGACGTGAGCAAAGCAAATACAAACACGATATACGCTTCATAGCCCGTTCCCAATGTGGGCATCGCCGTTTGCAGCCGGACAAGCAACACAAAGCCTGCGGCAGCCGCAATCCCCGCGCTGGCCACGTAAGCAAATATGTATGAAATGAGCGCACGCTCCTTTTGCCGATCAAACATAGGACGGCCTGTTCTGCTAAGCAGATTGTACAGAAATACAAACACAAACACAGCACCCAGAAGAGCAAGTACGCCGATGGGGCTCTCGACGCCATAGGCCTGAACCCTGGCGGAAAACGTCACAGCCAAAATTTGTCCCTGTGTCAGCGCCATGTTCACGCCGCCGACCACGATGCCCGATACCAGCGTCAGTATGACAGCCGGTATTTTGAGAAAGGCCGCCGCAAAGCCGTTGATGAGGCCCAGCACCAGCGCAGCCGCCGCTGCAAGCAGCACGCCGTTCAGCAGCGGGCTGCCCATCAACATTGTCTGGGCAATGATGGCCGCGCTCATCCCCATCATGGGACCGATTGACAGATCGATACCTCTGGCGCGCATAGAAAGAACGACTGCCATCGCAATCAAGGCGAAAATACCGCATTGCTTGATGACGTTCATGAGATTCGCATATTCAAAGAACATAGGTGTCACCACGCCGAGGATGGCCGTAGCGCCCAGCAGCGTAAAGATGAGGATAAGACCCAGCCATGTGTTTAAGAACGTATACATACGAGGGCCGCTCGAATACATCGAAGTTATTGCCTTACGGTTCCTCGCATTTACCTTGGATGACGAAGGTTCCATCGGCTCCGCCTCCGGAAATACGCCGCGATATGGCAAAGGGTTGTACGGCACAGGCGGGGCTTCAAAATGAGAAGCTATCGGCGGTGATGCCATCGCTGAGAACGTGGCTGACTGAGCTTCGCTGATCAGCGGCGGCTGCGCAGCCTGCGACATCACCGGATCACACGTCGGCTCAGGGTCTTCTATATGGGCGGCTATCATCGGTTCCTCGGACTGCATATAAGCCGACTGCGACATGACCGGGTCGCACGCTGATTCAGTGGTTTCTATTTGCACGGGTTCCGGCGAATCAGGCGGTTTTAATCTGTTGCCGCATTCGGTGCAAAACACAGCGTCATCGTTTAACTCTTTTCCGCATTGCATACAGTAAATCATCTTTTAAACCTCTCATATCGATGATTGACGATGGATAATCACCGTTTGTCAGTATCATAGAAAATCAATGAGTCCTGTAATACGACTATAGACCTCGATGGTTTAAAAAAGCAATAGAGACAAGCCCGTTTGACAATAAAGCAAACAAACCGACAAACAACGCACCGGATCAACCTGTTTGTATTCGTTTTTTAAGGAAGCATAAAGCTTTGTATATTTTCCGTGTGACGATGTGCGAATACTTTACCCTCCAGTGTCGTCAAATTGTAGACCACCGACCACTGCAGCTTATCTGTATCTCCATCGTAAATACCTATTTCCCTAAGCAAATCTATCGCCTGTTGTTCATTGAGCTTCCCGTCGTTTGATTCAATGCATTGTACGACCTCGTTATATCGGTCAAACTCGGTAAAGCCTTCCCCTATATTTAAGCCGTTATATGCCACAAAGTTTGATGCTACCTGATAATCACTTTCCGGCTCAACAGTTTGCAGCGTGCCGTCCCAGTATTCCACAATCACCGATTTTCCTGTTGCGTCCGCGATTAAATAATGGCAGTTTACATCGGCTGAAAAATAAATGTTGTAGTTTCTGAGCAATTCAACCGCTTCATCAACTGTTGCGGCATAATCTAGCACAAGCCGTATCGCTGTCGTGGTGTTAAGCGTCACTTTATTTTCATCATTATTAAACTGAACCTGTGGCACCGCAAGCAGCGCCATTGCGACACCTTTTTCATTGACCCCGTCAAACGGCAGATAAGGCGCGGCCAATGCGAGAAAGCTATTAAAGCCTTCGGGTAAGCTATCCTTGGAATAGCCCGCAAAGGTTAAGTTTACGGTCGATATTGATGCATATCCATCTTTTGGCGTTGTTTTCACTTGCATTGAAGGGGTATAGTCAAAATCGAAATTGCGTCCGAATATGACCTCACCAGCGTCATTGTTCGTCACAAAAGCAGTGCAGCCGTCCCCCGTGATACCGAGATCAATCGGCAGACCCTTGAGCAGCCGTTTTGTCACAAATGCTTCAATGTCGCTATCCTTTTCGGCTCCGATTTCAAGAAACTCATCAAAGCCATAATCGCCGTAATACGTCATGGTGTACATTGGATAATCATCAACTTTTTTGAGCGTTGATAGGCTGCGCAGCTCATTAAAAAACAGCGCACCCGCCGTAAAAACGGCCACCATAATAAAGCATGCCAATATCAAAATAATTCTTTTGAGTATTTTCTTCATGTCCGACCCCATTAATCTCGTTATTTCTTGTATTATATCAGAGATAAAATAAATAGTCCTCCACAAAGCGTGGAGGACTGATGCTCTCTCCATGGGATCCCAATCCACTAGTCGGCAATCTCGGGATGACAAACGTTATCCATGGGATACGCTTGCGCTGAGTCCGACTCAAAATTGCACTTTAAACACTGCTATTTGTTATTCTGACTTTCCAAAAGCGGCGTTTTGCTTTCAGGCAATTCCTTTTGGCTGAGGCTGAATCTGCCAACCATATCTTTTAGAATGTTCGCCTGCCCCGAAATCTCCTGTGAAGAGGCCGCCACCTCCTGAGCCGTCGCCGAATTGTTCTGAACAACCGCAGAAAGCTGATTGATGCCCTTATTAATCTGATCGATACCGGCCGCCTGTTCGTTAGACGAGGACGCGATCTCTCCCGACAAGCTCACTGTCGTTTCCACGCCATTGACGATTTCGACAAGCGCCTTGGCCGTCACATTGGCAATATCCGTGCCTGCCTTGGTTTTCTTTATGGAGCCATCGATAAGATCGGTTGTTTCCTTGGCAGCCTGCGCGCTCTTTGCGGCAAGGTTTCTGACTTCCTCTGCCACCACAGCAAATCCTTTTCCATGCACGCCGGCTCTTGCCGCCTCCACTGCCGCGTTCAGCGCGAGAATATTTGTCTGGAACGCGATATCATCGATGACCTTGATGATCTTGGAGATACTTGCCGATGCGACATTAATCTCTTCCATCGCCGCAAGCAGCAGCTTCATTTTCTCGTTTCCGCTTACTGCATTGTCTTTCGCTTTGAGCGAAAGCTCGTTGGCTTTGCCCGCTCGCTCTGCGTTCATTTTGGTTTGCTCCGCGATTTGCGACGTGGATACAGAGAGCTGCTCTAAAGCCGTGGCTTGATCCGAAGCACCCTGCGAGATCGCTTGGCTGCTGCCGGATACCTGTTCTGTACCGCCTGACACCTCTTCAGCCGCCGCATTGATTTCCACAAGCACGCCATTAAACGATGCAATACTCTGATTAATTGCCTTCTTTAAGGCCGCGAAATCACCCACATATTCGGAATCGATATTCACCGTGAGCTCGCCTTCCGCCATTTCACCGAGCACATACGTGATATCGCTGATATAGCCTTTGAGTGTGTCAATGGTCTCATTAAGCGCTGTCTTGATCAACGCAAAATCGCCTTTAAACTCGCTTGAGACGCTGACGCTTAAGTTACCTTTTGCCAGCTCGCTTAAGACCTCAGCCGATTCCTTTATCGGCTCAATCATCGCATCCAGCGTGGCGTTTATGCCTTCCACAATGTGACGATACGTCCCTTTATGCTTCTGCGCATCCGCACGCACCGTGAGCCGGCCTTCCATTGCCGCCTCGATCAGCATGCTTGTGTCATCCTCTAGCCCTTTTATCACATGCAATATCGTACGGGTCGCCTCACGCATCTTGCCGACCTCGTCTTTTGTTCTCCTCTCTTCCAGCTTGATATCTGTTTCACCGGAAGCCAGCCGGGTGATGTTGTTTGTGAGCTTCTTAATCGGTCGGCTGATGCCACGCGATATAACGATGCCGATCAAAACAGAAAGGACAAGAACAGCACCTATCGCAACCACTGTGATGAGCAGCACCATCTCTCCGGTTTTGTTATTTTGCGTTGATATCATTGCCGCATCTCCCGTGACTGCGAACATTAGATCTTTAAGCGCTGTGCTTAAATTACTCTCGGCTGATTTCAGGGTTCCAAAGCCTACTAGATCCTCAATGACGACTGTTCTGTTGCCGTTTTCGATATCCTCCGCAGCCTTTCCAATCAGCGGGTCAAAAGCATCATACGCTTCCTTTGCAGCCTTATAGGCATCCTCTTTTTCGGGCGGTATCAATGATTCGACAGTGGAAAAACGCGACGTCATGAATTGTCTGCTGCTCTTAACCGGAGACAGTACCGCTAGCAGCATCGTGTCGCCCTCCTCCAGCAGCAACGCCTGGCGCAGCGAATTACACGCTTCCTGAAAATTTTGATTGAGTTCGGCAACCGCTTTGCTCGGCAGGAGAATGTTAGCATACATCGTTTTGGATGAATTGCTCATATCCTTTAAGTTGAGCGCCGCATATGCGCCCATTGCAGTGCTTAATATGGCAATAATCAAAAACCCGATTAAAATTTTTGTGGCAATCTTCATATTTTCAAAAAACATGAAGCGAAGTTTGCGTTTTGGTTTGCGCTCATTTTTAAGCTTTACTTTTTTCTCGTCAGCACCGATGCTTACTTGGTCCTTTGCTTTGCTTGTTTCTTGATCGTTTGCAGCCCTTTTTACTCGTAATAACTTCATTATGCGTTGCTCCTCCTTGTTTTCGAAAACTAAAAAACCAATATTCGGCAGACACATACGATGCTAGCCTTGGTATTTATGCATAAACCCATGATGTCTTGTCGTTATAAAACTGAGTGCAAAATAAATTATCAAGCCTTTCACCGAGTTGGTAAACAAGGCTTGTTTATATATAAGACTTTTGATGCCTGTATAATCATCTTTTTCAATTAGGGAAGCGCTGATTAATTCGGTATTCTGCCTTAGCGGCTAACCACCCCAATGACGTTTGCGTCATTGGGGATTCCGGGTTTTGCACCTTGCTGTGTCGAAAATCTCATAATTCCTTCGGTTCTTCTCCTTGCAGGGCATAAAACCATCTCGTTCAACAGCTCATTTAATCAGTGTTTCCTTAATACAGGCATTTTTGCTATCAAGTCCAATTTTGAGGTGAAGCGCCTGGAGCGCTGCCGGTGTATCCATATCCAAAAATTTAAATTTTGATTTTCTGTAATGCCATCTCACAAACACGAACCCAAATATAATAACTGCTGTCACAACGAGGCCGCCTTCCGGCCCAAACGCCCCGCCGTTTAAAATGGTGTCGCTTGCGTATTGCGTGCTGATGATTCCCTGGGAATCTACGCCGCTCACAGGAAAACCATATACATTCCCTTGAAAATAGTTCCATGCAATGTGGTAACCGATCGGCATCCAGATGCTGCCCGATTTTAAGTACATATACGCGAATAATAGACCGGCCAATGTGATGTTGATAAACGGTATCACATTAAATGCGTTGTTCATAACGTGCATCAACGAAAACATTACGGCCGATATGAATACCACGAGCGGCATGCACCTTGTCTGTCGCAGTACCGACATAAAATAGCCCCGTGTTAATATTTCTTCCGCGAACCCGACAACGATGAAAACAAAGAGATACAGTATGGTGTTGGCTGAAAATTGCGGTGTCCAAGATTCCACATACCCGTTACCTGTAAGCAGTATCACGATAAAAGCGACCGTGATCGACACAATGCCAACAAGCAGCCCCACGCCAAACGGTTTTTTATTTATCCTTAGCCGCCCGAGACCCATATCTTCCAGCTTGCGCCTTGAAAACCCCTTCCATGCGATAACCGGCACTGCGATGATTACGGCTTCCCGAATGAGGAACAGCAGCCATTCCCATTGGGAATATAACGCAGCATAGGCTCTGTTTATGTCGGCTTGCGTACCGCCGAGCGCTTCCACGTGAAGGTTAGCAAAATAATCAAACAGATAACCTTCGAGATAAACAAGTCCGAAAACAATTGTGAATACGAGTGCGATTTTCCAGCCCGATCTAATCAGGCCTTCCTTGTTTATAAACATATTTGCGGCCTTTCATGGTGTATCTTCAAGTGCCACATATATTTACCCGAAAATCAGATCTCTCAAACAAAAAAGGCAGATCATGTGATTTCACATGCCTGCCCTTTTCCTATACATCTTTATTTTTCCGTCTTTTCCCCTGTCTGTGCGGCTTTGGTCTCCGCCGTATCAGCGTTTGCCTGAGCGTTGAGTTTTTCAAGTTCACGCTGCTTGTCTTTGCCCAGATATTCGGGCAGCTCCATGCCCGCCATGTTAAAAAGCTCGTTCATGGGCGGCAGGCTTTTCATAAGACCGGACAGGAAATTCGCTGTGGACGATTCGCCCTTGCCGCTGCCGCTGTCCCATACAGTGACCTTGTCGATCTTCAAGTTCTTAATCGCTTCCACCTGTACCTTGACGATCTCTTCCATCTTATCCGCAATCATCATACGCACCGCCGCGTTGGTATCCCCGTCAGCTGCGCCGATGATCTGTTTAAAGCCCGCGGCCTGTTTGGCGAGCACCTCATTGATACCTTTGGCTTGCGCTTCCATCTTTGCGAATATCGCGTCCGCTTCACCCTTGGCCATTCTTCTTAAGCGCTCTGCCTCGGCTTCGGCGTCGATTTCCGCTTTTCTCTTGGCAATTTCGGCTTGCACGATGATATCCGCTTCCTTGGAGGCCTGCTCACGGCTTGCCCTCTGGCGCTCTGCCGCTTCTTCCGCCGCGTACGCTTCTTCGAGCGCTTTGGCCGTCTGCACCTTTTCCGCTGCGGTCGCACGTCTTAAGGCTTCGGCTTCCCGCTCTCTTCTCAGCGCATCGGAGTTCGCGACCGTGATTTTCGCAGTGTTCTCACCCTCGATAGCTTGTGAATTGGCCTCGGCCACATTGACTCTTTCGTCCTTCTGAGCCAGCGCTTCACCGATAGAGCCGTCTCTGTTCTTTTCGGCGACGCTCTTTCTCGCGTCGTTGATCGCCTTGGCGGCCGCTTCCTTACCCAGCGCATCGATATAGCCCGATTCGTCATTGATATCCGTCACGTTCACGTTGATGAGCCGCAGACCGATCTTTTTGAGCTCAGACTCCACGTTGCGCGACACCTCTTCGAGGAACAGGTCTCTGTCCGTATTGATCTCCTCAATATCCATCGTCGCGACGACGAGACGCAGCTGACCGAACAGTATATCCTTGGCAAGTTCTTCGATTTCATCGAGCTTAAGCCCCAGCAGACGCTCTGCCGCATTTTGCATGATGCCAGGCTCTGTTGATATACCGACCGTAAACCGCGAGGGAACGTCGATACGGATATTTTGCTTAGACAGCGCACTTTTCAGATCCACCGTGATGGACATTGGCGTTAAGTTCATGAACTGATAGTGCTGGAACACGGGCCATATAAACGCTGCACCGCCGTGTATGCATTTGGCGCTGGCCATATCTCCGTCGGCACCCTTGCCAACTTTACCATACACGACAAGAATTCTGTCCGATGGACATTTCTTGTAGCGCGTTAAAATCGCGATGAATGTCGTGAACAGAATCACGACGGCGATAACAATAAGTATCAATGTATCCATAGTGATCTCCTTTTTATCTTTTTACGATAAGCGTGCTGCCGGTTTTGCCAACAACGCGTACTGACGTACCTGTAGGGATTCTCTGCTCATCATCCGTAATGGCCTCAGCCTCCACAAGCTGCTGCTGAAATTCCACCATGACCTTGCCTCTGCCCGTACGCTGTGCGGGAATCGGTATGTAAACCTCAGCATCCTTGCCTATTGCGTTGCTGTATACAAGATTGCCGCTGGCCTGCATGTGCATCATCGCGTAAAACATCAGCCCGATGAGCAGCATAGCGAGAAGTCCCGCCGCCACTGAGATAAGAATGATTAGTGCGGTACCCAGAGACGTGCCGCTGAGCGCGTAACCCGTCCAGCCGAATATGCAGAAAAACGCCACAAGGCCTCTGATTGTGAAAAAACGAAAGCCCGCCACACTCTCACTTGCTTCGTGCGCATCCACATCCGGGCCCACATCGATATCCGTATCGGCGTCCATGTCCGTATCCACATCGGTATCGTGGCCGCCCAGCCCCACAATTGTGAGTATGGCCTGAATAATCAGTATTAACGTGAAAGGGATTGCCGCATAAAGAAACATATGCTGCAGCGCACTCAGCGTATTCCACCATTCTGCCATATGATCACCTCAACTGTTTTTACATATTATAATACAAAGTAACTATTATTGATAGAATTTGCGAAAAAATCTTCATCTCCACTTTCCGCCGCAGACGCGGTGCAGCTCCTCCGTCAGATGGAACCAGCGCATCGTGTCGTTGCGCTCAGGATAGAATTCGTAGAAATCGCTTCTGTAAAACGTGTAAAACCGCGAGATATCCGTGCACATGCCGTATGTGGGCACGGCGTCTGTGGATAACGTGAAAGAAAACGGCTCGCCATGCTTGGTGCCTTCGAACTTCAGCCCCTCGCGCGAAAGCGAAAGCATCCCGTCTCCGGCGATAATGGAGGTCGCGCCTTTCTTAAGCCGCTTGTACTTTGGCAGCAAACCCAGCTTCACGCGTTCACTGAAATGAAAGCCGCTGCCTGATACTTCGGCTCTTGCTCTTTCTCGCTGCAGCTCATACCAGTGTGATATTGTTTCGGGCACCTCGGAGGTGTCGTCGAGCGGAATCAAGTCGTAATAATCGTTGACCCTTGCGCCGTTGCCGCACGCTTCGCAGCGGATGGTATCGCCTTTGGCGCGCATGGTATAAAGCGCGCCGCATTTGGGGCACAGATACAGCAGATCGTGAAGATTTTTAGCCATCTCACCGCTGCCGTTGTATTTCACTCTTTGCTGCTTGTTCCATGTGTAATCATCATGAGCAAGCTCTCTGTTCAGCGTTTCCTGAATCTCGTCTGCGCTCAGCTCTTTCAGCTGTTCAGGCGTGAAAAGCTTGTCCACCACAATCTCGACGCGGCCCGGCCGCTGGTCGAGACAATGCTTGGTGTTGGTCATATAGCCGCCCGCAATTTTGGTATAGTACACCGTGACACCCAAGAATTTGAGCAGCTTGCCGCTGCCAATGGCGCAGGGCTGGCCGCCGCCCGATATCGAGCTCATCCCTTCGGGGAACATGCAGACGCGTCCGCCCTGCCTGATGACGCGAATGATCTCCTTGATGGTATGCGGATCGGGCACGAAATTGCGCTTGGGTATCACCTGCATCAGCTTGAATATCGGGTACAGGTGCGAGCGGAAAAACTCGTTATACCCCACCACGTAGTTAAGCCGGTGCGGCAGCACGGCGGGCGCGGTATAAAGATAGTCCACGCGCGACGCATGATTGCTGATAAGGATATACGGGTTTTTGTCCTTGGACGGGCGAGCATTGAACGTAAATTTAATGCCCAGCTTTTTGTTCAGAAACAGCCGCCAGATATTGATTAATAATAGATAGATGATTGCGGGTGGCTTTTTCGTGTGCTTTAGGGCGATTTTTTGCTGGAGTGTGCGCTTTTGTTTCATAGGCCGCTCCTGACGTTTTTGATGGTATTATAACATCACAAGCGACAAATATCTGCATTTTTTCTTATGATGCGACATGGCGTGTGTTTTTTACCAGCCAAAATAGCAATCCTGTTGCCACTTC
>JAEWQS010000034.1 GCA_023399095.1 Bacillota bacterium
TGCCTTTGCTCTTGAGATGCTCAATGATATCCTTTATGCCGTCAAACGGATGCGGATACTGCTCGTGCAGCTCTTCATAGCTCCTGAGGTAGTTCGAAAGTCCCTTTTCATAGTGCTCAGGAATCAGAGCGTTGATCGTGCCTTCTTCCGAAGGGCCGAACGTCGCGGTGATCTCCTCGTCGCTGAGGCTTCTGAGCGCCAGCGGCTCAATCGCGTTGCGAAATGCGCCGATGCAAAGCGGCATCGTGTCGCCGAGGGTGCCGTCCATATCAAAAATTACTGCCTTAATCATGCTGTCTTTCATTGCTCCTCATAAAATCATTTATACTGTCATTATATACAATACAAATATCAGAGTGACGCTACCACGCCAGAATCATGTTGTCAAGTTTTACAAATTCGATTTAATATAGCGGCTTAATCACGGTTTTGATTGTGCAGCAGTTGTGGATTTCTGTGTGCCCAAAAACAATCCGAAGCCGGGTAGCAAAAACGTTACCGGTACGCTTGCCATAAAAGAAGTCACATTAAACAGAAAGAAATTTACAGCACCAGAGAACCAAAGCAATACAACAATATAGTAAAATGAAAGCACGGTGATGCTGGTGATAAGAAGAGCCCTTTTGGCAGTTGTGTTGTGTATTTTAAGATGCCATAGCAGTGACGCCCCATGAAGAGCGGCAATTGTGGCAGAAAGGTATATGATAGGTAGAATATACATGCTAAACAGAAAATAAGTAACCATGTCAAAATTGGATTCGCCGACTTGTTTTAAATACGGTTTATAACAAGTATAAAAAATTGCGACAGCTATTGTGAGCAGGCCAAATATGATGAGGTTTCGTTTATGCCGTTTATTTGATTCCGGATCTATGCTTGCTGCTTTTTTTCTGCCGTATATCACAGCCAATATATCCACATCGAAAAATCGTGCTATGCTGTTAAGCGTATCAAGATCGGGCTGTGTGCGGCCCGTTTCCCATTGTGAAACGGCTTGCCTGGTGACATAAAGACTGTCGGCCAGCGTTTCCTGTGATACTCGGTTTTCTTTTCTCAGCGTTTTTATGTGTTTGCCGACGTCATTCATGCACTTTCCTCCCAAAGATATGTATTGTATAAACATGTTAACAATCACACACGGATTTGTCACGCAAGCGTTTGTTGCGGTCAAAAACCGCGCTGATTTTGAGTATAATTATGGTATCTTCTAATCACGCTTCACTTTCATGAAATTTCTATTAACGGCACAAAATAATCTTTGTGTGAACGTTGACACACAATATGAGATAATGTTAATATGATACACAACAAATGTTACTTTTTATCATAAGCAAAGAGACAAACGAGCAAATCAATGTAAATTTAACATAAACGGAGGTTTTCAATGGCAGTTGGTGTGATCATGCCCCGTCAAGGGCAGTCGGTAGAAAGCTGCATCATCGAGTGGCGCGTCAAAGAGGGCGACACAGTCAAGGAAGGCGATATCCTTTTTGCGTATGAGACAGACAAAGCGTCCTTCGAAGAGGAAAGTCCGGCAGCGGGAACGGTACTGAAGCTGCTTGTGGCGGACGGCGACGATGTGCCCTGTCTGGATACGGTTTTGGTGCTGGGTGAGCCCGGTGAAGATATTTCGTCGTTCTTAAAGGACGGCGGCGCCGAGCAAGCCGCTTCAACAGCAGAGCAAACGGAAGAATCGGCTGCGCCCAAGGCAGAGCCTGTTGCCACAGCGGCGGCAACGACAACAGATACGGACATCATGAAGATATCTCCGCGCGCCAAAGGCATTGCGGAGCGGAAGGGGCTGGACTTAAGCAAAGCCGTGCCCACAGGCCCAAATGGGCGCATCATCGAGCGCGACATGGCAGTGCTTGCCGAAAAGGGATATAAGGTGACAGGTGCGGCAAGCGGCGCTTATCAGGGCGGCGCACAAGGCAGCGGCCTTGGCGGCGCTGTCACGACAAGCGATCTGAGCGCGACACCTGCGGCGGCTCCGGCAGCGGCGGCGGCTGTTCCCGAAGCGGCGTATACAGACGTGAAGCTCTCGGGTGTGCGCAAGGCCATAGCAAAATCCATGCATGCGTCGCTGTCACAGATGGCGCAGCTCACGCATCAGTCCAGCTTCGATGCCACGGCGATACTTGCGTATCGCGAGCGTATCAAAACGAACATGGAAAAGCTCGGCCTGCCTAACATCACACTCAACGATATTGTGCTGTATGCGGTGTCAAGAACGCTGAAAAACCACCCCGAATTGAACGCGCATTTCCTCGGCGATTCCATGCGGCTGTTCAGCAGTGTGAACCTTGGCATGGCGGTTGATACCGAAAGGGGACTGCTAGTGCCCACTGTGTTCGGCGCGGATAAACTGTCTCTCGCGGCACTCGCGGCCAAAGCAAAGGAGCTTGCGGCAGCGGCGCAGTCCGGCAAGATTTCGCCTGATCTGCTTTCAGACGGCACATTTACCGTATCCAACCTCGGCGCATTCGGCATCGAGATGTTCACACCTGTGATCAATCCGCCGCAGACGGCGATTCTCGGCGTGTGCAACATCATATACCGCCAGAAGAAGGTGGGAGAACAGTTCGTGACATACCCCGCGATGGGACTCTCGCTCACATACGACCACCGCGCGGTGGACGGTGCGCCTGCATCACGGTTTTTAAAAGACCTCTGCACATCGCTTGAGGCTTTCGACATACTGCTGGCGAAATAAGGAGGGCAACAATGGTTTATGATCTGATAGTGATTGGCGGCGGCCCCGCTGGCTACCTCGGCGCGGAACGCGCAGGCCACGCGGGACTCAAAACGCTGCTGTTTGAAAAGCGCAGTGTGGGCGGCGTCTGCCTCAATGAAGGCTGCATTCCCACGAAAACGCTGCTGTATTCGGCAAAGATAAAGGACAGTGCGTCTCATGGCGATGTGTATGGCGTCAGCATACAGGGCGCACAGCTCAACCACAGCGCGGTGATTGCGCGTAAAAACAAAGTGGTGAAAACGCTCGTGAGCGGCGTGGGAGCCACGCTCAAGGGCGCAGGTGTCACGGTTGTTAAAGCCACGGCCACGGTCACCGGCAAGAACACGGACGGCTTCACCGTGACGGATGGTAAAGATGTCTATACGGGCAAACGCCTGCTCATCGCGGCGGGCTCGGAGACGGCAGTGCCGCCCATTCCGGGGCTGGCGGACGCGATAAAGAGCGGCTTTGTGCTGACCAGCCGTGAAATGCTGGATATCACCGAAGTGCCGAAGAAGCTTATCGTGATCGGCGGCGGCGTGATCGGCCTTGAGATGGCGAGCTATTTCTGCTCAGCCGGTTCCGAAGTGACTGTGATCGAGATGCTGGATGCCATCGGCGGCCCGATCGACGCGGACATTGCGGCGATACTCAAAAAGAACCTTGTCAAGAAGGGCATTACCTTTCAGCTGGGCTGTAAGGTGACGGGTATTTCGAACAAAGTGGAATATCTGGATGCGAACGGCAAAGCGGCGACGCTCGCGGCAGACAAGGTACTGCTTTCCATCGGGAGGCGGCCAGTGGCGAACGGCCTTGGCCTTGAGACCATAGGTGTGCTGACGGAGCGCGGCGCGGTGGTGACGGACAGCCATTTGCAAACGAATATCCCCGGCGTGTATGCCGCGGGAGACGTCAACGGCAAATCGCTGCTGGCGCATACGGCATACCGTGAGGCCGAGGTGGCAGTGAACCACATGACAGGCAAAAAGGATATCATGCGTTACGACGCGATACCCGCCGTCATATACACCACGCCCGAAGTCGCGGGTGTCGGGCTTACCCAACAGGCGGCCAAGGAAAAGGGCATTGATGTGACGGTGAAGAGCATCACGATGAACTTCTCGGGGCGTTATCTCGCGGAGAATGACAAGGGCGACGGTATCATTACGATCGTGGTGGACAACAAATGGAACAAGCTCATTGGCGTTCACATGATTTCGAGCTACGCGTCCGAAATTATCTACGGTGCAGTGATGATGATAGAAAAGGAAATGACAATCGACGAAATCAAACAGCTGGTGTTTCCGCATCCGACGGTATGCGAAGCGCTGCGTGAAGCCATCTTCCAGCTGTAGAATATTTTATAAGGAGCTAAGACATGACAAAATGTTTAATGGTCGATCCATCAAAGGTCAGACAGCCGGGCAGTATATCCTTTGAAGATATTCCGGTCAACGTGTATCAAAAGACTGTGGCGGATGAGAAAAAGAACTTCACGAAGGATGAGTTCTTAAGAATGTACCGCGATATGCTCATTATCCGTGAGTTTGAGACAATGCTCAACCTCATCAAGACGACGGGCGAATATGAAGGCGTGGCGTATAACCATCCGGGCCCTGCGCATCTAGGCATCGGTCAGGAAGCGGCATACGTCGGACAGGCCTATGGCCTTTCTATCAACGACTATACGTTCGGCTCGCACAGAAGCCACGGTGAAATTCTCGCCAAGGGCCTGAGCGCCATCACACAGCTTGGTGACGATGAACTCATAAAGATCATGAAGGATTTCTTCGGCGGCGAGACGTTTGCGGTGATCGAAAAGACCACAAAGGCCACCAACGTGAAAGATATCGCCATCGAGTTCCTGCTTTATGGTACACTCGCGGAAGTTTTTGCGAGAAAGACCGGCTTCAATCGCGGCCTTGGCGGCTCGATGCACGCGTTCTTCATTCCGTTCGGCATTTTCCCGAACAACGCCATCGTGGGCGGCAGCGCGGATATCGCGACAGGAGCAGCCCTTTACAAACGTGTGAACAACAAGGACGGCATTGTCGTCTGCAATATCGGCGACGGCAGCATCGGCTGCGGCCCCGTGTATGAAGCGATGAACTTCGCGGCGATGGATCAGTTCAACACGCTCTGGGACGATGAGCACAAAGGCGGGCTGCCCATCGTATTCAACATATTCAACAACTTCTACGGCATGGGCGGACAAACCTGCGGCGAAACCATGGCATACAGCCAAGTGGCGCGTCTTGGCGCGGGCGTGACGCCCAGTCAGATGTACGCGGAGCGCGTGGACGGATACAACCCGCTCGCCGTGATCGATGCTTACAAGCGCAAACGCGAGCTTATAGAGAGCCGCAAGGGCCCCGTGCTGCTTGACGTGCTGACATACCGTTTCTCGGGCCACAGCCCGTCGGATGCGTCGGTTTACCGCGCCAAGGAAGAGATCGAAATGTGGCAGGAGGCGGATTCCATCGTGGCGTTTGGCAAGCAAATCAAAGATGCCAAGGTCGCTGCAGCATCTGAGTTGGAAGCGATCGAGCAGCAGGTTAAGGCGTGGATTTTAAGCACCGTCAAGCTCGCCAAGGACGACACGCTATCTCCGCGCATGGATCTTGTTAAGAATCCGACCGCCATTGCCGATTTGATGTTCTCAAACGGCCATGTGAAGAGCATGGATGAGACCAGAAAACCGGACGCGCTGGAACCCAAAGAGGAGAACGCGCATGTGAAGCAGCTCACCAAAAAGGTGCGCTTCGCTTTCGACGAGAACGGCAAGCCGGTTTCCAAAAACAAAGTGTATCAGCTTCGTGATGGCATATTCGAAGCAATCATTGACAAATATTACGAAGACCCGACGCTCACGGCCTATGGTGAGGACGTGCGCGAATGGGGCGGCGCGTTTGCGGTGTACCGCGGATTGAGCGACTGCATGCCGTATCATCGTCTGTTCAACTCGCCGATTTCCGAAGCCGCCATTGTCGGCAGCGCCGTGGGTTATGCCATGGCAGGAGGCCGTGTGATTGCGGAGCTCATGTATGCGGATTTCCTCGGCCGCGCGGGCGATGAGGTGTTCAACCAGCTCAGCAAATGGCAGTCTATGAGCGCGGGCATACTCAAAATGCCGTGCGTGCTGCGCATGTCGGTGGGCTCCAAATACGGCGCTCAGCATTCTCAGGACTGGTCGGCACTCTGCACTCACATTCCGGGGCTCAAGGTCGTGTTCCCGGCGACGCCTTACGATTCCAAGGGACTCATGGCGGCGGCGCTCAACGGCACAGACCCTGTGATATTCCTTGAAAGCCAGCGCGTTTACGACATCGGTGAGCAGTTCCATAAGGGCGGTGTGCCCGCTGAATCCTATGAGATCGAAATCGGCGAACCCGACGTCAAGGTGCAGGGCAGCGACTTAACGATTCTCTCGGTCGGCGCGACGCTTTACCGCGTCATGGACGCCGTGAAGCTGTTTGCGGCGCATGGCATCAGCGTAGAAGTCATCGATGCGCGCAGCCTTGTGCCGTTCA
>JAEWQS010000060.1 GCA_023399095.1 Bacillota bacterium
TCCACGTTGGGTATCATCAGACTGTCAACGAGCGTCGTTTCCGCTGTTTCGACTCCGGCAGACACTGCCGCCTTCACAGCCGCCACATCTCCGCTGACAAGCACGATATATTTACCCGCACAGACCGTTTGCGCTGTCACCAGCGACACCTGCGCGGTTTTCAGCATCGCGTCTCCCGCGAGCACTCCGAGAGGAATGCTCAAGACTTCAACCATGCCCAATGCATTCATGCGTGTTTTCCTCCTAAGCCTTTATCTCAATGCAGCCGCGCGCAATTCTCACAACAGTACCGCCGATGCTTGCATGAACAGCCGCGCCCAGCGCGTTTTCGGGTATCCTGCCAATGAGATCGCCGCGTTTGACCGCATCTCCGACAGCCACCACCGGCTCCGCGGGTTTGCCCGCGTGCATCTGCAGCGGTATGCTCACACGCTTCGTTTCTATCCTGTCGCTCACAAACGGAGCGGGCACATCATATGCGCTGAGCCCCATTCTCGCGATTAGCCTGCCCGTGGGCACGCGCTTTAAGCGCAGCGCCGAGTCGGTCACGATTCGCTCCTCCGGCTGCGGGCGCACGCCCGCTTTTAACAGCTTCGTCTTGAACTCCGTCATCATCGCGGATGGGTTTAGCCCAAAGTTGCATGCGTAATTGGTACACAGCCCGCAGCTTGAACATGCCAGCAGGCCGTTAACATCACCGATCAGCCTTGCGTCACCCATCGCCGCCGCTCTCATCACCTTGTGCGGCTGCACGTTCAGCCCCAGCGCGTTGCGCGGACACAGCTGTGTGCACTGGCTGCACTGGCAGCAGACAGCCTGCGCCAGCTTCGCTTGACGCTCAAGCGGCATTGTCTGCTGCACGACGAGCGGATGCGAGCGTTTGAATACCAGTATGCCGCCTGTCGTCTTGGTCACAGGCACAATCCAGTTTTCCTCAAGGCGTCCCATGCAAGGGCCGCCGATAATCAGCGCGTAATCCTGTTCGCCGCCGTTAAACCCCGCCAGCTTTAAGAGCGGCTTCATTGGTGTGCCGATGGGAACAGACAGCGTCACAGGATTATCAACATCGCCGCCGATCGTGAGAACCTTGTCTGTCACGGGTTTGCCGTCGATGGCATCAGCGATGTTTGCGAGCGTTGCGACATTTAAGACCACGCAGTTTAGATCCAGCGGCAGCTTCGCGCTAGGCACCACGCGCTCCGTGATGTCGTATATCAACGACTTTTCATCCCCCGCGGGGTAATAACTTTTCATCAAATGCAGACGAATGTGTTTCTTATCCCCGATAGCGCGTTTGAGTGACTGGGCAGCCTCATGGTAGTGCGATTTTGTCGCGATCACGCCGAGCTTTGCCCCCACAGCGCTCATCGCCGCTTCCATGCCGCTCACGATGCGGTCTGCCTGAGCCTGCATCAGCGTCTGATCCACGCGCAGAAGCGGTTCACATTCCGCACCGTTCGCAATCACAATAGCCGCCATGCAATTGAGCTTTATATGTGTCGGAAAGCCCGCGCCGCCCGCGCCGACAACTCCCGCGCTTTTTACCAGTTCAACAACTTCCATTTCTATTCCCTTCGGATGTCCGAATGTTAAACGATCCTGAAATCACCTGCGAGCACACAACGGCGCTGACGCGTGAACGACCTCGGTGTCGTGATACCCTCTCCTGTTGGCGTGGCGATCGTGAGTGTGGTGCAGCCTTCTCCGCCGAAGCCAAGTCCCGCGAGCGACGACGCGTTTTTCACGAATATCGTCGTGTTCATGCCGCGCGCCGCAAACGAGAGGTTGTGCACGTTAGTGGAGTGGATCATCGCCGAGTGCTTGCAGTTCTGCTCTGCCCGGTACGCTTCTTCCACAGCTTCCTCAATGATGTACACACGCGCGATGCCCAGCACCGGCATCAGCATTTCCACCATAATGAACGGGTGGTTTTTATCCACCTCTGCGATAATCAGACGCGGATTGCCGCTAAAAGATACGCCGCTGTCGCGAAGTATCACAGCCGCGTCGCGGCCCACATATTTGCGGTTAATCACATATTTACCGTCTTTATTGATCAACGTGGTCGCCAACACCTTCTCGATGTCCGCGCCGCTGATGCGGTAAGCGCCGTGCTTTTCCATCTCTGCCATCAATTCATCCACGATGGACGCGAACGCGAACACTTCTTTTTCCGCGATGCAGAGCACGTTGTTGTCAAAGCTCGCGCCGTCCACAATCTTTTTGGCTGCACCCTGTATATCTGCCGTATCGTCCACGATCACGGGCGGATTGCCCGGGCCCGCAGCGATAACTTTCTTTCCTGTTTTCATGGCCACATTGACGACCGCTTCGCCGCCCGTGATGGACAGCAGAGGAATATCCTTGTGTGTCATAATGGCCTGGCCGCTTTCCAGCGTGGGTTCTTTGACTGTCGTCACGAGCGTCGCCGGGCCGCCTGACGATACGATGGCTTCGTTCATAAGGCGCATTGTCTCCTGAGACGCGCGCTTTGCCGCCGGATGCGGATTGAATACCACCGCGTTGCCTGCGGCGATCATCGTGATGCTGTTGTTGATGACCGTCGATGTCGGATTGGTAGACGGCGTGATAGAGCCAATCACGCCAAACGGCGCCTGCTCGATAATTGTCATGCCATTGTCGCCCGTAAAGGCCTGTGTGTACAGATCCTCAATGCCCGGCGTTTTTCTTGCCGAAAGCAGGTTTTTTTGTACCTTATCGGCCACGCGCCCATAGCCCGTTTCTTCATTCGCGAGCTTCGCCAAATATTCGGCGTTATCGATACCCGCTTTGCGCATGGCGGCGACCAGCTCGCCGCGCTGCTCCAACGACATCTCCGCAAGCTGCTTTTGTGCCGCTTTGGCATTGCGAATGGCTTCTTCTGCCGTGTCGCACAGCCAGCGTGATGTTGCGGCAGGAGCCGCCTGAACGGCACTTACAGCCGACTCTGTTCTGACCGCGCTTGTATTTAATTTGCCTGACAGCTCACGGACGATATCATCGGTGATCTGACGAATCTGCTGCTCTGTCAATGCCATATCTTTCTACCTCTTATTCCTGTTCCGTTTCCATGGGAAACTTATTGAATATCTGTTTGCCTTTAAAATCCACAGTATCGATGATCGCCACGATTGTCGAATCAACAGGCCGTCCTTCGGTGGCGGTTGTCTGGCGCGAAGAGCTGCCGCCCACGACCATCACAACCTCGCCCTCACCCGCGCCCACTGTATCGATACTCACGACAGGTGCACCCTGTTCCTCAAACGTATCGATGTTGATAGGCACAACAATGAGGAGCTTGTAGCCCGAAAGCTTATCCGATTTTGTCGTGCTGACGACGTTTCCTCTCACTCTGCCTAAGATCATACTATCTCCTTTGAAGCTCTATACCCAGTTCCCAAGCCGCATCTTTCGCGAGCGGCGTGATGATATCATTCTGATCGTGTGGCAAAGACGTCTGCCCTGCGGCATGCGCCGCTTTTACATCATCTTCCGTGATCAGTCTGCGTTCCTTCTTCGTTGTGACAGGCTTTACAATCGTACCCATAGTGCTTACTGATGCTTGTGCTTTCTGCGGCTGCTCCGCTTGCTTGGCAATCTTACACAGTGCGCCATCTATGAGACCCGCCGCATTGGCTTCGTCCTTGTCGATATGCGCTTCCAGCTCATGCCCTTCGCCGCAGCGGACGACGACATTGTTAAACACCGTATCGCGGATGCCCTGTGCATGCAGTGAAACCGTGTCCCCGTTGCTAAGACCATAAGCTTTCGCCTGATCGGCTGACATGTGCAGATGGCGTGCCGCCACCATAATGCCGCGCTCCAGCGTGACCTTTGCGTCACCGTTGCTGATCACGCCGCCCGGTGTCCCGGTTGAGTCGCCCGACATGCGCACCATGGGCGTGATACGCAGCTTGACCATTTCGGTCATAGAAAGCTCAATCTGCGTTTCCTTTCGCACCGGCCCGACAACACGCAAAATCAGCTTGCCCTTGGGCGTTTCCAGCGTGACGCGTTCTTCACAGGCATACTGCCCGGGCTGCGCAAGATCCCTCAGCTTTTTAAGCTGATAACCCGCTCCGAAGAGCTGCTCCAAGTCCTTTTGGCTTAAGTGGATATGTCTGTTTGATGAGTTGACCGGCACGATGAGCTCACCGCTTTTCGCTAGCTCGGTTAGCACGATGCGTTCCACCAATGTCCTTAAGGCTTTCTCGTTCATAATATCCTCTGTTATGCCGCCACGAGCCATTGGAGGAGGAACCTTCATCTCGTGGCGGCGGTAGCAGTCTTACTTCTTCGCGTTCTTCTTTTTCTCAAATATCTCTTTGAGACTCTCGTTATACGGAGGACGGGCAATGCCGTATTCCGTGATGATACCTGTGATCAACTCATTGTCCGCAAAGTCGAAAGCGGGGTTGTATACATTCACGCCCTCGGGCGCCATACGCTTGCTGTACCACATCTCTGTCACCTCATGCGCCGGACGCTCCTCGATCGGAATGTCTTCGCCCTTTTCGGTTTCCATATCAATGGTGGATGTCGGGGCACATACATAGAAGGGAACACCGTAGTATTTGGCGAGTATCGCCACACCCGAGGTGCCGATCTTGTTGCACGCGTCGCCGTTGGCCGCCACGCGGTCACAACCGACAAATATCGCCTGCACCCAGCCGTTTTTCATCACCTGAGAGGCCATATTGTCGCAGATCACCGTGGTATCGATGCCGTGCGAGTACAGCTCGAAAGCGCTTAAACGTGCGCCCTGCAGCAGCGGACGTGTCTCGTCTGTGAACACCTTGAATTTGTAGCCCTTTTCGGCTCCCAGATGAATGGGCGCAAGCGCCGTGCCGTATTTCGCTGTCGCGAGCTGTCCCGCATTGCAGTGCGTCAATATGCCGTCGCCGTCCTTGATCAGTGAAAGGCCGAATTCGCCAATCGTTTTGCAGACCCAGATGTCTTCTTCCTTGATCTCCACAGCTTCGTCGTGAAGAAGTGCCTTGATGTCGGCAACGGATTTGTCCTTGTTATCCAGCACCACCCGCTCCATGCGGTCGAGCGCCCAGAAAAGGTTGACCGCAGTCGGCCTAGACGATGCGAGATAATCCTTTGCCTTTTTGAACTCCGCATAGAAAGCGTTGTATTCCGCCGCTTCTATGCGGCTGGCCGCCACATAGACGCCGATGGCCGCAGCCACGCCGATGGCGGGTGCGCCGCGCACCTTGAGCAAATAGATCGCATCCCATATATCCTTAATGTCGGTCAGAGACAGTATCTCAACGTGATTTGGCAATTGAGTCTGGTCGATGATGACGAGCGCGCCCTTTTCTTCGTCCAGCGCGACTGTCTCATAGTTCATAATGTTTTCAGCCATGGTTTCCTCCTGTTACTTCGCCGCTTCCGTGGCACGCTTGAGCGCCGCCACAAAATCCGCGCCTGTCTTGTATGTCGTGCGGTTCATGATGATATCCTTTGCGCAAAGAATGTTCACGCGCTCCGCATAAGCTCTTTTTTCGGGATTAGCGATGGTGGTCACATCCTTCACCTGCGCCATGCCGACCGTCCGCCGAATCAGCTCTGTGCCCGCAAATGCGGCAGTATCGGCAAGTATGGTATCAAGATAGTATTCCTTGAAGCCTTCGGTCTTCGCCATCACATCCGTCACACATTCATCGAAGCACACAAGGAACTTCTTGATGAACAGATCGATGGTTTCCGCCGTGGCTTTCAGCACCCAGTCGCAGAATGCCGTCGCGCCTGCCGCGTTACCGTTGTCCCATGCAAAGAACAGGTTCGCGACGACGTTGCCGATGTCATAGCCCATGGGGCCGTAAAACGCGAACTCGGGGTCGAACACACGCGTGCTGTCCGGTTTGACAAATATCGAGCCCGTGTGCAAATCGCCGTGTATCAATGCCTGCGCGTTGTTCATAAACTCAAACTTAATCTTCGCGATTTCCAGTTGCAGCGCTTTGTCGTCATAGAGCTGCTCTTTGACAAAATCCGCGTTCTTCTCGAACACGATATTGCGCTTGTTGACGTCGTTGTATGGTTCTGTAAGCACGAGGTCTTCGGAAATCTCGCAGAGTTCAGGGTTGATAAAGCTTTTTACGAGCGCCTTCTTTTCCTTGTGCTCCATGACGACATCCGACGTTTTGAGCAGCGTATTCACAAGATACGTGGAAATATCATCCGCAAAGCGCGGGAACATCTTGTGGCTCATCAGCGCATAGCGCATCAGCTCATGATCCGACAAATCCTCCATGGCGCAAGCGCACATAATGGTGTCGTACTTATAGATCTTGGGCACCAAACCCGGTGCATATTTGTCCTGAATCTGAAGAATCTCGGATTCAATGCGGTTTCTGTCCGTCGAGACCTTCATTTCTGCGGAGATCCTCAGCGATTCTCCGGCCTGCTTGACGATCACAGATTTATCTGTGCCTTCTTCTTTCACGCGGAACACGTAATTGAGATTGCCGTCGCCGATCTCCTTGACGGTGAGCTTAGCATCGGCATCAAAGAAATTGATCTTTTCCTTGACGTATTCAATAACGTCCGCTTCCTTCATAAGAAAATAGTTATCAAAACGAGACATGATTGCATTACCTCACAAGCTTATTTTTTACGTGCATAGTTGAGGGCCAGCGCGATCGCAAGCACAGCGCCTTTGAAGATGTTGACCGCGTAGTACGGCACGGATGCCATGATAAGGCCATTTTCAAGAACGCCGATGAGTATCGCACCGGCAAGCGTACCTAAGGCATTAGGCTTGCCCACGCCCGCCACCGACATACCGATATGTGCCGCGGCCACCGAACCCATCAAGTAAGTAGAACCTGAGTTGATCTGTGCGTTGCCCACGCGTGCGCCGATCAGCATGCCGCCGATGGCAGCGAGTATTGTGGACATCAGATAAGCCAGCGCGCGGTATTTGTTGACGTTGATACCCGAAAGTCTGGCCGCTTCGGGGTTGCCACCTACCGCATACATGTATCGGCCGTGCTTTGTGTACGTAAGGAACAGGAACACAATCAGCACCAGCACCAGCATGACAATGATGATCCACGGCTCTTTGCCGATTTCTCTGAAGAAGTCGGGCACCTTTCCTATAGCTGCTGTGCCGTCGGGACGCATCATGTTTTCGTTGATAGCGCCGCCGCCTGCGTATGTCATCGCCACACCTTCGAACATGAACATCGTGGACAATGTTGCGAGCATATCCGGAATCTTAAGCTTCACAATCAGCAGCGCGTTGATACCGGCGATAACCGTGCAGATGACGATCGTCAGCAGTATGGCGAGCAGCGAGTTGCCCACGTTGTCACCGAATGAGTACCACACAAAGAACGTCATGCAGACTGTGTTGGCAAAAGTCGCAGTGGAACCGACCGACAGGTCAAGACCGTTGACCGTCAGCGAAATCGTCATGCCTGTGGCAATAACGGTCACAATGCAGACGGCCCGGATAATCGTGATCATATTCGCGGCCGACATAAATGTTGGCATCGTGAATGAGAACACGAGTACCATCACAGCGATGGTCAGCAGCGTTCCCCACTTTGTAATGAAGTCCATAACCGAGGGCTTCTTAACGGTGTTTGTAGCATTACCCATGTTTACCGGCCTCCCGTCGAGTAATAAAGTAATTCTTTTTCGTTGGTATCTTTGACGTTCATTTCCTTGACGATCTCGCCGTCGAACATCACATACACGCGATCAGCAATGGCGAGAATTTCTGTGAATTCGCAGGACGCGTAAATGACACCCTTGCCTTGTGCAACCAGCCCCTCGATAAGCTGAAAAATATCGCGCTTCGCGCCGACGTCCACACCCTTTGTGGGTTCGTCAAAAATGTATATCTCGGAATCGCTCACCAGCCATTTGGCCACGACAACCTTTTGTTGATTGCCGCCCGAGAGCAGCGCCACCACCTGATTCTCAGAAGGCGTCTTGATTCCGAGCTCTTTGATTTTTGTTCTTGCCGCTACACGCTGGCGGCCTTTGCTCACAAAACGGATTTTGCTTAAAAACTTGTTAAGCGAAGATATTGTGACATTCGCATAAAGCGGATCCGTCACCAGCACGCCCTCTTTGCGGCGTTCTTCGGGCACCAGCGCAAGGCCGCGTGACACCGCCTGCGTCGGGTTCTTGGGGTTGATCTTTTTCTCGTTCAAACTGATATCCCCCGAACACGCCCGGTATGCGCCAAAAAGCGTTTTGCAGAGCTCTGTTTTTCCTGCGCCGACAAGCCCAGCCAACGCCACGATCTCGCCTTTTCTTACGTGCATATCGATATTTTTAACTTTGTTGTCACGTTCGGTTAAGTTTTTAACGTCCAGCAACACATCACCAATATCAACGGTTTGCTTGGGGTAATTCTCATCGAATTTGCGCCCCAGCATATACTCCACGATCTGGTTGATTGTGAGTTCCTTTGTGATCGGCATATCCTTGACGACCATACCATCCTTCATAATGGTGATATGCTCGCAGATTTCAAACAGCTCAGCCAGTCGGTGGGAAATAAATACGATGCCCACGTTTTCTGTCTGTGCCAGATTGCGTACAATTTTAAAGAAATTCTCAGTTTCAGTATTTGATAACGGTGCTGTGGGTTCGTCCAGTATCAGGAATTTACATTCCTCCACCACCGCACGTGCGATAAGCACCATCTGTTTTTCCGCCAGCGAAAGCTCAGACACGATTTTTCTGACATCGATATCCATTCCAAGACGTGTCAGCGCTTGCTTGGCTGTTTTGCGAATATAATTCCAATTGACGGTCTGCTTCTTTTCCATCTTATTGGCCAAAGTGTTGAGCATGATGTTTTCCCCGACTGTCAGGTAAGGCACCAATGCCACGTCGACCTCTTGATAAACAATTTCTATGCCCAGATTCTTTGCCGCTTTTGGCGAGCGAATCTCGCATTCCTCTCCATCGATGAATATCTTGCCGCTGTAATGTGAATTCACACCGGACAGAACCTTCATGAGCGTAGACTTACCTGCGCCGTTGGCACCGATAAGCGCGCGAATCTGTCCGCTTTGCATATCATAATCCACATTTGAAAGCGCCTTGACGCCGGGGAATTCGATAGAAATATCGCGCATAGAGAGCTTCGCGTTTGCTGCTTTCATTCCATTTCACCTGCCCAAAATCAATATCTGATTATAATCAGTATCCCAAATTCAATCACGGAAGCTGCCCAGCCTATTCCCCCTCCGGCAAAAGCCGGAGGGGACACAAGCCTTTATGTTTTTACGTTATGTCACGAGTAATCAGCCAGCAACAGAAGCCTTGATCTCGGCCATCCAAGCATAGCTGTCAAATACGCCTTTTTCCTGACCCCAGCCGTCCACAACGGTTGCGATGTTCGTCATGTTGATGGACGAATCAAGCTGCGATGTCTGAACGCCCTGAGCGTCTAGGTTATAGGTGTCGGGTGTCTCTTCGCCGGCGAACTTCGCAGCGAGCAGTCTCATGTCAGCGATACCGATGAGCTTGGGATCCACAGCAGCGGTGGAAACCCACACATCCGGATTCTCAAGCATCAGGTTGATATCGTCGTTGGAGATGTCAATGGACATGATCTTGATGTCGGTTCTGCCTGCATCGTTAAGCGCCTGTAAGCAGCCCTTTGCAAGCTCATCATAAGAACCCCAGATCGCGTCGACTGTGCCCTCAGGATACTTCGGCAGGATAGCAGCCAGAGCGTCCTGTGTGCCGCCGCGCGCGTTGGAGAAGTCAACCGGTCCGATAAGCGCAATTTCTTCGATCTTGCCATCAGCCACATACTGATCATAGATGGCTTGACGACGATCAAGCGGCGGGATGCCAGGGCCCATCCATGCACGGATGACCTTGATCGGCTGTTTGGACTCGTCAAAATTGCTGACGATGGAGCCAAGGGACAGATCAGCCAGTTTCGCATCTTCCTGAGCTGTGCTGGTGCAGCCTTCGAGGATCTCGTTGTTGACATCGCCATCCTTATAAGGGACGGAGTCGAACGTGACGACCTTCATGCCTTTTTCCACAGCGGGAAGCAGCGAGTCATAGGTATAACCGGCTTCGCCGTGCGAAAGGATGATGCCGTCGTAATCCTTCTGGATTACCTGAGCGATCGTTTCTTGGCATTTTGCGTTGTCACCGTCTGTCACGTATGTATCCACCACGAAACCAAGTGCTTCGCCTTCAGATGTGCAGCCTTCAAGGAACTGCTGTGTGTGATCGCCTGCTGCCAGGTTGCGGATAACAGCAACTTTGATTGAGCCGTCAGCCATCTGGTCAGGCATGTACTGTTTAAGCAGATCCGCTACAGCACTGCTGTCGCCCGCCGGAGCCGAAGACTCAGCGGATTCAGCCGGAGCCGAAGACTCAGCAGCAGCAGACTCAGACGGAGCCGGAGTTGGTGATCCACATGCAGCCAAAGATAGCATCATGGCAACAGCAATCAGGACATACAAAAGCTTTTTCATGTTTTTCCTCCATTGTTTTGATTTTTATTTGAGCACTCCCGTGTTGCTCGCGTTATTAAGGGAAGCACTGATTAATCAGCGGTTCCTTAGCGAAACTCAATGTTTCGCAGGTCTTGGGGATCGATCTTTTCAAGAAACTTCAATTCTTCTTCCGTCGGCGCGGGTGTAGCTTTGAGCTCAAGATACTTAATCTCAAATCCTGTGTTTGCCGCAACCTCTTCGATAGAAGATGTCGGATGAATGCTTTCTAAGATCAGTTCCCCGTAGTACATCGTGAACACACAAAGCGGTGTCACGATAGCGCTTACGTTCCCCCGTGCTGTGATGAAATCGACGTTTTGCACAAAGGTTCGTTTGTCGTGTTTGGTGCGCCATATGATCGCGCGTTTGGCTGTCGGTATCAGTACGGCACTCCCCGCTCCCCCCGGAAGCCTCACCTTGGGTTCATGGTAGTTGCCGATCACCGACGCGTTGACCGTGCCCACGTTATCGAACTGCACACCGCTCAAGAAAGCCACATCCAGCCCGCCCCGCATGGAAAGATCGAACACCTCCATGAGCGGAAAGCTTGCCGGAGCCATGTTGCAAAGCTCGCTGCCCGCACTTGTGAAGGATGCAAGCTTTGGTTCTTTGGGATCAACGCCGCCCGGAATGTTCAGATGAACCGCGCTGGGCGCATGCATCGCTTTGGCAAGCAGCGTGGCGATCATGGGCATGTGCGAGGATACACCGTGGAACACCTTTTCGCCGTCTTTGATCATGTGCGCCATGGCGCACACCATGATGTCGCAAGCTCTATGCATGCCGCACCTCCTGTGAGAGGTATGCTGGCAGCTCACTTGCGTCTTTTATAGATAAAAATCTTTTAATATTTTCATGATTGAGATCGTAAGCGCTGTGACACGCGCAAGGCGCCGCGCCATGCGGTACATGCACCACACTGCTTACGATAAAGCCCGGGATATCGGCCTTCATCTCACTATTGTGGAAATACGCCGCATCCACCACTTCTTCAGTTGTCAATATCACCTGCTTGGCTGCCCGTGAGAAAAGCACATCCTCATATTTGGGGCCAAGTATCAGGGCGTTGCCCGCCGCGTCCGCTTTTTGCACATGCAATATCGCAAAATCCGGCGCTATTGCCGATACCAATGTCACCGGATCGCCCGAAAACGGATCGGTGATACGCTTGAAATACGGATTGGCATCGATCAAGTCGCTTGTAATCAGTCCGCGCACCGGCATAAACGGAATGCCATAGGAAGCGGCCCGCAGCGCCGAAATCACCGTGTAGCACGCGTGCTCGTTGGCTTTGACCAGCCCTTTTTGCACGCTCTTGCGGTAGTGCTGAGCGAGCGAATACTCGCTTTCATAGCTGATGAAGCCCGCATCCACGCTTTTCACGCAGCCTGCGAGACACAGCACATCAATATCCATAGCGCCCGCCGTTTTGACAAGCGCGAGTGAGCTTTTTTTCTGGCGTACCATTTCGAAAACAGCCGCCATTGGTGCCCGGTTCAGTGTGTTTCCGCCGAGCCCGACAATGGCTCCGTCGGGTATCGCGGCAATAGCCGATTGTAAACTCAATAGCTTATTCATATCACTTCGCCGCGTTGGCCGCGATGTGAACCGCGTCCCACACACCCGCAAAGGGCGGCGCATATGCAAGATCCACCATGCCAAGCTCTGTCGTTGTCAGCCCTGCGTGTATGGCGATGGCAAACATATCGATCCGCAATACAGCTCCCTGTTGTCCTGCGGTGCATGCACCCAGTAAACGCCGCGTTCCTTTTTCATATATTAGCTTAATCGCCAGCACCGATTGTCCCGGATAATACGGTGGGTGATTATAGGAAGTCACCATTTTCGTCCGATAGTCGATCCCCAAGCGAATGGCATCCGCTTCGCTCATGCCTGTGCGTCCCATTTCGATGCCGCAGACCTTGATGGCTGCTGTACCCAGCGCGCCAACGAACTTCTCGTGGCTGCCCAGCATGTTGCCTCCCGCGATACGACCGCATTTGTTGGCAACCGTGCCAAGGGGCAGGAAATAATCTTCCTCCATCACTTTGTTGTATGTCACCGCACAGTCTCCCGCGGCATAAATGCCGGGAATGGATGTGCGCATTTCGCGATCCACAATGATGGCGCCGTTTTTCGCCATCCGGATGCCGGTCTCCTTAAGAAACTGTGTTGCGGGCATCACACCCACAGACATGAGTATGATATCCGCTTGATACTCACCGTGGCTGGTACGCACAAGACGGTGCGTTTGCTGTTCTTCAATGGCAATCACGCGTTCGCCTGTTTTCACCACAGCGCCGTTCTGGATAAGTTCTTGCGTGGCAATTTCGGAAAACTCCGGCTCAAACGGCGAGAGTATGCGGTTTGCGCCTTCAATGACCGTCACTTCCTTGCCAAGATGCAAAAACGCTTCCGTCATCTCGATGCCGATGTAACCCCCACCGATAACCACGCATTTGCGGATAGACGGATTGGCTGCGATCTTTTGCAGAATTAAACCATCCTCCAGCGTTTTGATATAGAAAACGCCGCTGTTATCAATGCCGGGAATCGGCGGCACCACACTGGCGCAGCCCGTCGCGATCATAAGTGAATCATAGGTGTCTTGAGATACGTCACCGCTGCTTAAATTTTTAACGGTGATTGTTTTGTTTTCAGGTGATACAGAAAGCACTTCATGGTTAAGATGCGTACGAATGCCCGAGCTCTCAAACTGTTCGCGCGATCGTGCAATCATTTTGGTATAGTCAGTGTTTTCGCCGCTCACAAAGTATGGCAGGCCGCAGGCTCCGTATGAAAGGAATTGCCCCTTCTCGTACACGGTAACCTCAGCGGTCGGATCATTACGTTTAATCTTTGAGGCCGCCGACATACCTGCGGCGACGCCTCCAATGATAACTGCTTTCATCGCTGCCCCTTTGCATCAGTGTGTATAAAACGATAATTAATCGTGAAATTTCTTATTAGCGGCCCAGACGTTTCAAAACGGCCTGTGTGATCTGTTCAATATCGCTCAAGTCGCCGTTGTTAGCAGATACCGGCGCGGCTGCACATCCGCACCCTTCTTGAGCATCCCGTGAATACGTCTTAAGCTCCTCGCGCTCCTTCGCAGCGGGAGCCACCGGCGAATGCGGTGCCACAACATCTTTAAGGTTGGAAGGCTTGGCTGCGCATGGCGGCACACCGCCCGCATTGATGCCAAGGCTTTTGCGTATATCCAAAAGTTCCTGAACCTGATCACAGCTCAGCACATTGGCTTTGCCGATGATGTTGCCTGTATACATAAGTACCAGCGCGTAATGCTCCATCGCTTCCAGACGGTAAAAAGCTTCAATGAGCGACTTTCCCCAGGAAAGCGCACCGTGGTTGCCCAGCAACACTGCGTTGTAATCTTTGCAGTATGGCGCGATAGAATCCGGAATGCCTTGAGAACCGGGAGTTTCATAATGAACGCATGGCACAGTGCCAAGGTTGACAAGCGCTTCGGGATAAATCGCCCTGTCAAGACCAATGCCAGCAATCGCAAAGGATGTGCAAAGCGGCGGATGAGCATGCGTGATGCCCATTACTTCGGGGTTTTCCTTATATACACGAATGTGCATTTTGACCTCAGACGAGGGTTTTAAAGAACCTGCCGAAAGCACAGTGCCGTCCAAACGCATTTTGACAAGCATATCCTCATCCATAAAGCCTTTTGAAACGCCTGTGGGTGTCGTCCAAATAATGTCGTGATCGACTTTGCAGCTGATGTTGCCGTCGTTGGCCGCGACAAAGTTCTTCGTATACATTCTGCGGCCCACTTCGAGTATTGTTTGCTTCGCTTCATGGTCAGTCGGAAAATGCATGCCAGTCATGTTTAACTCCTGTCTCCAAATTACCGTTTATATGTTTACAATTTTGTTTAGTGTTTAGTGTTTAGTAATATTTGAATTATTTTATATGTGATGGTGTTATATTACGCCCATTTTTGTGTATTGTCAATGATATATGATGTATTTAGATAAAATATTTCTGATATTAACTTTTGTTTATGCTTTGTTTATTAGTATTGTTTATATTATAACAAGTAAATCCGTCCATTTTTACTGATATGTATATCAATGTTTAGTTAAACGATATGGGAAAATAATTAAAACGTTATCGGAAAATTCTCTCAAGCCGACTGCTTAGCCGGCTTAACAGTTCGTTGGGAATGGTTTCGGCTTTTGCCGATACCTCGATAGCTGATATTTGTTCACCGCCATCCTGACCAATCAGCGTTGCAATATCGCCCCTTTGTACACTCTGGATGTCCGTTACATCCACCATAAGCTGATCCATGCATATCCTACCAATCACCACAGCGCGCTGTCCGTGAAGCAAAACCCCTCCTTTTTCGTATAGGCTGGTGGGTACGCCATCCGCATAACCAATGGCAATCACAGCCACAAGAGTATCCCGTTGCGCCACGAACGCGTGGGCGTAGCCCACACTTTCTCCCACAGTGATTTGACTGACATGAATCACCCTTGCTTTAAGTGATAATACCGGCTTCAATTCAATACGCTGCTTTGATTTTTCCAATGCACCATACAGAGCGAGTCCAATCCGCGCATAATCACACCGAACATCACCATGGTTCATGACACCGTAGCTGCTGAGAATATGCGTTTTAGGCAATGAGACTCCCTGTTGTTTGAGGCTGTCCAGCAGCAAATCAAACCTCTGGATTTGCAGGCGTGTAAAAGCCATGTCCCCTGCTTCAAGGCTGTCCGAAGCGCATAAATGCGTATATATTCCGTTGATTCTCAAGTGTCTGCAATGAAAAATTTGCTTAATATTGTCTATATGCTCATAGCATTCGCCCAGCCGGTGCATACCGGTATCCACCTTGATATGTGCCTGTATCGACTTACCCGCTTTGTTCAGTTCACCCGCATACTGCGCGTCCACGATTGTTTGCGACAGCTTATACCTATGAAGCTCAGTCGATCGCTTCACGTCCGTATAACCCAGAATGAGGATCTCACCCTTTATGCCGTTTTTACGCAAACGAATGCCTTCATCGATTGTCGCAACGGCAAACGCGCGGACACCCTCCTTGCGGAGCGTTTTGGCCACCGTGATATCACCATGTCCGTAGGCATTGGCTTTGACAACAGCCATAATGCCGCACCCTTGAGGAAGTATCCTTTGCAGTATCCGAGTGTTATGCACCAAATGCGAAAGGTTAATCTCTGCCCAAGCTCGATCCATGCGGCCCTGCGGGACAGAAACCGCTCCTTTTATCTTCGTGACAATTGCTGACCACAACATGGCTGCCGCTAAAGACCCCGCCGCAACGGCTAGAAAGTGCGCGATGCTGTTATCGACAAGCAGCCATTGCAGCTTGGTGAATGCTGCGAGTTGTCGCACCAGCACGATGATCCAAGGATGAATGAGATAGATGATGACGGAATACTTGCGCAGCTTTTCCGTGTTTCGGCCTTCCCAATGCAGCAGGTTTTGAAACAGAAAAAACATGCAGGGCAGCAGCATGACATACATACTGTCGTGCCTTTGGATATCCAGGCTCTTGAGAATCAAGCCCTCGGCCAGCATCAACGCAGCGGATATACACAGACCAGAAACACATGTTTTTTTCGTATACCGTTTGGACTGATTCGCGATGCAAGACCCGAGTATCATGAAAACAGGAGCAAAGAAAAAACCGTTGCGTGTATAATCGGCAATCGTGAGCACCGGTTGGTAGAATGCTTTGAGAATCGGCACCGTTTCAGAGAGACCATAATAGCTGTCACCAAACAGCCCGATGATATACAGCAGCCCCGCAATCATTAAAGCGCCCTTTTCTTTAAAGCACCTGATCAACATCCATGAAATCACAGCGCCCAGCATAGACGCCGGCACATACCACAGATGGTAGAACGTGCCCTCGATGAGTAAAGCATTGAGCAGATTAGGCAGGGACGTCCAAATCTGAATCGTGCCATTGTAAACATTCAACGGCAAATATAGCAGAACCGCGGCGACATAAAGGAGTGCGGTCCTTTTTAAAAACGATAATAACCTGCCCGCAGAAAGAACGTCACTGTCACGTCGGGAAAACAGAAAGAACCCTGAAGCCATAAAGAAAAACGGCACAGCCACGCGTGCCAGTATCCGCGTGAGAACAAAATCTGCCGTATCATCGACCGAGGTCAGCGGAGAGGTATGGATGGTGATCACCAGCAGCGCAGCAATGATTCTGAATCTGTCAATCCCCGCATAAGCCGTCTTTTTTTTCATCTATCTTAGCTCCCACAATGTCACCACAACGCCGTCCGCATTGTTTCCGGAGAGCTGATATGCCATATGATTGGGCACCTCTATTTCAGCGAGGGTATCAAGCCGGATAAATCCAATTTCGCAACGAAGTCCGTTTTCGTTGAAAACAAGGTGCTCTTTCTGGTAAGCAAACCGTTTTAAATAATCCGTGTACTCCTCGAGCGTCTGTCCGGTTTCTGTCAGAATTTTGGAGTGCGGATATCCGACAAAGCGAAAATGCCAGGGTTCGTGCGCGATTTGCGTCACGTGCTCCCGCTCTGCCGGATAGCGCTCGATAAACCCGTAATCCGCCGCTTTCTCACGAAAATGCTGGCACATGCCGGAGCAGGGAAAGCTTGGACGGATAAAGTCAACAGATTCCGAATTTTCCGCGAGATCCACCGCAAGACCTGTTTGATGTTCGCTGCAGCCCGGAAGAGCCACATATTTGCGTGTAAATTCGATTCCGTTTTCCAGCAGAGACGCGTCATATATCCGCTGCTGCTCGCTCAACGTGCGAAAACCGCTGACCGGGACAATCTCATCACCGTTTTGAATGATTGACAGTGTTTTGGTTAGCATCTTTGCCGCATGTCTATCCATCAGAACTGCACCTTCGCCGTATTCAACAGCCGAAAGGGCGTCTTCTTTGGGCTCCTTTTTCAATGGACAGTCAGCGTTGACGAGTATGAGGCTGCCATGGTATATGTTTTCCGGATGCAGCTTGAGCATCTTCATGGCCGCACCGCCTGATTGATTAATGTGTCTACGATGTCCGCAAAGCTCATACCGATACCCTTGAGCATGTTGGGGTATCGGCTGTGCGCTGTGAAACCGGGGATCGTGTTGACTTCGTTAAAGATAATTTCTCCATTCGGTGTGAGGAACATATCCACGCGCGCAAATCCGCGGCAATCCAGCGTGCGGTAGATTCTCGCCGCCGTTTGTTTAACTCGCGCCGCTGTTTCCGGGCTTAAACGCGCAGGCATATGGATTTTGGAGGTTTTTAGGGTATATTTTTCGGTGTAGTCGAAAAAGCCGTCTTCCAGCTCAATTTCATCCACCTCACCGATGATTAACTCATCGGTGCCCAGCACGGCACAGCCCACCTCGAAGCCTTGGATGGTCTCTTCGATCACCACCTTACGATCATGCTGAAACGCGTTCGTGATGGCCTGAAGCAACAGCGTTGGGTCTGCCACCTTCGAAATCCCGAAGGATGAGCCTGCGTTGGCAGGTTTAACAAACAGCGGATACACCAGTGCACCCGTCAACCCCAGCATTTCATGCTCCGTCATCGATGCATATACGACCGTTGATGAGGGCACTTTGACCCCCGTGCCTTGCACAAGCCTGTGCGCCACATCCTTGTCCATGCATATGGCAGAGCTTAGCGCGCCGCATCCCACACAAGGAACGCCGGCCAGCTCCAAAAGTCCCTGCAATGTCCCGTCTTCTCCGTTTTTTCCATGCAGCACCGGAAAGGCCGCGTCTATCCGAATCACGGTGGTGTTGCTATCCTCCAGCACAAGTATTCCGTGCGTCTGCCTGTCCGGCGAAATGAGGGCGCGCGTACACGAAGGATGGCGCATCCACGTGTTATCTTGAATTTGTTCAACGGGACCGTCGTATTTGTACCATGCGCCGTCGCGGGTAATTCCCAGCAGCACGATATTATATTTATTGTCGATGCTTTGTATCACGGCTGCCGCCGATTGGAGAGAGACGTCGTACTCGGTGGAACAGCCGCCGAACAGCACCGCTATCGTTTTTCTTTGCATACTTATGACACCTTCGTTTCCTGAAATTCTGCTTCATCGGATAGTGAATATCCGATCTCAAATACGTCCGTGTGAAGACGTGCCTCCGAACGAACAAGGCCGCTTTTACTATCAAGGTTCTGCCGATATACCGAGACACGTTCGAAAAGCTTTCCGTTTTCCTTGAAGTACATCTTATCTTTGTTGACTACTTCACACCTGTATGGCAAGGCTTTGTCTGCAAGAATCCGGCCGTGCAGATATTTACCATCAAAATTGAGCTCAATCTGGTATGTAAGGTCTGTCTGATTTTTCACCTTCAAGTCCAGCCAGCCTTCGCTGACTGTGGCATCCACACCGTCAGGATCATCCTCATCGGGCGAGGGGAAATCTTTGATCCTATGGGGGTGACGTTCCACAATTGTGAGCGGTGTATGGAGAAACATCCAGAAAAGAAAGTTGCTCAAATGGCATAAGCCACCTCCCTTAACAGTCACCAGCTTTCCGTATTCCACGGAAAGCCCCTTTCTGAAATCCGCTTTATTCGCCTTTCTCACAAGCTGCCAAAAAGAAAAGGTTTCTTGCGGCTGAAGCATAATTCCGTTAATCGGTTTGGCGGCCAGTCGCAGATTGAATACTTTATTTTCTTGATATTTCATATCAAATCCCGTGTTCGGGTTAATCAAACATGTGCTCGCTTCATACACGCAAATGCGAAGCGGCTCAACCGGCTTCGTTTTGGCATAGCGGTTACCATCCAATCGCATTTTGGCGTAAAAGAAGAGCCTTCTTTGGGCTTTGCGAAGCAGCAGCAAAAACGGAAACTGCTGAATCACACGTTTATTAAACAATTTCTCAATCTCCTTTCATAACAAAAAGCCTGACCGGCTTATGACACTAAGGTATCAAAACCGGACAGACAGAATGGGAATTTTTGATTATGAACTGCTTAAGAATCTCTTATGGAAAGCTTATGGTTTTAAGTAGCCGTATTGGGCAAAACGACAGTGAAGGTTGTTTTCTGGGCATCGCTGTTTGCGGTAATCGTACCGCCATGAGCCACCACGATTTCTTTGGCGATAGCGAGCCCCAGCCCGGCACCGCCAGTATGAGACGAGCGCGCCGAATCCAGTCGAAAGAACTTTTCGAAAATTTTATCGAGCTTTTCCTTGGGTATAGGATCACCCTGGTTGGTGAATGTGATGACAGCGTTGTTATCCAGCTGCATGGCGCTGATTTCAATGGCGCATTTTTCATAGCTGTAAGCGATAGCGTTTTTCAGTATGTTGTTAAACACACGCGAGAGCTTGTCCGCATCACCCCATAACGTCAAATCATCAGACGCTTGAACAACAGCTGTTTTATGCTGCGGCTCCAGCATGGGGTAAAACTCGTCCGCCATCTGGCGCAGCATCAAGGAAAGATTGATTTTGGCCTTGTTGACCGAAATGTGCGCAAGGTTAAAGCGTGTGATTTCGAAGAATTCGTCAACAAGCTGATCCAAACGGTAGGCCTTGTCAAGCGTAAGGCTGGTGTATTTTGCCCTTTGCTGCTGCGGCATGTCGCGCGCCTCATCCAGCATGCTTAAATAGCCGATCACCGATGTCAGCGGCGTCTTTATATCGTGCGCGAGATAGACAATCAGATCGTTTTTTCGCTGCGCTTCGTCTTGTGCCATACGTTCATTCCTTAGAGCTGTCTGCTTAATCTGATTCATTCTGTCTTCCACCTGACTCAGCAATGGAGACAGACGGATAGGCTCTTCATCAGGCGAAACGAGGGTTCTGCTCGCCTCAATGATCTCCTCCATATATTCAGCGGTCTTAGCCCAGTAGTGGTAGAGTATGAAGAATGCCACAATAAGATACGATCCAATGAGCACAGCCACATAGTTATTCTTTATGAGCGATAAGACATAATATATGGGGCTGGGCTGCCAGACGATGCTTTGGACAATTGTCAGCGCCAGCAGCGCCAGCAGTACCAAAGCCGCCGCCGACACGAGCAAGGCAATCACGCAGCGTCCAAGAAGCTTTCTCATCAGCATTGACTTAAACAGACTTTTACTTCTCAATTTTATAGCCTACCCCCCATACCGTTTTGATATATTTTGGACGTTCTGCATTGTCATGCATCTTTTCGCGCAAATGCCGGATATGCACCATCACCGTGTTGTTGCTGTTCGTATAATACTTTTCTCCCCACACCGTTTGGAATAATTCCTCCGAACTCACAACCCGCCCGCGGTTTGAGGCCAGCACCCACAGGATAGAAAGCTCAGTGGGTGTGAGCGCAAGTTTTTCTTCGTTAAGTATGCACTCGCGGGTGTTTTTATCCAGCACCAAACCGGCAAAATCGATCACATGCTGCTCATCAGGCGATTCTGCCGTGTTGTATTTGGTGAAACGCCTAAGTTGTGCCTTCACGCGCGCAACCATTTCGAGCGGCCTAAAAGGCTTGGTGATATAATCGTCCGCACCCAGTGTCAGTCCGGTAATCTTGTCGATTTCCTCAGATTTGGCCGTCAACATGATCACGGGGAAGTTATGCTTTTCCCGAATGCGTTGGCATATGGCAAAGCCATTTTCATCAGGCAGCATCACATCCAAAATAGCCAGATCAATTTTCTGATTCGCAATACAGTCCAAAGCTTCACGGCCGGTGTAGAACTTGAAAACAGTATAATCTTCGTTTTTTAGATACAGCTCGATTAAATCGGCAATGGCCTGTTCATCGTCTACAACCAGTATATTTGCAGTCATTCTTACTCCTCATTGCTATTACGGAGACGGACAAAAATATCAATTAAATAGAATGAAAATGTTTGTCCAGTTGGAGTCCATTGCTCCAGCCTTGATATATTTGATCGTGGGAGCAATAAAAAAGCCCATGATCATTTTATCATGAAATGTGAAAACATATCTCAATGATTTTCTTATGAATCTCTTAAGATTTTACTCTTTTTGCGGCGGTATCACGGTCATGTGAGGCTGATTTAATAACTTGTAAATTTTCTTATTTACCCTTATTATGGTATATGATAGATTTTAGGTTTTGTGTCGGATTTCTTAGAATCAGTGTGTTATTTTCACGGCGGCGCAGAAACGAATCGAAAAAGGAAGAGAAACAAATGAATAAAAAGCGGTTTATGAGTATTCTGATTTGCGTGTTAATGATGTTAACGATGCTGCCTACGGGAGCGCAAGCCGCCGTGATCGGCGACGTATTTGAATATACTGGTCCAAACGGCAGCCTGCAGAGCTTAATCGAGACGGATCTTCAAGCCGCGCCGTTTAATCAATCGCCAGGCTCATACAATTACTCGGTTGTAGAAAACCTCAAAATTACGGGGGCGATGGCGGATGCCGATTACACGTTTATCAGAAGCTCCCTTACCTCCCTTTCGACACTGGATATCAGTGGGTTGACCGGATCAATTCGAAATTATGCGTTTTCGAACTGCACCAGTATAGAAACGGTTCGGCTGCCTGCGGGCACGGCGATTTCGGAAGCCATGTTTATTAGCTGCAGCGCACTGAAAACGCTGGGGGTTGGCAGCGGCGCACTCACAGATGGCGTGGTCGACTTAAGCAGCTATACCGCCGCCTCGTTTGGTAATTATGCGTTTTCGAACTGCACCAGTATAGAAACAGTTCGGCTGCCTGCGGGCACGGCGATTTCGGAAGCCATGTTTATTAACTGCAACGCGCTGAAAACGCTGGGAGTTGGCAGCGGCGCGCTCACAGATGACGTGGTCGACTTAAGCGGCTATGCCGCAGCCTCGTATGGTAACTCTGCGTTTTTCAATTGCACCGGCATAAATACGGTACGGCTGCCTGCGGGCACGGCGATTTCGTTAGCCATGTTCAGTGGCTGCAGCAGCCTGAAAACACTGGGGATTGGCAGCGGCGCGCTCACAGACGACGTGGTCGACTTAAGCGGCTATGCCGCAGCTTCGTATGGTAGCTCTGCGTTTTACGGTTGCACCAGCATAGATACGGTACGGCTGCCTGCGGGCACGGCGATTTCGGTAGCCATGTTCAGGGGCTGCAGCGGTCTGAAAACACTGGGGGTTGGCAGCGGCGCGCTCACAGACGACGTGGTTGACTTAAGCGGCTATACCTCAGCCTCGTTTGGTGAAGTTGCGTTTCAGGGCTGCTCCGGCATAGAAACAGTCCGGCTGCCGGTCGGAACGGCAATTTCATACGGCATGTTCGCAGAATGCAGTGGTCTGAAAACACTGAGAGTTGGCAGCGTGGCGCTCACAGAGGGCGTGGTCGACTTAAGCGGCTATACCGCAGCCTCGTTTGGTATCTCTGCGTTTTTCAATTGCACCGGCATAGATACGGTACGGTTGCCTGCGAGCACGGCGATTTCGGAAGACATGTTCAGGAGCTGCCGCAGCCTGAAAACACTGGGGGTTGGCAGCGGCGCGCTCACAGACGACGTGGTTGACTTAAGCGGCTATACCTCAGCCTCGTTTGGTGACGTTGCGTTTCAGGGCTGCTCCGGCATAGAAACAGTCCGGCTGCCCGTGGGCACGGCAATTTCATACGGCATGTTCGCAGAATGTAGCGGTCTGAAAACATTGGGAGTTGGCAGCGGGGCGCTCACCGACGATGTGGTTGATTTAAGCGGCTATGCCTCAGCCTCGTTTGGTAACTTTGCGTTTTTCGACTGCGTCGACATAGAAACAGTCCGGCTGCCGGTCGGAACGGCAGTTTCAAATTATATGTTCGCAGAATGCAGCGGTCTGAAAACATTGGGAGTTGGCAGCGGAGCGCTCACCGACGATGTGGTTGACTTAAGCGGCTATACCGCAGCCTCGTATGGTAACTTTGCGTTTCAGAGCTGCTCCGGCATAGAAACAGTCCGGCTGCCGGTCGGAACGGCGATTTCAAATTATATGTTCCGCAACTGCAGCGGTCTGATTACGGTTGTATTTACTGGCAATACTGCACCGGTGGTCGGCTCGGATGCATTCTTTAATGCGAACAGCAGCATCGTTGCCTATGTGCCGGATAAGAACAGCGGCGGATATGAGAACGCAGCGTTTACTCTGCATTTTTCCGAGGTGTGCAGCATCGTGCTACCCGCCTTCAGCACAGACCCACAAAGCCAGACAAAAACGGAAGGGCAGGCGGTTTCTTTTTCCACGGCGGTGACGCCCGGAGCGCCTGCGGCCTACTCGCTGCAATGGCAGGTCTTCGCGGATGCAAGTTGGAGCGATCTCGCCGGAGAAACCGGCGAAACGCTGAATTTTGGCGCCGTTACCGTGTCTCAAAACGGCTGCCGTTACCGTTGCATAGCCACCAGCCTTGTGGGCAGCACCGTTTCCGCTGAAGCCACGCTGACGGTGATTCCCCTCGTGAACGCCGCTCAGCCAAGCATCACCGCCCAGCCGCAAAGCAGCACCGTGTTGGCGGGCGAGGAAGTCACCCTATCCGTATCGGCCGCGTCGCCGGACGGCGGCACACTCAGCTATCAATGGTATAGGGACAACAGCGAAATTTCCGGCGCGACAAACGCCGTTTTTAGGCCGGATACCGGCACGGCAGGGACGCACGTTTACTATGCGGTGGTGACCAACACCAACAGCAGCGTAAACGGTGCGCAAACAGCGGTCAGGCAGAGCAGCTCCGCCACGCTGACGGTGAACGCCATTGTAAACGCCGCACAGCCAAGCAT
>JAEWQS010000011.1 GCA_023399095.1 Bacillota bacterium
GCTGCCCTGTGGCTTCACAGAATGTCTGAATCTTGCGCGACATATTTTCCCCATCGTAGAATATGTGCGCATTTACATCGATAATCGAGCGGTGAGCTGACGCCTTATCCACAAGCACATCGAGATCGCGCCAGCTAAGCTTTTCTTCCCTGTCCCACTGCCGCTTGCAGCTTTGTATAATCCAAAGACCCATGATGTTTTTAAGCGGACGGAATCCGCCGTCCACCGTGCCTTCGTTGGAGAATCCCTGCTCATAAACAAAATCATTGATAATTGCGTTTTTTGTGACTATACCAAGCAGCGACCATGTGCCGCTGGAAATAAAGGCGAAGTTGTCGTTCACCGCGGGCACACATGCCACAGCTGAAGCCGTATCATGCGAGCCCACACAGAAAACAGATGGTGTTTCTTTAAGACCGGTGTCGCTGACAATCTCCGGCAGTAAAAGCCCTTTGACCTCTCCGCACTGCTGTATTTGCGCAAAGATTGAAGGATTAACGCCGCATTTCTCGATGATGTCCTGTGACCACTTTCCGGTCTTCGGATCAAGCATTTGAGTTGTGCTGGCATGCGTGTATTCCGTGGTATCCACGCCGGAAAGCATATAGCCAAGCAGATCGGGCATTGTCAGCAGACGTGCCGCGATATCAAGCTGTGGGTCACCACTTTGCACCATGTCGTAAAGCTGATAAAGCGTGTTGAAGTCCATATTGGAAATACCCGTCAAATCAAAGGCACACCGTTCGCCATATTTCGCGGCGAAAGCCTTTTTTCCTCTTTCGCCTCTTGGGTCACGGTAAGCGCGGGGGTTGCCGATCAGCTTGCCCTGCTTGTCCAGCAAACCAAAATCCACGCCCCACGTATCGATGCCGATTCCTTTAAGCTCTCCATTGCCGGTTTTCGCATGCTGCCGAAGTCCCTCTTTGACACAGGAATAAAGACGCAGCACATCCCAGTAATACGCACTTCCGACCTGAACATAGTTGTTCTCAAAACGGGTCAGCTCTTCCAACATCATTTTGCTGCCGTCGAATCGGCCGAGTATTGTGCGCCCATTGCTTGCGCCAAGGTCTACCGCTAAATAATCTTTCATATGACATCCCTTTATCGTTTAAATAAAACTGTTAGTTTTAAACAATGCATAATCAATGTCTATCCTATTCTATCCGTATTATGCCATACATTGCGTGCTGTGGTCCGATTTTGTATGAAAACAGTTGTGGGATACGTATCATGTAACGTTTCGCCCTTTTTTGAACTCTAACATAGCTGCAAATTCATGTCAACATTTTTTAATAAGAGACTCTCTCTTTTTAAGCTTCTTTATTACATATAAACGTACAATTTATCTTAAATATGATAACTAAGTGCTATTTATATGTTGAAAATAACGTCTTTTCTGATTTTGTTCTTGACACCAAAACACACAAAGAATAATATCATACTAGACGAAACGTTTTGCGCTCACATTTTGTACTACAAAGAAAGAAGCTTTTTATGTCAACGATAAAAGATGTCGCCAAGCACACAGGTCTTGCTTACGCAACCATATCCAAATATCTAAACGGCGGAAATGTTTTGCCTCAAAACCGCGAAAAGATTGATTTGGCGATAAAAGAGCTTAACTTCACTGTGAACGAATTTGCTCGCGGGCTAAAAACCAACAAGTCAAGCTCCGTCGGCATCATCATTCCCGACATCGGGAATGTTTATGTGGCGCATACAATCCCTATCATTGTTGACGAGCTCCGAAAAAACGGGTACTCGACTATCATCTGCGACTCGCGCTCGGATCATGAGCGCGAATCCGAGCTGGTGCGTTTCCTTATGGCGAAGCGTGTTGACGGACTTATTAACATGCCCGTTGGGGCGGACGGATCGCATCTCTGCGCCGCGATAGATTCCGGCATTCCCATCGTGCTGCTCGACAGAATTGTGTCCGACTGCATCGGTCATGTGGATGCCGTGCTGGTTGACAACATGCGGGCCGCTCAGGATGCCACATCTCATCTTATTGCGCAGGGGCACTCACAAATCGGCATTATTGCGGGGCCCAAAGATGTTTCGTCTGCAATGGATCGTTTATCCGGATATTTGGCAACACTTAAAAAGAACAGCATTGCTGTTAAAGAATCACTCATTGAGTACAGCGATTTCACGATAGAGAGCGGTTATCGTGCCTGCAAAAAGCTGCTTAAGAACAACCCGGATATGACGGCATTGTTTGCGACCAATTATGATACCACAATGGGTGCGATGATGGCAGTAAATGAATATGGCGTATCTGTTCCCGACGAACTGTCGGTCTTCGGCTTCGATAATATGCCATTTGCCAAGGTTATCAAGCCGCACTTAAGCGTGATCGCTCAGCCAATCGGCGATATCGGCAAATATGCATCTCAGGCGCTTTTGGAACGCATGAGCGCAAATTCAGATACCCCCGTTAAAATAACTGTGCTGCGCACACAAACCGTTATACGTGATTCGGTGGCCGCACCTCACAAAAAAGAGCAATAAACGGATGAGCCCCGTTTACATAAAATCTATTATGGAAAGGCGATATGATATGGTAAAACTAGGCATAAGGCCGTGTATCGACGGCAGAAGAAATGGCGTTCGCGAAGGGTTGGAAGATCAGACAATGGGCATGGCACGATCAGCCGCCAAGCTCATTACAGAAAACTTGAAATACCCGAACGGCGAACCTGTTGAAGTGGTTATCGCCGATACAACAATCGGCGGTGTTAAAGAAGCCGCTATGTGTCAGGAGAAGTTTGAACGAGAGGGCGTCGGCGTCACGCTGACTGTGTCCCCCTGTTGGTGTTATTCCACGGAAGTCATGGATCAAGACCCCATGACGATCAAAGCTGTTTGGGGGTTCAACGGAACGGAGCGCCCCGGTGCGGTGTTCCTTGCGGCGGTTCTCGCCGCCCATTCTCAAAAGGGTCTTCCTGCGTTTGGCATTTACGGGCACGATGTACAGGATGCCAATGACCAGACAATTCCTGAAGATGTGAAGGAAAAGATACTGCGGTTTGTAAATTGCGGCATCGCGGCAAAGCTGATGCGCACCAAAAGCTATCTGCAGATTGGTTCCATGTGCATGGGCATCGGCGGCTCCATCATCGATCAGGATATGATTCAGGAATATTTCGGCATGAGAAGTGAATCCGTCGATGAAACTGAAATCCTCCGCAGAATTGACCTTGGCATATACGACCATGAAGAATTTGAGAAAGCAATGGCGTGGACAAAAGAAAACTGCAAAGAAGGTATTGACAAGAACCCTGCTGATATCGCGTTCTCCAGAGAAGCCAAGGATGCGCAGTGGGAATTTGTCGTCAAAGCCATGATGATCATTCGCGATCTTATGGTGGGCAACCCGCGTCTCGCGGAGCTTGGCTATGTGGAGGAGAGCGATGGCCATAACGCCATCTTAGGCGGCGTGCAGGGTCAGCGCCAGTGGACAGACTACAAGCCCAACTTTGATTTTGCGGAAGCCATTCTTTGCTCACAGTTCGATTGGAACGGAATCAGGGAAGCCTACGTGCTCGCCACGGAAAATGATGTCCTCAACGGTTTTTCTATGCTTTTTGAACACCTGCTTTCGGGCAGACCCGGCATATTCGCGGATGTTCGCACATACTGGAGCCCTGAAGCCGTAAGACGAGTGACCGGTAAAGAGCTTGACGGCTATGCGAAGAACGGCATTATCCACCTGATTAACTCTGGCGCAGCCTCTCTGGAAGGTACTGGAGCCATGTCTGATAATAATGGCAGCCCGGTAATCAAGCCATTCTATGAAATGACGGAAGCGGATGCAAAGTCTTGCCTCGATAAAACAGATTGGTGCCCGGCAGATCAGTTCTATTTCCGCGGCGGCGGCTTCTCCAGTCACTTCACCAGCGGCACACGCGGCGGGATGCCAGTCACAATGGTCAGGCTGAATCTCATCAAAGGACTTGGCCCGGTGCTTCAATTTGCCGAAGGCTGGACTTGCGAGCTCGATACTGACGTCCATAAGACTCTCGATGAGAGAACAGATAAAACCTGGCCGACCACATGGTTTGCTCCGAGACTCACGGGCAAAGGCGCTTTCACAGATGTTTACAGTGTGATGGCGAATTGGGGCGCAAACCACGGCGCGTTCTGTTATGGCCATATCGGCCAGGACCTGATCACATTCGCGTCGATGCTGCGCATCCCCGTCAACATGCACAATGCGGATGAAAACAAAATGTTCCGTCCCTCCACATGGAGCGCGTTTGGAACCAAAGACCTCGAAGGAGCCGACTACCGTGCGTGCGCGGCACTTGGCCCCATGTACAAATAGCAATTAAAGACAAGCTCGGAATCATCATGCGCTAACGCACCACGATGAACGGAAAGCTGCGGTAGCGGTCATTCTGAACGTGCATCGCAAGTGAAGAATCTGTTGCAGATCCTTCGTCACTTCGTTCCTCAGGATGACCAAATGAGTTGATTAATAGCAATGACAAAATGAGGTTTTTGACACACTAAGGGGCAGCCGATTGGCTGCCCTATTAGATTGCAGAAAATTCATTTGCGAACAGGTTTTAAAACTGTCTATGGGTCGTTTTATTTACGGGTGTACCTCTTCTCCGCATATGCTACAGCCAGATACATGAGCGCCGCCACCACAGCCAGTATCAAAATGCTCGCCATTACAAGGTCGAGTTTGAATATCTGACCCCCATACACGATGAGATATCCAAGACCCGCTTTGGATACAAGGTATTCGCCTACGATCACGCCGACCCAAGTCATGCCCACGTTTATCTTCAGCGTGGATATCATTGTAGGCACGCTGGCAGGCAAAATAACCATCCTAAGTACTTGCAGCCGTGTCGCCCCGAACGTGCGCATCAGCAGGATCTTCTCTTCACTGATTTCCAAAAAGCCGTTGAGCATACTCATCACAGTCACAATCACGGATATCAGCAGGGCCATCGTAATGATCGCGCCTTCTCCCGCTCCCACCCATATGATAATAACAGGCCCCAGGGCGATCTTTGGAAGACTGTTGAGCACCACCAGATATGGATCCAGCGTCTTAGCGACAAGCGGCGACCACCACAGCCCTATCGCGATCCCGATACCCATCACAGTACCAAGAAAGAATCCTACGATTGTCTCCCAGAGTGTGACACCGATGTGCATAAACAGTTCACCCGAGTTGTATAGCGAAACAATGGTGCTTACAATACGCGACGGCGAACTCATGATAAACGGATCGATCCAACCCAGCCCTGCTGAGAGCTCCCACATGCCCAGCAGTGCCACAAGCAGGCCAATCCGTATGATAATGACTTTGCGGCTATTGCTTCTTATTGTCTTTAGAAACGCTTTATGTTCATCTGAGTAAGTCAGTTTCTCGTTATTCGACATGGACAGCCAACTCCTTCCACAGAAAATCAAAATACGTCCTGAATTTTGCATTCTGCCGTTTGTGTATGGGAGAAGCGCTCATGTCATCAAATTCAATTTTAACCTGCGTTTTTACGGTTGTGGGCCTTGGCGAAAGCACCAGCACTCTGTCCGACATGGAAATTGCTTCAGCAATATCGTGCGTGACCAGCAGCGCCGTTTTATTCTCAGTTCGAATGATCTGTGCGATCTCGTCTGAGAGAGCAAGCCGTGTCTGGTAGTCCAGCGACGAAAACGGCTCATCCAGCAGCAGCAGCGCCGGGTCTATTGCAAGCGTGCGAATCAGCGCGACTTTCTGGCGCATGCCGCCCGAGAGCTGATGCGGATAATATTTGGCGAAATCTCCAAGTCCGTATTTCTCCAGAAGATTTAGAGCCTTTTGCCGTCTTTCCTTGGTACACTTTTTTCTCACCTGTAAGCCGAGCATAATATTTTCCTCTATCGTGCGCCATTCAAACAGATGGTCTCTTTGCAGCATATAGGCCACCGACTCGCTGTATCCCTTGACTTCTTGTTGATTGAGCAATATTCTGCCGCCTGATGTCTCGATCAGCCCCGCAATCAGCGACAGCACGGTGGTCTTGCCACAACCGCTCGGTCCGATGATGCTAAGGAATTCACCTTCGAATACAGACAAAGACAGATCCTTTACGACCTCCGTCTCACCTTTTACGGTGTGATATTTCTTATATATGTGTTCTACCCTTACGAGTTCCTCCAAGCAGATCTCCCCTTTATGGCTCACCCCCGAGGCAAACCTCGGCAGCGACCCCGATATAAATAAACCGAACGAGATATCATCTTTATGCCGGGCATCTTCGTTTTTTCTCTGTTTCGGTATAGTAACAGTATATTGGGAACTGCCTTTTTCGGTTCGGTCATCTTAAAGCGTGCATGATGCAACATAAAAAAAGAGCCCCATTTTGGAGGCTCAATCGATGTACGTTTATTTTGATTCGTCTACAACCTTTTGTGCATACGATATGTCCACAACACTGCCGAAATCCACTTTGTCTTCCAGCACACCCGCCTGTATAATAATCTCCTGCAAGCGGTTAAATGCTTCTTCTTTCATCACGGGTGTATCCATCCATGCGTCAATCTCTCTGTACGATTTCGCCACCAGTACAAGTGATTCAACGGTGGTATCCGGAAAGAACTCCACGATTGCTTTTGCGACTTCTTCATCCGTAGCCTTTTGCACGAACTGCTGACCCTTGTAAATGGCTTTTAAAAACTTCTCAATCGTTTCCGGGTTTTCGCTGATGTAGCTCTTCTTGGCCATAAACGCCGTATAAGGCACTTCGCCGCTCTCAGCGCCCACTGCATCTAATATATAGCCTTTGCCTTCCTTTTCAAACGTTGACGCCGTGGGTTCAAACAGCGTGACGTAATCTCCTGTCCCGCCTTCGAAGGCGCCGCCCATGAGGTTAAACTGGATGTTCGTAAGCACCTCAACATCTTTTCCGGGTTCAAGTCCATTCTTCCTAAGTACATACTCAAGCGTCATCTCCGGCACACCGCCTGCCCGGCCGCCGATGACCGTTTTTCCCTTAAGATCGCTCCATTTGAAGTCCTCATCGGGAACCCGACCCATCAGAAATGACCCGTCTCTTTTGGTCAGTTGCCCCACAACAAGCGCGCTGTCCTCTTTACCTTCATTAAATACATAGATTGCCGCTTCGGGCCCCATCAGTCCAATATCGGCTTGATTGGACAGCACCGCCGTCATCGATTTATCGGCACCGCCGCCGTTCACCAGTTCGAGCTCTATCCCCTCCTCTTCAAAATACCCCAGAGAAATTGCCGCATACAGTGGCGCGTAGAACACAGAATGCGTCACCTCGTTCAGAGTGATTTTCTGCGCTGTCTGCCCAGCGCATCCAAACAGCGCCACCGCGATTACCAAGCAAAGCACCACAGCCATTAGCCGTTTAATCATACATTTCCCTCCTAAACAATATTGTTCGCTTCATCATATTCAGCGAGAGGGGGAAAGTGTGAGTAG
>JAEWQS010000052.1 GCA_023399095.1 Bacillota bacterium
ACAGAGTCCGGCAATATGGATCTGAAAAACGAAGTGTTTGGCATAGAGGTCAACGAAGCGGTGATGCATCAGGTGGTTGTGGCGCAGCTCGCCAACAAGCGTCAGGGCACGCAGAGCGCGCTGACACGCGCTGAAGTGAGAGGCGGCGGCATCAAGCCGTGGCGTCAGAAGGGAACAGGACGCGCGCGTGCGGGTTCCTCGCGTTCCCCGATCTGGAGAAAGGGCGGCATGACGTTTGCTGTGAAGCCGCGTGATTACAGCCAGAAGGTCAACAAAAAGGTCAAAAAACTGGCCATTCAGAGCGCTCTTTCTATGAAGGTAGCGGATAAAGACATCATTGTGCTTGAGAATCTCGCGCTTGAGGCTGCAAAGACAAAGCTGATGGCGGGAATACTCAAAAACTTCGATATTAAAAAGGCGCTGGTTGTGACGGCGGGCAAGGACGAGACAGTCGTACGCGCATCGGGCAACATTCAGGGCGTGAAGACGCTGACGGCAGACAGCATGAATGTGTATGATTTGCTTGTGTATGACAAGCTTGTGATTACCAAAGACGCCGTCAAGATGGTTGAGGAGGTTTTTGCGTAATGGATTCGAGAGACATCATTTTAAAGCCAGTATTGACAGAGAAGAGCTACGACGATATCGCTGCGAAGAAATACACATTTGAAGTGAATTTAAGAGCCACGAAGAGCGACATCCGCCGCGCTGTGGAAGATGTGTTCGGCGTGAAGGTGGCAAAGGTGAATACGCTGCGCCAGATTGGCAAGCTGAAACGCCAGGGTCACAACATCGGCAGACGGCCTGAGGTAAAGAAGGCGTTTGTAACGCTGACAAAAGACTCCAAGACAATCGAATTTTTCGATTCGCTTGCACAGTAGGACTTAGGGAGGTAAAAGCTCATGGCGATTAAGAAATATAAACCGACATCACCGGGCCGCCGCGGCATGACGGTTTCCACATTTGAGGAAATCACATGCACAACGCCCGAGAGATCACTTCTGGAGCCGATCAAGAAAACGGCCGGAAGAAACGTCCAGGGACGCATCACTGTGCGTCACAGAGGCGGCGGTGTAAAAAGACAGTACAGGATCATCGATTTCAAGCGCAATAAAGACGGCGTTCCCGCTAAGGTTGCGACGATCGAGTACGATCCGAACAGAACGGCAAACATCGCGCTGCTGCACTATGCAGACGGCGAGAAGAGATACATCTTAGCGCCTTACGGCCTATCCGTAGGAGACACGGTTATGTCCGGTCAGGGTGCAGATATCAAGCCGGGCAATGCGCTTTGCTTGAGAGACATCCCGATGGGCACATTGATTCACAACATCGAGCTGATGCCCGGCCGTGGCGGCCAGCTGGTCAGAAGCGCGGGCAACTCCGCACAGCTGATGGCCAAAGAAGGCAGCTACGCTCAGGTGAGACTGCCCTCCGGCGAGGTGCGCATGGTGCTGCTTAACTCCAAGGCCACAATTGGCCAGGTGGGCAACATCGATCAGGAAAACATCAACATCGGTAAAGCGGGACGAAAACGCCACATGGGCTTCCGCCCGACGGTGAGAGGATCTGTCATGAACCCGAATGACCATCCGCACGGCGGCGGCGAAGGTAAATCGCCTATCGGACGTCCGGGACCGGTCACGCCTTGGGGCAAGCCGGCGCTTGGCTATAAGACAAGAAAGAAGAAGAACGCTTCCGACAAGTATATAGTCAGACGCAGAAACAAGTAACCCCCAAAAACGATGTTTTTCGGGGACCCCGCAACGGGATTATCGACAGTTATTTAAGGAGTAGTGGAATATGAGCAGATCGGTAAAAAAGGGGCCTTTCGTGCATCCTAAGCTGCTGGCAAGAATTCAGCAGATGAATGAGAAGAACGAAAAGAAAGTGCTGAAAACATGGTCCAGAGCATCGACGATATTTCCGGATATGGTTGGGCATACATTGGCCGTTCATGACGGCAAAAAGTTTGTGCCTGTATATATGACGGAAGATATGGTGGGACACAAGCTGGGTGAGTTTGCGCCGACAAGGACATTCCGCGGACACGCGGGCGACAAAAAGTCCGGCTCCAAGTAGCCTAATCAGGGAGGAGACTATAAATGGCAACTCGTCAGAGAGAAAAAGCTGAAAAGAGACATGAGCTCAAAGATAAAAGGCCGACGGCAAAGGTGAAATACGTGCGTATTTCCTCTTCAAAGGTCAAGATCGTGATCGATCTGATCCGCGGCAAGAAAGTGGACGAAGCTGTGGCGGTGCTGAAAAACACACCGGCGGCAGCAAGCCCCATTGTTGAGAAGCTTCTGAATTCCGCGATAGCGAATGCTGAGAACAACAAAGGCATGCTGCGTGACGATCTTATCGTTGCGGAGTGCTTTGCGGATCAAGGCCCGACACTCAAGCGTTTCCGTCCGCGTGCTCAAGGGCGCGCGTCGCGTATTCGCAAGAGAACGAGCCATATTACCATCATACTCGACAGTGCAGTCAAGGAGGAATCTTAAACATGGGTCAGAAAGTTAATCCTCACGGAATGCGCGTGGGTGTCATCAAAGACTGGAATGCGCGTTGGTTTGCAAAGAAGGTCGATTTTGCTGCGAACATTAAAGAAGACTACGATATCAGAAAGAAGCTGAAAAAGCAGCTTTACGCAGCGGGCATTTCCAAGATCGAAACGGAAAGAGCGGCCAGCAAACTGACCGTGAACATATACACCGCGAAGCCTGGTATCGTGATTGGTAAGGGCGGACAGGGCGTTGAGATACTGAAAAGCCAGCTTTCTCGTCAGACGGGTAAGTCGGTTGTACTCAACATCATTGAGGTCAGGCGTCCGGATATCGATGCACAGCTGGTGGCTGAAAACATCGCCTCTCAGCTTGAACGCCGTATCAGCTTCCGTCGTGCGATGAAACAGTGCATCGGCAGAGCGATGAAGGGCGGCGCGCTGGGTATCAAGGCCATGTGTGCCGGTCGTTTGGGCGGCGCTGAAATCGCGCGCAGTGAGAAGTATCATGACGGCTCGATTCCGTTGCAGACAATTCGCGCTGACATTGACTACGGCTTTGCCGAAGCCAATACCACATACGGCAAAATAGGCTGCAAGGTCTGGATATATAAAGGCGAGATTCTTGGCAATCCCTTAAGGGATAAGTTCAAGACGGCGGAAGGAGGCAGCAAAGATGTTAATGCCAAAAAGGGTTAAGAGAAGAAGAGTGCACCGCGGCCGCATGAAGGGCAAAGCCAACAAGGGCAATGCAGTCACGTACGGCGAGTACGGTCTTGTCGCTTTGCAGCCGGCATGGATCACGAGCAATCAGATCGAAGCCGCTCGTATCGCGATGACCCGTTATATCAAAAGAGGCGGACACGTTTGGATTAAAATATTCCCGCATAAACCGGTTACAGAGAAGCCGGCCGAGACACGGATGGGTTCCGGTAAGGGCTCTCCCGAGTACTGGGTCGCCGTTGTGAAGCCGGGTCGTGTGATGTTCGAAATCGCCGGGGTGAGCGAAGAGGTTGCGCGTGAAGCGCTTCGTCTGGCTGCGCACAAGCTGCCGATAAAGTGCAAGGTCGTCAAGGCGCTAAGCTTTGATGAGGCAGCATTCTCGAAGATGAATTTTAAAGAAACGGCCAGCGCCGCAGAAGCCGAAGAAGTAGGTGGTGAGCAGGATGAAAGCTAGCAAGCTGCATGAAATGTCGAATGATGAGCTGACAACTCAGCTCAAGGATTTAAAACAAGAGCTATTTAACCTGCGTTTTCAGAATGCCACAGGGCAGCTCGGAAACGTCATGGTGATTAAACAGACAAAGAAAGACATCGCAAGAGTCAAAACAATAATAAGAGAGCGCGAAGTAAAAAGCGCTGCTCAGCGCTAAGGAGGATGCTCATGTCTGATAGAGGAATTCGCAAATCAAAAGTTGGCATCGTCGTCAGCGACAAAATGGATAAGACAATTGTGGTGCAGATTGTCCGCAAGGCCAAACATCCGCTTTACGGCAAGACCGTGAAGATCACCAAGAAGTATAAGGCGCATGACGAAGAAAACGTGGCGAAAATCGGCGACAAAGTAGAAATTACCGAAACGCGCCCAATGAGCAAAGACAAGAGATGGAGACTGGTTGAGGTTGTAGAAGCCGCCAAGTAGCCAGCGAGTATAAAGGGAGGCGTTAGAAATGATACAAGCCCAAACACGCCTGAAAGTGGCGGATAATTCAGGTGCCAAAGAGATTATGTGCATCAAGGTTCTCGGCGGCTCAAAAAGGGTCACAGCCAATATTGGAGATGTGATTGTTGCGTCTGTGAAAACAGCGACTCCTGGCGGAGTTGTCAAGAAGAAAGACGTCGTTAAGGCCGTCGTGGTGCGCAGCGTCTATGGCGTTCGCCGTAAAGACGGATCTTATATTCGGTTCGATGACAATGCGGCAGTGA
>JAEWQS010000074.1 GCA_023399095.1 Bacillota bacterium
GAGAACTTCCGGCGCCGAATTTTACTAACTCTGAATGCTAACAGGATTCCGATCACTTGAATGTGATCGGAACCCTGTAATAATTACTTTTGTCTACGTCACCCCAACCATTGACATAGAGCCTTAATATTACTTCATTTTCGCAGCAAAATCATAGATCACTGGAATCTTGAACATATCGTTTTGTGTGGCTTTAATAATGCAGATGATCGTAAGAACAAGCCAGCCAATCCAGAGCAAGGTCTGTAAAATAGAAAATAAGACAAGGAGGCCTGGTAGAAACAATCCAAATCCGATAATCGCCATAATGATCCAAAGAACGATGAACACCGCAACCATGAAGCATCCAAGGAACAATGACTGCCACGCATGCAGTCTGACCGTTCTGTTATCCTTTTCTGTAACAATTAAAATGATAGCGCTGATGATGGATAAAACATAGGCAAACCAACTGGCCGTTTTCTCATCCATGCCGAGAGAATTTTTGTTATCTGTCATGATAAATGCCCTCCCTATTCATATTTAAATATATAAATATTATACATGTATGCAAAGCCAGTTGTAAACGTTTATTTCCCTATTTTTAGACCGTTGGCCACCTTTTGGAGAACATTTGAGTCAAAAGCAAATTCGGATTTTCTCTTCTCCCTCATTTGTTGTTCGGCAATGGCGACAAGATTGTCGACAAGCGCTGAAAATGGCACATCCGCAGGTTCCCAAAGATAGAACGCGAATGAGCCTGGAATGGTGTTGACCTCATTCACATAAAGCGTATCCGTGGATTGATCGATGATATAATCGATACGCGCCAGCCCTTTAAGATCCAGTGATTGAAATATATCCAGCGATAGCTGACGCACACGCACAGCCATCTCGTCGGAAATGTCCGCGGGAATCTTACGTCCTAGAGATTTCATGCCTTTTGACTTGCCGTCGCTTAAATATTTCTCTTCAAACCCTAAGAACTGGCTGGAAGTCACCGGCTGTTCAATCACGCTTGTCTTAGCGTTTGCGGCCGTTCCCATCACAGAGCAGTTGACCTCCTTGATATTAGTGACGGCTTTTTCCACAAGTATGCGCCTGTCGTACTTGGCAGCAACCTCGAGAGCAAAAATGAGCGCATCACGGTTATCGGCGCGGTTTACGCCAATGCTCGAACCGAGGTTCGCCGGTTTCACAAAGACGGGATAACCAAGCTTGCTCTCAACCTTTTCACATACCGCGTCACTGTCGGAATAGAACTCATCACGTTCGCAGAACACAGAATCCAGCACGGGAAAACCAAACCCGATAAAAGCTGACTTCATGATAATTTTATCCATACACACAGCAGACCCTGTGACACCGGCGCTTGAATACGGAATATCGGACAGCTCGAACAAGCCCTGAATCGTGCCGTCCTCACCGTGAAGGCCGTGCATGGCGGGAATAACGACATCAATCTGGCAGATGGGCTTTTGCTTCTTTCCATACTCGTATAGCGTGGCATCTGCCGCGCACGAGAGAAAAACGCGTTTCACGCCTTTTGTATTCGGGTCAAAGCGTTTAAACACAGCCACATCCAAAAGCTTTTCGCCTGTGTACCATTTACCGTCACGATCTATGTATATCGGAATGATATTATATTTATTCTTATCCGCATTGTTCATCAGCTGGCTCGCTGTGATAATGGAAATGTCATGCTCCACGGTTCTGCCGCCGAACGTGACCGCTAGATTTTTTTTCATAGTAAAACCCATCCTATTCGTTATAATTATCGGGCAAGTCGTTCTCGAATATCACGACGTCGCCTGGCTTCACCTGTGTCCAGAGTACCTTTGCGGCTTCGTCGAGCGACTTATATACCTGAATGTTTTCCTCTTTAAATCCGCCTTCAACAAGACCTTCATATATTGGTCTTGTGTGCTTGGGGCCTATCAGCATCACCGTATCGGCGACGCCTGCCATCACGCGGCCAAATGCACGGTTTTCAATATCTTCCTGATCGCCAAGTTCCACCATACCGGGCGTGACGACCACTTTTTTTCCCTCAAACCCCGTAAGCACCTCCATGGCGGCGCGCACACCCGATGGATTCGCGTTAAACGCGTCATCAATCACGGTGATGCCGTTGGACGTGGGCAGCATTTGCAGCCGGTGTTCAACGGGCTGGATTTTGCGTATGCCGAGACGAATCTGTGAAGCGCTCAGACCCAGCTTGTGCGCCACACTGGCGCAGCCGACAATGTTGGATATGTTGTGCTTGCCGAGCAGCTTTGTTTCACAGATAATACGTTCATCGCCCAGTACCAGTTCAAAGCGACTTCCGAAGCTACCTGTTTTGATATTTTCGGCACGAATATCCGATTCCCCTGTGTAGTCCACAGAAAACAGCTTTTTTTTCATGTTTGTCTGAGTGTAAAGCGTACGGCATATGTCGTTATCACCCGGAAAGAAAGCACAGCCGTCCTGCGGCAGACTCTCTATCAGCTCGTATTTTGTCTTGGCAATGTTTGCGACGCTGCCGAATGTTTCAAGATGCTGCGGCCCGACCGATGTAATAAGCCCAAGCTTTGGATGAACAAGGTCACAAAGCTCCTTAATATCCCCCACGTAGCGCGCGCCCATTTCCGCAATGAACACCTCATGTGATGGCTTCATCTGCTCGCGAATCACACGCGTTAAGCCCATGGGCGTGTTAAAGCTGGATGGCGGCACAAGCACATTATATTTTTCGGATAGTATTGCGCCGAGTATAAATTTGCAGCTTGTCTTTCCATAGCTGCCTGTAATACCGATACGAATCAAGTCGCTTCGCTCATCGAGTTTCTTTTTTGCATCGTTAAAGTACCAACGCTGAACTGCTGTTTCAACGGGTTTAGCCAAAAGGTTGGCACACATAACACCGATACCAACCATGATGAGATACAGGAAAAAAGGCAAATGAGCCAGCACAGAGCCGCTGAGCACGAACAGATCCAGAAGCAAGAGCGCTCCCCCAACGATTATGTAAAAAAGCGATATAAAAGCAAAAAGCCTTTTCACACGGCTTGTGAAGACAAGCGGCTTTTTGGCGTTTTCAACACGTGATTTTTTTGCGTAGTCGAAAATCAGCAGCACATAGACAACCGCAAATAAATAAAACGCATAGATGGCAACAGACGGTATAACCGCATTGATTATCAGCATCAACACCAAACCGCAAAACGAAACGATTGCAGGGATTGTATTAACCGTGACCGCGTTTTTACTGAGCCAGTGCTTCAAATTCTTATTCTTATATCCTTCCAATTGCAGCATATGCACAAGCCTTGCGGAGCCAAACACCATGGCCGCGGCACAGAGCGCATAGATTGCAATAAGAATGTAAGTCCTCATCCGTTATCCTCCAAAAAAGGTTGTCACGATATTGATATAGCGGGGAAAGCAGTCCAGAAAAGAATAATGCCCCGCCCCCTCAAACACAACAAGGCCGGCGTCGGGTATCTCCTGCTCCATCGTTTTTCCAAACTCGAGCGGTGTATCCTGATCATTTTCACCCCAGATCAGCAGCGACGGGCTCTTGATTTGGGGCAGAAAAATTCTCAAGTCCTGATTGACGACGCGGACGAACACCTTTTTCATATTATCAGGCAAAGCGCGGTAATCGGCAGACCCCGCTTTTTTGATATGTTTTTCGACATCCACGCCAAATAGTTTGAGGACAGATTTAAATAGACGTCCCCTGTTTAAGCGTTTTGCAGCTTTAAACGAATAAACCTTTACAGACTGCTTGAATGTGCGGCGTTTTCTAAGTCCGGCTGCGTCGGTAAATACAATTTTGTCCACAGCTTCAGGATGCTGAGCCGCAAGAACAATCGTGACGCGCCCGCCAAAGGAATGGCAGATTATGTGTGCTTTACCTAGTCCTGCCTCTCGCATAAACTTATACGTGAGATCGGTATATTCCTGTACGCCGAAATGTTCAGGCGGCGCGCTGCTGCCGCCGAAACCCGGAAAATCCAGCGCCGTCACGCGGTAACGATTTGTAAGCGCATCAATAACAGGACGCATTGTCTGTATGCTTGCGCCCCATCCGTGCAGCACCAGCACATCGTCTCCTTGCCCCAGCTGCTCATATTGTATCTTTATACCGTCTATATTGATTATCATACCTACTCAATTAATATGTTTGATATTGTCGATTATACATTTTTGAAGACGAAGTATCAAGGCGCGTTTTTACCCTTCCACATGATAAGGGCGTCTTCATTACCGTAATATCTGGGCCGTTTGCCAAGTGTGATAAAACCAAGCTTCGTATAAAGGCCGATAGCATCCTCATTAGAGACGCGTACTTCCAACGTATAATAAGGCAATCCAGTTTGCATAAAGATCGTCTCAAGCAAACCGCGCCCCACGCCTCGTTTCCTGTATTCGGGAAGCACCGCCACGTTCAAAATATGTCCCTCGTTGTAGATAATATGGATACCGCAATATCCGGCAGCAACACCGTCAACCTCGGCGACAATATAATATGAAAATTCGTTATCGCAGATATCGCTGCGAAGAGATTCGAGAGACCAGGGCTGTTTAAAGCACGCGAGCTCGATTTTATAGATGTTATTTAAATCTTCGCAGATGGCCTGCCTGTATATGACGCTCATGTTTGGCTCTTTGCCGCACGCACGCGTTCGGCCTGCGTCTCCCGAAGATAAAAAGGCTCGAGGCTGTAGGCGTCCTGATGAATGCCCGCATTGTATGCTTCAAACGCGGCAAGACCCACTGAACCGGCCCGTTGGAGCACAATGCCCTCGTGTGCAACTCTGTATGCGGGGTCTGCGCTAAGTATCTTTTCCTTATGAACAATAGTCGCATCGCCTAAGAACACCGTCTGCTGCCTCTTTAATTCTGCGAGAACATCATCAAGCAGGACCGCACGGTATTCCGAGACTCTTTTGCCGTTTTTATATGTGGTCGTATACACTTCCCCGCGTCTCGCATCGATGATAGGGCATACGATTTCATCCGTTCCCAGTGCGTTGAATGCGAGCGCATCCAGTGTGTTGACACCGATAACGGGTTTTAGGGATGCGTGCGCAAACGCTTTCATCATACCAATGCCGATGCGCAGCCCTGTGAAAGAACCGGGACCTGACGCACACGCAAATAAATCAACTTCGTTGATATCAATGTTTGCGCAGGACAAACAAAAGTCGATCATGGGACCGATCGTTTCCGAATGCGTGCGTTTGTCGTTCATATACGCTTCAGAGAGTATTTTGTTGTCACGCAGTACGGCGGCAGAACAGACGCCGCCCGATGTATCAACAGTAAGAATGTCCATCATTGCCCTCTACTTTTATGATCTCAATTTGCCGCTCTTCGTCCCCCGAGCCTTTCATATCAACTCGAATATTTGCATGAAGCTCCGGCGCATTTTCCGGCCACTCAATGACGCAGACATTATCGCCGCCAAGATAGTCGTAAAACCCGATATGTTCCAGCTCCTGATCGTCTTCAATACGGTACAGATCGAAATGACAAAGGGTCAATCGACCCTGATATTGCCGAAGCAATGTAAAGGTAGGGCTCGTCACTTCCTCGCTGATACCAAGCCCTTTGGCAATGCCCTTGGCAAGCACCGTTTTGCCTGCTCCAAGCCCGCCATAAAGCGCAATCACATCTCCGGACTTTATAGATTGCCCCAGTTTTATTCCCAAGTCAAGTGTTTCCGCGGCATCTCTTGTTAAGTACTGCTCCATCGGATTATCGCCGATCCCCTCATAAGTTGTAAAAAAGTATACAAGAAAAGCGTATAAAAAGCAACGGCGCGGCTTTGGTGACGCGCCGTATGACTGTTCCTCGTAACTACTTCTTAATCAAGAACTTTCTCAGCGGTTTATAAAGTATGAATGTGAGCGCGCTGTTTATCCCCGCTTTTATCAGGTTAAAAGGAACGAGAACGGGCAGCAGCAGTGGTTTCACCACCTCAACCGGTGTTCCGTAAAACGCTGGCTGAATGATGAGATTGGTTGGCACCATGATGGCGGCCATGCTAATGGTACCCGCGATGAGACCGATAATGGCTCCCTTTATGCTGTGATTCCTGCGGTAAATAAAAGATGACACCGTGACGAGTGTGCCCGTCGCAATGAAGTGCATCAATATACCCACCCAGCCATCGGCCGAGGCAATAAGCCCTTGAAGCACACTGGAAACCACTGTCACCAAAAGACCCGAAAGCGGACCATACACAAACGCCGCAATCAGAATGGGAACATCCATTGGTTCATACATGAGGTAAGGTGCTGCCGGGAAAATCGGAAACCGTATCAACAGCATAAGAACGATGGACAGGGCTGTTAGCACCGACAATGTGGTTAGCTTTTTTGTGTTTTGACTCAGATGCATGATAAAACTCCTTCCTCAGAGCTTAAAAAAAGCTCTGAAGTATTCTTCAGAGCCTTGGCATATCAAAAAGGATACGCTTGCTTCTCTCATCCAGACTTTACTGTCGGTTACGGAATTACACCGTATCAGCTTGCGCTCGCGGACTTTCACCGCCGGTAAGGGAATTGCACCCTACCCCGAAGACATACTATAAATTAAATTTTCTTTATCATACA
>JAEWQS010000137.1 GCA_023399095.1 Bacillota bacterium
TACAACACACGCAGGGTGCAAAAGCGGTTAGGCTACCTCAGCCCTAAGCAGTGGCTGAAATGCTGGATGGATGAGCACTTGAAACGAACTGCTTAGTAAATTGTCCGAAAAAGTGTTGACTTCACCACATCAAATGATAAATGGATGCGTAAAGGCAGTTTGCATTAACCGTTTTTGCGCTTTTGCCGCTCAAAAAAAGAGGAGTAAGAGAATGCAGCTACAGCTTAAAAACCATACAACAGGAACGCTCATACCCAACCGCTTTATTGAGTGCTGCATCGGCGCGCCGGATAAATATACGCAGGCGTATCTGCTTGTTTTGAAGCAAAGTACCACAGATAAATTGATTAACTTTGATATTCTTTGCACACGGCTGCAAATGAGCATGGAAGAGGTGCTGCACGCTTTTGAATATTGGCAGAAAAAAGGCGTGGCGCGCGTGGTCAACGGCCAGAGCATGTGCATTGAATTCGGCGATTTTGAAAGCCCCGCCGTGCATACGGAGGAGGAGCTTTATACCGAACGCGATTTCAACCGGATGCTTCAAAACCTGTTTGGCACAAGGCAGCTCTCCCCGCACGATTATTTAAAAATATACGACTATACCGACTCGTTCGGCCTTAACAAAAAAGTGGTGCTCGCTCTCGTGGAATACTGCATACTGCTAAAAGGTAAGCGCGTGTCCATCTCATACATCGACAAGGTGGCCACAACGTGGGCGGAAGACGAACATATCGACACCGAACAAAAGGCGCGCGATTACATCGAGTCTTACAAGATGATGTCTTCGGGCATCGCCAGCGTATTAAAACAGCTTGGTCTTTCTGGCCGCGGGCCCACGCAGGACGAATACGCGCTGTTCCAGAAGTGGACAAGCCAGTGGGGCTTCACGCTGGAGGCCATACTCACCGCATGCGCCAAGACCACAGCGGCACGTGAACCCAGCTTTAAATACTTGGACAAGATACTTGAGCGCCTCAAGGAGCGCGGTCTTATCACATCGAGAACGATTGCCGAATCGCACGCGCAAAGCGAAAAGGAATCCACTGCGCTCAAGGAGATTATGCATCTTTTGGGTGAACCGTCTCTTAAGCCCTCGTTCGAGCACGAAAGCTTGTACCAAAAGTGGACAACCGTTTACGGCTTTGATAACGCTTTGCTGATACTCGCCGCCAAGCAGGTAGGCGCGCGCGGCAAAAAGCCTTTTGCCTATCTCGATGCTGTTCTGACCGACTGGTATAATAACCACATACTCACAACTGCCGATGCGCGGCGTTATATTTCGGAGCAAAAGCAGCTGAATGCCCACATCGCTTCTGTATTTGAGACGGCGGGCATTCCCAAAACACCCACGGATGCGCATCGCAAGATATATGTGCGCTGGCACGACACATGGGGTCTTTCACACGACGCGATACTGCTGGCCGCAGAGATCAGCACGTTGTCGGAAAACCCATACCGCTACTTAAGCACGATACTCACCAACTGGCATGGTGCGGGCGTGAAAACGCTGGCCGACGCGCAACGCGAGACCAAAAAGCATAGCAGCGGCCAATCCGGCACGACTGCGCGCGAATCTTTCGAGCGGCCTGTGGAAAACTACGACCATCTCGCCGTCAATCTGTTTGAAGACGAAGGAGCATAATGAGCTTATCCGATGTGCTGGCTGAGTACAGCCGTATTCAGCAGAAAAACGAATTAGAAACGTCGCGCCGCAAAGACGAAGTCTACGCGCGTATACCGCAATTGAAAACACTGCACGAGCAGCTCGAAGCGCTGCTGATCGCGCGGCCTAAGCTCAAACTCACGGGTGAGCCGGACAACAGCGAACAAATCAAAGTGCTGCACGCAAAAAGCGAAGCGCTCCTTGCCGGCGCGGGATATGACACGCATTACCTTGATCCCCTCTATTCCTGTGCACTCTGCCAAGACACGGGATTGCTGGAAGATACCACTCGCTGCGAATGTTTTAAAAAGCGAATGCTCGAAGACAAGCTGGATGCTGCACGTCTTACTGACGATGCGATCAGTTTTGAAAAATTTGATCTGAACCGTTTTGGCAACGACCCTATCGATAGCGACAAATCCCAGCGGGATATAATGGAACGCATTCGTGATATCTGCGTCACCTATGCGGACAATTATCCGAGCTGCTTATCCATATTGCTGCTTTCTGGCGGTGTGGGCCTTGGCAAAACATATGTTTCAAAATGCATCATGCGCCGCGTCATCGAGCGCGGATTCACTGCGGCCAGCTTTACGGCTTACCGCCTCTTTTCAATGTTTCATCAGCACCGGCTCGGCGAGGATGTGGACTTAGAGCCCATTCTTGAAGTGCCGCTGCTTATAATCGACGATATTGGCACCGAACCCATGACGAAAAACGTCACCAAGGAATATTTCTTTGACCTGCTTAACGAACGAAACGCGGCGGGACGCAAAACGGTTATCGTCACGAACCTGCCATTCCATGAGCTGGACGAACGATACGGTGAGCGCATTTTCTCACGGCTCATGGACACCCGTTTTTCCCAAAAGATACTGTTCAAAGGCCGCGATATACGTTATTAGGCTCATGTTTGGGGCATAATCATAGCATAAGTTTACATTTTGGAGGATGCAATGAAACGCAGTGAAATTGACAACAAATACAAATGGAATTTGACCGATATATACGCATCGGAAACCGCCTGGGAGAATGACTTTGCTAAGTTGCAAAGCGAACTGCCCGCAATTAATGACTTGAAACAAGGCTTTGCGGACAGCGCGCAGAACCTTGCTAACGCACTCAAGCGCATGGACGATCTGTCGCTTAAGTGTGAACGGCTGTACGTATACGCCAAAATGCGCCGCGACGAGGACAATTCAAATACGCGCTATCAGGCGATGACGGATCGCGCGATGTCGCTTTACGTGGCCGTGTCGGGTGAAACTTCTTTTGCGGCGCCCGCATTGTTAAAGCAAAGCGAAGATACGCTGGAAAAGTACATCACCGAAGAAAAGGCGCTCGAGCCTTACGCATTTATGATCCGCGACGTGATGCGTCAGAAGCAGCATGTGCTCAGTGAAGGCGAGGAAAAGCTGCTCTCGATGAGCGGCGATTTTGCGTCGGGCATCCGCGACATATTCACGATGCTGGACAATGTTGATTTGAAGTTCGGCTCTGTGGACACGCCCGAAGGCCCGGTGCAGATCACGCATGCCAAGTTTATCGAACTCATGCAGCATCGCGACCGCGAGGTGCGCAAAAACGCATTTGAGACCTACTACAGCGCTTTTAAAGGCATGATCAACACCATCGCCACTACATATTCCACCAGCGTCAAAAAGGATGTGTATTATGCGCGTGTGCGTAATTATGAAAGTGCGCTTGCCAAGGCACTGTTTGGCGACAACGTCCCCATCTCGCTTTACGACGGGCTGCTAAGCTGCATACACGATCATCTTAGTATTATGTACGATTATATCGATACACGCCGCCGCATTCTGGGTCTTGATGATATCGCGATGTACGACGTTTACGTGCCGCTCGTGGAGGATACGGGCAAGAAATACAGCTATGAAGAAGCGATGGATATCGTGTTTGAGGCGCTCGCGCCCATGGGCAACGATTATATCGCGTTACTAAAGCGCGCATACAACGAAAACTGGATCGACGTATACGAAAACGAGGGCAAGACCAGCGGCGCGTATTCGTGGGGCGCATAT
>JAEWQS010000139.1 GCA_023399095.1 Bacillota bacterium
GAAACAAAGCCGCAGATCAATCAGGATGCCGTGGCTGTCATTAAAGAGCTGTACGGCATTGATATGAACGAAACGCAACAGTCGAAGCTGCTGACAGACATCCCGCCGGTGGACGTTGTGATCACAATGGGATGCAACGTAAGCTGCCCGTTTCTGCCGTGCAAATTCCGTGAGGACTGGGGTTTGGATGACCCGACAGGAAAACCAAAGCACGAGTTTGTAAAAACAGCAAAAATCATTGAGCAAAAAGTTATGGCATTAAAGGATAAAATCACTGATATATTAGAGTAAACGCTGATTAGTTCGAAACGCTGTCATGACGGCCGATTCCGCGCTCTGCTGTGTCGCTGAAATCTCGAAATAGCGCTGCTATGCCTCAATTTCGCTTCTTGCAGAACACAAAATCCGCTCGAAAATCATTTCTCATATAATCATTATTTACAAAAGGAGAGGTCAAATGTCTAAAACATGGTATCCGATGATCAATTATGAATTGTGCACAGAGTGCGGCACATGTGTCGGAAAATGCACGCATGGGGTTTACAATAAGGAAAAAGCACCAAGACCGGTTGTGATTTATCCCGAAGGATGTATCCAAGGATGTACCGGCTGTGGCAGCATATGTCCGAGCGGAGCGATAACTTACTTTGGTGACACGACTAAGACCGGCTGCGGTGAAGGCTGCTGCTGCACGGGAGGGTGTGATTGTGGCGGAACAGAATAATGATAGTCATGATAAAAAGAAAAAAGCCCTACTGCTAAAAATACTGATTCCCGTTTTGATTGTCATAGCCATCGCGGGTATTTACATTATAAAGAATAATGAGCAAAAAGCAGGCAGCAATGGGCAAACAGCCGATAATGCTGAGCAGATCGAAACAGTCAGCCGTCAGCCAGAGCAAAACAGCGGGCAACCGGAAAACGACAGTCAGCCATCAGCCAGCACTATTGACGAGGCCGCTTTTGAGCTTGATGCCACCGAAGATTTTGATCTTGAAGAGATACTCTCATATGGGTTGCCGGTCATCATTGATTTTGGTTCCGACTCTTGCATACCCTGTAAAGAGATGGCTCCGACATTAGAAGAACTCAATGAGGAATTACGGGGAAAAGCGATTGTCAAGTTTGTGGATGTTTGGAAAAACGCAGACGCAGCTAAGGGTGTTCCGATTCGAATAATTCCGACCCAGTTCTTTTTTGATAAGGATGGGAATCCATATGTGCCATCTGATGCTGAAAGCAGTGCTTTCGTCATGTATGGTACAGAAGATAGCAGTGTACATCTCTTTACCGCGCATGAAGGCAAGATGGACAAAGAAGAAATATTGGCAGTATTCGAAGAAATGGGGGTACAATGGTAGATCAATGGCTGGATGTATTTGCGCAAGCCATCAGCAATAACTTTTGGCTGGCGCCATTGGTGGCGCTGCTCGCAGGCGTGCTGACCTCTTTCATGCCCTGTTCACTTTCCACTTTTCCTTTGGTGATCGGTTACGTGGGCGGTTATGCGGGCAACGATGTGAAAAAGGCGTTTCGTTACTCACTCGTGTTCTGCCTTGGTATGGCGGTGACATTTGCAGCGCTGGGAACGGCGGCTTCTTTAATCGGTAGATTGGTACAGGGCACCGGTTCGTGGTGGTACATTGTGCTCGGTGTGCTGATGGTGCTGATGGCGCTCCAGACATGGGATATCATCAACGTGATCCCGCAATCGGGCGCCATGAGCAAGCACAAGCGCAAAGGCTACGTCGGCGCGGCTCTGGCGGGTATGCTGGGCGGGCTCTTCTCATCCCCTTGCGCCACGCCGGTGCTCGTCGTATTGCTGGCCATGGTTGCCAAACAGGGCAGTCTGATATGGGGCATCGTGCTGCTGCTGATTTACTCAATCGGGCACAGCGTACTGGTTTTGGTTGCGGGAACGTCGGTAGGCTTTGTGAAAAAGCTGTCTGCGTCAGACAAATACGGAAGACTCAATAATGTATTTAAAATTGTTATGGGAACACTGATATTATTGCTTGGACTTTATATGTTCTATTTAGGATTTTAAAAGGAGATTAATAATGGAAATCAAGGTATTGGGCGCAGGCTGTGCGTCATGCAAAAAACTGCACGAGATGGTTCAGGACGCTGTGAAGGAATTGAATGCTGATGCGGATATACTGTACATCACGGATATGGCAGAGATTATGCAGACGGGAATCATGAGCACTCCGGGGTTGATGATAAACGGCAAGGTGAAATCGATGGGCAGAGTACCGAAGCTGAAGGAAATCAAGCAGATGATTTCAGACGAGCTGTAGGAAGAATCGAAAGCTTCAAGCTATGTCATGTCAAATAAATTAAATTTTAAATATTGGAGGTTTTTTAGTGATGAAAAAAATGGCTTTCGTGGGCGGAGGCAGAGTCACAAGAATCATGTTAAAAGGGTTTAAACGTGCGGGAATCAGCTTGGAAGACGTGTTGGTTAGCGATACCAACCCAGAAGCTTTAAAAAAGGATCCACGACGAATTTCCTGAGGTCACCTTGTTGGTTGATGCAAATATGCAGGTCATCCAAAACGAAATTGTGTTCCTTGCCATTCATCCGCCTGTCATCGCGGGCACATTAGGAGAACTAAGTGTCCAATCAGGGTCGATTATTGTATCACTTGCGCCTAAGTTCACTATTTCAAAAATATTTGAACTGACCAATGGCGCTTCAAAAATCGTACGGATGATCCCCAACGCACCTTCCATGATTGGTAAAGGGTTTAACCCTGTCAGTTACTCGGCTGGTATCTCGGAAAGTGACCGGAATGTTTTGAGCGAACTGTTTGGAGCTTTAGGCGAGTGCAAGGAAGTTCCGGAACAAAACCTAGAGGCCTATGCGATTCTCACGGCGATGGGGCCGACATACCTATGGTACCAACTGTATGAACTGCAGCGCCTTGTCACAGAATATGGCCTTTCTGATTAGGAAGCCAAAGAGGGAATCGAAAAAATGGTATCCGGTACTATTGCAACGATGTATGAATCGGGATACACGCCGGAGGAGGTCATGGATTTGATACCGGTGAAACCCATGGCTGATCAAGAGGCAAGTATCAAAGAGGCATACAAGAAGAACCTCGATGCAATACATCAAAAAATCAAGCCATAATACTTTCCTTATGACTCTGCTATGGTCGTTATACAGCAGAGTCATAATATTAAATCCTCGTTAGTCCGCTTTTGAAAGTGAAAATTCATGATTCAGATTGATTTTTTGTAACAAGGTTTTCTGTGAAACATGGGTGATATTTAATGGAGATTTGTCTTTTTGACTTTTGGGAAGAATCCAAAACACCGCTGCAAAGCTTTATAAGAAACCGTGTTGCTAACGAAGCGGATGCGGAAGATATACTGCAAGAGGTTTTTTTGAAACTTATCAGTCATATAGATAAACTGATGGACAACCAAAAGATATATGCATGGATATACCAGATTACCAAGAATGCCATTATTGACTATCACCGACGGAACTATAGTAATTCGGTGTTAGAAAGCCTTCCGGAAGAGATGCCGCTCGTGTTGGAAGATGATCTGTCGTCAAACAACGAAATTGCGTTCTGCCTGAAAAACATGGTGGAGAAGCTTCCCGACAAACACAGGCAGGCTATAGTGTATACGGTGTTCGAGAACCATACTCAAAAAGAATATAGTGAAATGGTCGGGATTTCTTTATCGGGTGCTAAATCGCGGATACAGCGTGCCAGAAGCCTGTTAAAAGAGATGGTATTGGGTTGTTGCAGCCTGGAGTTTGACAGGCTAGGTAATATTATTGATTATAAGAAGCGAAGCGCAAGCTGCAAATACTGCTGATTTATTTCGAAAAAGATGCGTCCTTTCCCCAAAAAATACGTCTTTATATATAGACGTATTTTTATACTGGGGTGGCTGAAAAGGAGGTAGCTTATGAAAAAGAATCAAGAAGAGATTCGAAGCGCTATACGAAAAAACTATGCCGAGGTGGCTAACAACACTTCAGCAGGGGGATGCTGCAAAGGAGGATGCTCTTGCTGCGGCGCTCCCATTGATGTACAAGATTCATCTAAAAAACTTGGATATACAGAAGATGACCTCATAAACATACCCAAGGATGCTAATATGGGTTTGGGATGCGGCAATCCTATTGCCATCGCTGCGCTTAAAGAGGGTGAGACTGTGCTTGATCTGGGCTGCGGTGGTGGATTTGATTGTTTTCTGGCCAGCAAGCGGGTAGGGGATTCCGGCTCTGTGGTTGGAGTCGATATGACGCCCGATATGATCACGCTCGCGAGAAAGAACGCCGAAGAAGACGGATATACGAATGTGAATTTCAGACTGGGAGAAATAGAACACTTGCCGGTTGCAGACGATTCGGTTGATGTCATTATCTCAAATTGTGTGATTAACTTATCCTTAGACAAGGCGCAGGTATTCAAAGAAACGCACAGAGTTCTAAAACCGGGTGGGAGACTGTCTATATCAGATGTTGTCGCAACAGAAAGAATACCGGAAAAAATAAGACGAGATCTGCAGCTCGTTGCATGCTGTGTTGGCGGGGCTGAACATGTCGATGATATAAGAATGATGCTGAGAAATGCGGGCTATGATGACATCCGCCTGACGCCAAAAGAAAACAGCGCAGAAATCATATAGTCATGGGGTTTTGGCAACAACATTGAAGACTATGTGGCATCCTATACAATCGAAGCATTTAAGAATTCGAAAATTAATCAGAACACAGGAGGCATGAATATGAAAACACTTAAAATTGAATGGAGACACCTTGACGTGGAAGGCGAAACCTGCGACCGCTGCTACGATACCGGTGAGAACCTTGCCAATGAAGTGAAAAGGCTCAAAAGAGCTCTGGAACCACAGGGCATTGAAATCAAAATGATTGATACCAAGCTTGATGGCAATCAAATCACGCAATCAAACACCGTTCTATTTAATGGAGTTCCCATTGAAGACTTGCTGGATATAGAAGTTTCTGAAAACTATTGTGAATCCTGCACAGCTTTATTAGGACAAAAGACTTACTGCCGGACAGTCGTATTTGACGGAAACGAGTATGATGATATCCCTGCAAAGGCAATCCGTCAGGCCGCATACAAAGCGCTTGGGCTTGATGAAAAAGAAGATAAACGCACAGGAGGCTCCGGCTGCGGCTGCAATTGCGGAGGAAGCGACTGCTGTTGAAGCAAGCTTAGCAGAAAGCGAATTCAATACGCTTGTCAGAGACGAAAGGAAAAAAATCATATGCGGCTTGTGATTATCGGCGCTGTGGCGGCAGGAACGTCTGCCGCCGCCAAGGCCAGAAGAAACAGCGAAGAGGCCCAGATCATCGTTTATGAGAAAGATAGCTTTATCTCGTATTCCGGCTGCGGCATGCCTTACTATCTGGGCGGAGAAATGGAAAGTGCAGACGAGCTGACCCCAAGAGATCCGGCTTTTTTCAAGAGCAAATATAACGTTGACATTTTCACGCAGCATGAAGTGCTTTCTGTCTCTCCCCAGGCAAAAAGCATAACTGTTAAGAACCTGATCACGGGAAATATTTTTTCCGACCATTATGATAAACTTGTGATTGCCACAGGGGCAAAGGCGATGATGCCGCCAATCAAAGGCGCTTATGGTCAGCACATTTTCGCCTTGCGCAACATCAACGACATGAACCGCATCAAAGCGTTTATTGACGCGAATCATTCCAAATCAGTGGTCATTATCGGCACTGGATTCATCGGTCTTGAGGTGTGTGAAAATCTTAAAGGGCTTGGCATGGAAGTCACTTTGCTGGAAAAGCTGCCGCAGGTAACGCCGGGGCTGGACAGCGACATGGCGGTATACGTGGAAGATCATATCAAGCAGAACGGCGTGACTGTACTCACGGGTGTGGTTATAGATGAAATAAAGCAAAGCAGCGTGGTTTTGTCGGACGGTAAGGAAATTAAAGCAGATATGGTTCTTGTGTCTGCCGGTGTGCGCCCCAATACTGAACTGGCGGCAAAGGCGGGTATCGAGTTGGGTGTTGCCGGTGCGATTCGAGTCAATACCAAGATGGAAACCAACCTGCCGGATATTTACGCCTGCGGCGACTGTATTGAGCAGTTTCATGTGGTGACGGGAAAACCGGTTTTTCGGCCTTTGGGCTCCACTGCGAATAAAACGGGCAGGATTGCGGGAGACAGCGTCACAGGTGGCGGCTTGGAATTCAGAGGAATCTTAGGGACAGGCATCTTTAAGATTATCGATATGACTGTTGCACAGACTGGTCTATCTGAACGTGAAGCGATTGAGCTGGGGTATGACATAGCGGTGTGTCATAACATCAAACCCAACAAGCCGGAGTATATGGATGGTAAGGAAATGGTCATCAAGGGCATCGCCGATAAGGCAAGCGGCAGGCTTCTTGGTGCGCAGATCGTCGGTCTTGAGGGCGTAGATAAAAGGATTGATGTTTTTGTCACCGCAATTTCGTTTAAAGCGAAAGCGGAAGATCTTTTTCATCTGGATCTCGCTTATGCTCCGCCGTTTTCAACCACCAAGGATCCTGTGATGTATACAGGCATGATATTAGACAATGCCATTCATAGAGGAAGGCCTCTTATGACAGCACGCGACCTGGATGCATTAGTGCAGTCCGGTGAAAAGTATACGTTAATTGACGCCAGAGCAGCGGCGCAATATGAGAAGGATCATATTGAAACGTCCCGGAGCATTCCCCATGCAGAATTGAGGGCTGCCGCCGATTCGCTGGATAAAGAAGCGGTTGCTGTCACTTATTGCAACAAAGGCACAACCGGAAATGCGGCGCAGAACATACTGCTGGGCAAGGGCTTTAAACGTGTGTTTAATCTTTCGGGCGGACAGAAGCAGTACAGAAAAAGCTAAAAAAGAATCTCTTTTCACGCAACCCCTTGCACTCTTATTTGCCTCAGAAACAAATTGAATCCGAATCCTCCGATTGGCATGGTTCGGATTTTCTTTTTTGGCGGAGAGAGAAGATCCCGAATTCGGCATTTGAAATTGATCAAGTATTGAGAAGAAACCCGATCATATAAAGACGGTGAGAGCCTGAAAATCCCTATGAAATGTGATAAAGCAAAATTGCATATCCTTCCCTAATACTTTTGTTAAATATATCACAATTAATCATTGACAGCCAAAACACCAGATGTTAAGATGGTATCAAGTGATACATATCATATGATATATAAAAGAAAGAGGGACTGTTCGTGCCGCCAAAGATAAAAATTACACTGGATGCCATACTTGATGC
>JAEWQS010000140.1 GCA_023399095.1 Bacillota bacterium
ATATGCGCCACGAGCATAATGATATGCGCTTTATCTATCGCGCCTGCAATTTCTGTTAACCCCATTGACCCTTTATACTTTCTTCAGCATCTCCGAAATTTTGGTGCTGTATTCTATGGATGTATCCAATAAGAATGTGATGCCCGGTAAACGCCGCATTCTCATACGGTGTCCGATTTCATTCTTTATAAAATGCTCCGCATGCGTTAGCGTTTCGATCGTCGATTTTTTCATCTTTTCAGTATCGTAAATGCTGATATAAGCCTTCGCGTACTTCAAATCTCGCGTCAATTCAACATGGGTCACACTTGCCATCTCAGATACTCGCGGATCCTTTATGTCGTTTTTTATGATTTCACTGAGCGTTCGTTTAAACTCAGCCTGTATACCTGACATTCGGTCTTTATACACTATCTTTTTATCTCCTGCATTTCAAAGGCTTCTATCACGTCGCCTTCTTTTAAGTCATTATAGTTTTTGATGGTTATGCCACATTCATACGCCTGATTGACTTCTTTTACATCATCCTTAAAACGTTTGAGTGAAGCAAGCACGCCTTCATACACCACGATATTGTCACGCAGCAATCGTACGGACGAGTTCTTTGTGATCTTTCCGTCCGTCACATAGCTGCCCGCAATGGTGCCGATGGTGGAAACACTGAACGTTGTGCGGACTTCAGCGTGACCCAAAACGACTTCTTTATACTCAGGCGCCAGCATACCTTTGATGGCGAGCTGAAGATCTTCAATGGCCTTGTAGATAATGCGGTAAAGCCTGATTTCAACTTTTTCTTTTTCTGCCTCAGTACGGGCCATTGTATCCGGACGCACATTGAAACCGATGATAACTGCGTTTGAAGCAGAGGCCAAAATAACATCCATCGCTTTAATGGCACCGACACCCGCATGAATCACCTTGACACGCACTTCACTGTTGCTTAGCTTCTCAAGAGCCTGTTTCACGGCTTCTACAGAGCCCTGAACATCAGCCTTGATCACAATATTAAGATCCTGAACCTTTCCTTTCTCAACTTGGCTGAAAAGGTCTTCAAAGCTGACCTTGGAGAGGTTCTTAAGCATATCGGCTTTTTGCTTGTCTTTTCTTTCTTCAGCAACCTGACGTGTCAGCTTATCCTGCTCCACAGCGTGCATGACATCGCCGGCCACAGGCACTTCCGAGAATCCCACAACCTCAACAGGTTGAGACGGGTATGCCACATCGACACGTTTTCCCATATCGTCGATCATCGCGCGCACGCGGCCAAAAGCCACACCTGCTACGATCATATCCTGCACCCGCAATGTGCCGTTTTGAACCAGCACAGTCGCCACAGGGCCACGTCCTTTATCAAGTTTGGCTTCGACAATTGTTCCTTTTGCCAAGCGATTCGGGTTGGCTTTAAGTTCTTGCATATCTGCCACAAGCCCGATCATTTCGAGCAATTGATCAATGCCTTCCTTCGTCTGAGCGGAAACAGGCACCATGATGGTATCGCCGCCCCACTCTTCAGCAACCAGACCGTGTTCTGTCAGTTCCTGTTTGACGCGTTCCATATTGGCGTTTTGTTTGTCTATTTTATTAATCGCTACAATAATGGGCACATTCGCAGCTTTGGCATGATTGATCGCCTCAATTGTTTGCGGCATCACACCGTCGTCCGCGGCCACCACCAAAATCGCGATATCCGTCACCTGTGCGCCTCTCGCGCGCATGGCCGTAAATGCTTCATGACCCGGCGTATCGAGGAATGTGATTTTTCTTTTATTGTGCGTGATTGTATACGCACCAATGTGCTGAGTAATACCGCCGGCTTCGTGATCGGTAACACGTGTTTTGCGTACCGCATCAAGAAGTGAAGTTTTACCATGGTCAACATGACCCATGACCGTGACGATCGGCGGACGTGTTTCAAGGTCAGTTGCGGCGTCTTCCTGATCGCCTTCACCCAAAACGTCCTCGGCTGTTTGAGCAGGTTTAAATTCAAGCTCTATTTTAAACTCAGAGCAGACAATCTGAGCCGTATCAAAATCGATTTCGGAATTGATGGTGGACATCATACCAAGCAGCAACAGCTTTTTCAAAAGATCTGCAACCGGCTTGCCCGTTTTTTCCGCAAGTGATTTAACGGATATTGTATCGCTCGTCATGATAGCTTTTTCGATAACCACCGGCATGGGCGCTAATACGGGCTTGTTTTTAACTCGGCGTTTGCTCCTGTATCTGCCGTCACCGTCATCCAACCCAACCTTTTCTTTCATCAAAGCTTTTTTAGACTTTTTTCCTCTATCGTCTTTATTAAAAGTATTGTTTTGTACAGTCTTTTTGGCTATCGGCTGGTTTCTTCTCTCAACAGAAACAAAACCTTCTGATGCGGGTGTCTTTGGTTTTTGCGGTCTTGAAAAATCACTCCGCGGTGCAGTAGCACCAGGCCTTTGGCTGTCGTTACGCGGGCGCTGATCCTGATTGGTGCTAGGACGATTCTGCCCGCTGCCCTGATTGTAGCTAGGACGGTTTTGCCCGCTGCCCTGATTGTAACTCGGACGATTCTGCCCGCTGCCCTGATTGGTGTTCGGACGATCCTGCCCGCTACGCTGATCTTGATTAAAGCGCGGACGATCCTGCCCGACGCGCTGATCCTGATTGGTACGCGGGCGATCCTGCCCGACGCGCAGATCTTGATTGAAGCGGGGACGATCCTGCCCGACGCGCTGATCCTGATTGAAGCGGGGACGATCCTGCCCGCTGCGCTGATCCTGATTGTTTATCGGACGATTCTGTCCCGGTGCATCATAAGCTTTGGGCTGCTCTTGGCGCGGACGCTGTTGTTCAGCAATGTTCTGTACAGGCGTTTCCTGTTTCGCTTGTTGCTGAGCATCCTGCGCTATTGGCGCTTCGACTTTTTTCGGTTCTTCTGTGGATGATTCGGGTTTGCTTGAAGATTCTGCGGCCTTATCTTGTTGTGCAGGTTTTTCTGCAGCTGCGGCGGCGACGATCTGTTCTTCTGCTTTATTTGCTTCCCCAGCAGCTTTTGCTTGCTCTTGCGCTTCCTGTTGTTGTTTTAACAAACGCTGTTCTTCCGCCTCTGCGCGAGCAATCTTAATCAGCTCTGCTTCAATGCGCTTTAATGAGGCCAAATGGTTTTGAACACTCATTTGAAGTGTTTCCATTCGCCCCACAGTTTGTTTTGATCTGTCAACCAGCTGTTTACTCATATCGATAATTTTCAGTTTACTCATTCAAGCCACTCCCACCATCATAATTGTTACGTATTGCATCCGAAAAACCTCTATCTGTGACACCCAGTACCATTATCCCCGGCCGTCCTATCGCCTCTCCCAAATGATCGTCGCTGCTGATTGTGATTACATTAATGCCGTTGTTCTCACATAACTCCAAAAATCCTTTTCTGCTGGAAAGCGAGAGCCCTTCCTGCAGCAACAGCAGATATATTTTTCTGTGCTTTAATCCTTTTTCGCAGGCTGCTGTTCCAATCACCGTTTTTCCTGCTCGAAAGGCAAGCCCTACCATCGATAGTTTATTTGATGCCACGCCTTAATATCACCCTTTTAATTGCGTTATAAGAATCGTCATCAAGCGGCGCTTCCAACGCTCGTTCAAAAGCCCTTATCTTCTTCGCTTTGTCGAGGCAGTTCACATCAGGGCATATATAAGCCCCGCGTCCATGAGCCTTTCCTGTTTCATCAGCATTAAGGCCATTTTCCGAGACAACGACGCGAACCAGTTCTTTTTTGGGCCTTCCTTCACGGCACGCAATACACATGCGCACAGGCACCTTCTTTGTCTTCAAATCAGGAAATTCACTCCTCTAATTTGTCTTCCACGGTATCCATATCGTCTGAATTATCATCATTCATTTCGATATCATCATTCATCTCGATATCATCATCGAAGAACGAATCAAATTCAAGATCGTCGTCGTCTTGCGGCTGCTCAGAATCGTCATCAGCAAAGAGCGTTTGCTCAATCTGAGTCTGGCTCTTAATATCGATTTTCCAGCCTGTCAGCTTTGCCGCAAGCCTTGCATTCTGGCCTTCACGCCCGATGGCAAGAGACAGCTGATAATCCGGAACAACCACCTTGGCCGCTTTTTCTGATTCGTTTATCTGCACCATAAGCACCTTAGCCGGACGCAAAGAATTTGCAATAAACTCAATTGGATCCGAGCTCCACGGAATCACATCAATTTTCTCATTGCCAAGCTCTGCCACGATTCTGTCAATACGTGAGCCTTTTTGCCCGACGCAGGAACCGACCGGATCGACATTCTCATCATCAGAATGAACAGCGATTTTTGTACGGGAACCTGCTTCGCGCGCAATGCTTTTTATATGAACGATATTTTGCATAATTTCAGGCACTTCTATCTCAAAAAGGCGCTTGAGCAGCCCCGGATGCGTCCTTGACACAACGATCTGTGGCCCTTTGGTTGTTTTGCGCACTTCCATCACATAGACCTTGATGTGATCGTTGACGTTGTACCTTTCGCTGGAAATACATTCAGCCGCCGGCATCATACCCTCCGCGCCGTCAATCTCCAGTAAAACACTGTTCTTATCTACACGATGAATAGAAGCGGTCAGGACTTCGCCTTCTCGCTCTATAAACTTATCAAAAACGATACCGCGTTCGGCTTCACGCAAACGATGAACGACAACCTGCTTGGCCGTTTGTGCCGCAATGCGGCCAAAAGAACCGGGGGTCACTTCCATTTCGACGATGTCACCGGGCTCATAGGCAATATTGATTTTATGCGCGTCGGCAAGAGAGACCTCGGCTTCATCATCCTCTATCGTTTCCACTACCGTCTTCTTTGCAAACACACGGTAGGCTCCCGATGTGGGATCCACTTCTACGCGAACTTCCTGAACCGAACCATAGTTTTTCTTGTATGCGGAAACCAGCGCATTCTCAATGGCGTCTATAAGAACGCTTTTATCGATTCCTTTTTCTTTTTCCAGTGCAGAAAGCGCACTTAAAAACTCTGTGCTCATACATTTCCTCCGAATTATAGATCAACATGCAGTCTGACAATCGCCGTATCCTTATACGCAAGGGTGGTATCACCATTTAGCGTAAAGCCGTTATCATCAAACGATGTGAGTTCTCCCGTAAATTCTTTGCGTCCGTCCAGTGGCCGGTAAAGCTTCACGTCAACCTTTTTACCCACGCTGCGTTTATAATCCCGCTCTGTTTTGAGCGGCCTGTCAAGCCCCGGAGACGATACACATAAATAATATGATTCTTGAATCGGATCATGTTCATCAATAATCGGGTCAATCATTTTGCTGATTTTTTCGCAGTCCTCTAGTTCAAGACCGCCTGGCTTGTCGGCGAATATGATCAGCTCTATGTCCGCGCCGTTTTTATTTATTTCCGTGCCCACATATTCGTAACCGCCTTGTGTGATTAAGGGCTCTACGAGTGATTCAATGAGCATCTCTGTCTTCTTTGAAATACTTAACACCTTCCTGTTAACTTCTAATTCGCCTGATTATCTGTTTTAAGAGTTCCAAACGCGATAGTTTTGGAGCTAGACAATTGAAAAGAGTGGGTTTTTCCCACTCTCCTGATAATCAAGCATGCGTTCACGAGTAATATATCATATTTCACAAAAATGTGCAAGCATGGGGATAATTATTTTTGGTAATTAAACCGATGTTTTATCAAGCGGAAGAGACACTGTAAACGTGCTACCTTTACCCACAGTACTGTTGACCGTAATATATCCCCCTACCAAGTTGACAATATGCTTGACGATGGCAAGCCCAAGGCCAGTGCCCCCAAGAGCGCGTGAACGGCTTTTGTCAACGCGGTAAAACCGCTCAAACAAACGCGGAATGTTATCTTCGGGTATGCCGATACCTGTATCCTCCACACGTAAAACGCCTGCCCCTTCTTCAACACAAACGGTTACTAAAACTTGCCCGCCCGATGGTGTATATTTGATCGCATTGTCAATGAGATTGATAGCCATCTGCTTGATACGGTCTTTTTCCGCTCTTGTCCACACCTCTTTTTCTGCCATATTAATATTAAGCGTTAATTTCTTGTCCTGCGCTTTTTTATTGAGCAACAGCAAAGCTTCCTTTACACCCTCGCGCAAATCCGTCATACTGGCGGGTGCGTTTGCTGTGTTTTCAATCTCCGAGAGCAGCAGTATATCGTCAATCAAACGCGAAAGACGTTCGGATTCTATCGATATAATATCAATGAATCTGCCTGCGTCTTCTCGCGAAATCGAATTATCTTTTAGCGTATCTGTAAACCCACGGATGACTGTCAATGGCGTTTTTAACTCATGCGATACATTGGCGGCAAAATCACTCCTCAGCGTCTCCAGCTTGCGCAGTCTTGTGATATCTTGAACAAGCAATATCACACCATAAGCACGGCCCTCGCTGAATACACAAACTGCAAAGACTTGAAGGAATCGTTCCTCCATTCCGCGCAGTATCGTCATTTCTCTTTCGATTATGCCCTGAGATTTTGCCGCTTCGCGTATAACCGATTCGAGCTGTGTGTGCTGTGTCACTTCAAGAAAATGCTTACCTTCGGGAGATAACGCCATAGAAAACATGCCTCGGGCAGCCGGATTCGCCATAATGACATGAAGATCATTGTCCACAGCTATGATACCGCCCGGCACTGCGCGGAACACGGCTTCAAGCCTCGAATGGTTTTCGGTAATCGCGTTAAAATTCTTTTTCAGCGTATTTGCCATATCACACAGCGATTCGGACAACTCTTCAATCTCGTCACCTGTTTTAATCTTCTCGAGCCCTTCATATTGCCCCTGCGCAATGCGTGCCATATCTTCCTGTAATTTAATAATCGGTTGAGTAATTCTTCGTGAAATAAAAAGTGCGATAACTAGACACAGGAAAAACGCCACAACAAGCAGTACGATCAACGGTATCCATAGCTCTGCCGAGTAAGCTGACACGCCTTCAAGCAAAAATGACACGCGAATGACAAGCCCAATGCTGTCCGAACGAATGGCCAGATACATCATATCTTTGCTGAGGGTGTTGCTGAAACGAACATTCGAACCCGTGCCCGATTCCATGGCGGTCATAATCTCAGGTCTGTCCGCGTGATTTTCTAGAGATTCGGCATCTGCACGGGAATCGAAAGCAACCACACCGTCATAATTGATCAGTGTGATACGCATGTCTCTGATTTGATCGATACTGTTTAATGTATTGGCATAATCTTCGCCATCAGATCTGATTAAGATACTTTCAATCACTTTGGCATTTTTAAGCAAGGCGGTACGTGTGTCGCTTTTATAGCTGTCGTCAAGATGAATGGCTGTTAAGACACTTGCTGCGATAACAACAATAAAGAAAAGAATTGAGATTCGTATTGCGACTTTTCTAAATATTCTGTTCATTATTTGTATTAAAACGGTAGCCGACGCCTCTCACAGTCTCAATGTATTCGCCGTACACCCGCAGCTTCCTTCTCAAGTTAGTTATATGAACATCAACGGTACGTGTTTCACCAAAATAATCATATCCCCACACCTTATTCAATATGGCATCGCGTGTAAATACCTGTGAGCCGTTGGTCATCAGCAGCACCAGAAGATCAAATTCTTTAAGCGTCAATAGCAGCTTACTGTCACCAATGCTGGCTTTGTATCCCACGGTGTCCACTTTTAGCTGCTTGAAATTCAGCACAGCAGGCAATTGTATATCGGTTTTCTTAGTACGGCGCAACAAGGCTTTCACGC
>JAEWQS010000192.1 GCA_023399095.1 Bacillota bacterium
ATACCACGGCGGTGCTTTCATGAAAAGACACATCGATATGACATGGCCAACATCGATATGACGCAGCCATATTGCGCAGGCGTTGTATATACATATAATGTTGCTTTGTGATATAATGCGCATCATATTCATCGAGGTTACGCATGAAGCAAGAACGCAAGCCCTTTTTCGTCTATCCGCCGGTGATGGCGCTCGCGCTGTACGTCACGGTTTTGGGGTACATGATACCCGCTATCCGCAGCGCTTTTTCTCTCTCGCTGGCGCAGGCCGGGCTTTTCTCTACACTGCAGTCTATCGGCACAGCCCTTTCCGTGCTGCTTTGCTTCAGCGTGTTCTCAGCGCTAAACAAAATACGTATTATGGCGATCTGTGCATTTTTACTCGCAGGCGTCATCATTATTATCGGCGTCAGCGACATTTTGCTCATCCTCTACGCACTGTTTTTGCTGCTAGGCCTGTTTAACAACGTTGTCGATACGCTTTCCAACGCAATTATCGCGGATTTATCGCCGCAGAAGAAAAGCTTTCATATCGGGCTGATGCAGGCGCTGTGGTCGGCAGCGGGCGCGGCAGGGCCGTTTTTTGCCATGCTACTGGGCAGCGGCTATACGCCTGTGTTCTTAGGTCTGGGCGGTTTCACCGCGCTCAGTGCGGTCATATTCTTTCTGGGGCTGCGCACAGAAGCCGCGATGCCGTTTATGCAAAAGCGGCACAACTTCGGCGGCCTTGGCAAACTGCTGCGCACACTCAAACGCAAGGGGCTTAAGCTGTATCTCACAGCGGCCATTTTAAACGCGATCGTTCAGGTCCCCATGGTCTATTTCATTTCAAGCTATGTGACGCTGATTGGCGGCAGTGCGCTCCAAAGCGCTTTGGCACTCAGCGCTTTGTTTTTCGGCACGATGCTGGGCCGACTTGTTTATGCACGGGCGTTGCACAACGCGCCCGCAAAAAAGGTGCTGCCGTACACCAGTGCGCTGGCACTCGTCGCTTTTGCTGCCATGCTGCTGTGCACAGACCCTGTGCTCGTCTGCGTGCTCGCCGGCCTTGGCGGTGTGGGATTGTCAATGAACTTCCCCGCGTATCTCGTGGGTCTTTGCAACCTCGTGCCCGACGATACCGCCGCCGCGTCCTCGCTCGTGTTCCTTGGGTATACAATCGCATGCTTTGCAGCGCCGCCCCTGTTCGGCGCCATCGGCGATGCGATCGGTCTGCAAGCGTCACTTCTGATCGCCACGGCGATGCTGATTCCGCTGATTCTGGTCTCAACGCTGCTCCACAGCGAGCCTCAATCGGCATAATAACATGACAGACGGATATACTTTATATGAATTGGTACGAAAAGCGCCGTATTCATCGTAAAAAATCTTGACACGCACGGCTCCAATGTATAGAATGTAATCTGCACGTTTATCCATCACTAGCCCCGATCGATAGGCTGCGATAATTAATAAGCAAAACACTGGGAGGAAGCCTAATGAAATCATATATGGCAAAGCCCGGCTCTGTAGAACGCAAATGGTATCTCGTTGATGCCGATGGTATGGTATTCGGTCGTTTGGCCAGCCAGGTTGCGTCCATCTTGAGAGGAAAGAACAAGCCGGAATTTACGCCGCATGTCGACACGGGCGACTATGTTATCATCATCAATGCTGAAAAAGCTGTCTTCACAGGCAACAAGCTCAGCCAGAAGATCTACTATCGTCATTCGGGTTACATGGGACATATAAAGGAAACCAAGTACGAACACCTTATGCAGGAAAAACCGGAATTTGCGATGTACGAAGCAATCCGCCGCATGCTGCCCAAAAACAAGCTCGGCCATCAGATGCTCACCAAGGTGAGAATCTTTAAAGGCCCTGAGCACGACCACGCAGCACAAAAGCCCGAGCCTTTAGAGCTCAAAGGTAGGAGGAATTAATCGTGGCAAAGATACAGTTTTTAGGCACGGGAAGAAGAAAGAGCTCTGTCGCACGGGTGATCCTGTCCCCCGGCAACGGCAAAATGCTCGTTAACAAGAAGACGATCGAAGATTACTTCGGTTTTGAAACACTGCGCATGTTATTGAAGTCTCCGCTGGTGCTCACCGAAACGCTTGGCAAGTACGACGTATCCGTCACCGTTAAGGGCGGCGGCTACACAGGACAGGCCGGCGCGATCCGTCACGGCATCGCCCGCGCGCTCATCAAGGCTGAGCCGGAGCTCCGCACGATTGTGAAGAAAGCCGGTTTCTTAACAAGAGACGCGAGAATGAAGGAAAGAAAGAAATATGGCCTCAAAGCCGCAAGACGTGCACCGCAGTTCTCCAAGAGATAATTGGGCACATACCGAAATCAAGGGATGTATCGCAAGATGCATCCTTTTTTATATTTTCAAATATAACATATTATTCAAGAATTCACCGTTCTTGAATAAAGACACCTTCAGACATATATGCAACCGTGCACTACTTCTGCGTTAATTTTTTTAGCAAAGAATCCCGAATGGGATCGTAATGAGAATCAGATATCCCAAAATCCATCTCTCGATAAGACCAAACCGCACTACCGATATCATATTTTCGAAACACATGCAGGACATCCTTGAACCAACGAAGCGTGTCATGAACCGGCGCTCTGTCGATCACACCAAATTCTCCGCAATATAAACGGGTGCCCGCATTTTCGGCGGCCTTAACAGCTTCTCTCACCATTTCATCAATAAAAGGGATTCCCATTTCTGTACAATCGGAATCAACCACATCTTTGCCCTTATAGCCCAATCTTTGGGACTCTTCTTTGAAATATGACATGTCCTTAGGATAGTAAATGTCTTTGTCCATTATGATATTCGGAACCCAATGAGCCTTCTGATGGGTAAATAACAACGGCTCGTACAAATGAAAGGTGTAGATTATATTGGGGTCTTCCGACTTTCTTAATAGCTTTAATGTCTTTGCGCTGTTCCACTGAATTCCGCCATAAATAATGGGCACGGTTGGCGCATAAACACGAATGGCCTTAACGGTTTCTTCAATCAGCTCATTCCATGATTCTGCATTGTTTTCCTCTACGACTTCATTGAGCAGTTCAAATGCAATCCCATCAACTTGGCCATAACGCTTAGCCAGTCTTATCCATAATCGAATAAATCTTTGTCTTAATCGTTCACTGGTAAATAAATTATTGCGTTCACTATTCCCGGCGTCATTAAAATCATAACCATATGCTTTATGTAAGTCTAGAACCACATTCAAATGCTGTTTTTGGCACCAATCGATAAATCGGTCTATATAATGGTCGTTTTCTGCCTTTGCTTCTCCTGATTCATCCTCAAGGACTTCGTAATCGATTGGAATTCGAATATGATCAAACCCCCATTCCGCCACCTTTACCACGTCATCCTCATGAATAAAAGCATCATAATGTGCCGCATTATGATGGCATTGTGATAGATAGCCGCCAAAATTAATTCCGTTTAATAGTTTCATGTGATCTCCTTCTCCCCGTCTGTTCTCTGATATGTTATATCGCGGTTCAATCCCAGTCGCAGTATGATAGTCATATTATAAAATAATACTAGTTTATTCTGCTATAAAAGTCCATATATAAAAATATACGGTAACTACAAGAACAAACCATACGGACAAATCAGACATGATAGAAGAAAGAGGGCTAAATAAAGGTATTCCCATAAGTGAGTTTCGGTGAAGCAACCCAATTTAAGATATTGTCAGTTTGAGATTGTTCTGGCATTCGCTTATGTCACAGCGTCCGTGATCTGATCGTTAACCGCAGTCGGGAACGCGCCCGCGGATATTTTCTCAAGCATTTCCTCTGACAAAGGCATTGCTCCCATCTCAGTCAGCGTTTCTTTCAATTCTTCTTCTGTAAAGCTTAGTCCCGCTTTTTGTGCAAAAGCGACCACATCCCCGAGTGATGCAGTATTGCGTTTTTCAAATTTTATCTGCATGCTCGCACTATTGGCCAATTTCTCTATGAATATCCTTGCACTTTCCTTTGACATTTGCAGCCTCCTGAAAGTTCTTATTTTTCGAAAAAACATCTTATTTATATAATCGATTTTTTTGTGATGACTCTTTAATCCGTTTTTTTCATTGATCGTTCAGGATGGCTCTTTGCCTATCACGGAACACCGGCAGCAAGAATAATGTAATTCAGATACTTAATCGGAGGATAACCCAATGGGATTTTACATACGCGTTGAACCGGATGTCAAAATATTCGTCGAGGACTTAAATCCATCAGGCGATAAGACCATACTCTTTGTGCACGGCTGGCCGGGCAATCATCGTCTGTTTGAATACCAGTTTGACCAACTGCCAAGAAAGGGCTTTCGCTGCATCGGTATCGATTATCGGGGCTTCGGACAATCGGATAAGCCTTGGCACGGCTACGATTATGACCGGCTTTCGGACGATCTGAGATGCGTGGTGGACACCATGAAATTAAGCCGTTTTACCCTTCTCGGGCATTCCACAGGCGGCGCCATCATCGTGCGTTATATGGCACGGCATAACGGCTATGGTGTCAGCAAGCTCGTGCTGGCTGCGGCGGCAGCGCCCAGCCTGATCAGACGTCCTTACTTTCCCTACGGCCTTCCCAAGCAGGATGTCGTTAACATCATACAAAACACCTACAGCGACCGTCCCCAAATGCTCAGGGATTTTGGCAAGAAGATATTCTACAAGCCCGTCACGCCGGCCTTTTCGGATTGGATATTTCAGCTGGGACTAAAGGCCTCGGGCTGGGCCACCGCAGCAATTGCAAAAACATGGCTGGGTGAAGAAGCCTTGTTCGATGATCTCCTGCAAATCAAGGTGCCCACGCTGATTATGCAGGGTGTGCACGACAGGGTTGTCATGCCGCCCCTTTCCGTGGCCCAGAACGACAGCATACCGAATTCTGTACTCGTGCCGTTTGAGGAAAGCGGCCACTTCCTGTTCATTGATGAGCGCGAGAAGTTTACCAGAGAATTGGCGCGATTTGCCGGGGCGTAGCGCAACGCTTTTTTATACTATATGATCTTAAGAGGCTCTTTAACGGGTCTTTTGTTTCTGCTGTTTTTCTATCTTCATGTTTTTAAATAATGATTCTGTATGTTATAATCACATATATGCATCACAATCTGTTGCCATCTAAGTCACTTTGAAAAGGTTGTTATGAAAGAAAAGATTAAAGTCTCCTGCGAAATAGAAGTCACAGTAAAAATGATCGGCGGAAAATGCAAGCCGCTGATTTTGCACCACCTCATCGAAAACGGTACCAAGCGCTACAGCGAGCTGCTGAGTTTTTTGGACGGTCTGCCCAAAAAAACGCTGACGACACAGCTTCGCGAGCTGGAAGCGGACGGCCTTGTTTGCCGCACTGCATATCCGCAAATGCCGCCACGCGTGGAGTATGACGTGACGGAGCTGGGCCGCTCGCTCCATCCCATACTGGAGATGATGTGTGCATGGGGCGAAAGAAACATCGGCGATAAGTTTGAGGTAACTAACAGACAATGCTCAGGTGACGATTGACAACAGGTACAAATTTGTGCCTTCTTTTAATTTCTCTTACCTTAGCCTATAATAGTTAGAGCATTCCATAAAGATTTAAACAATGGAGGATAGATAAATGGACAATTTTACATTTTACAGCCCGACATATTTTGTGTTTGGCAAAGATGAAGAAAACAACGCCGGCGCTTATGTGAAGCGTTTCGGAGGCAAAAAGATTCTGATTCATTACGGCGGCGGAAGCGTGGTTCGCAGCGGACTGCTGGGCCGTGTGAAAGCGTCGCTTGAAGGCGAAGGCATCCAATACATAGAGCTCGGCGGTGTCAGGCCGAATCCGCGCAGCGGGCTTGTCTACGAAGGCATTGAGCTATGCCGTAAGGAAAGCATCGATTTCGTACTCGCTGTGGGCGGCGGCAGCGCCATAGACTCCGCCAAGGCCATCGCGGCAGGCGCAGTATACGACGGCGACTTCTGGGATTTTTATCAAGGTAAGCCTGTGACAAAGGCTTTGCCTGTCGCCACAATACTCACCATCGCGGCGGCGGGCAGCGAGGGTTCCCCCGATACCGTTATCACACAGGAAAACGGGATGTTTAAACGCGGTGCCAGCGGTGAAGCGCTGAGGCCCGTATTCTCGATACTCAACCCTGCGTTGACGCAGACGCTGCCTCCGTTCCAGACAGCCTGCGGCATCACAGATATCATGGCGCATCTGTTCGAGCGTTATTTTACCAACACGACAGAGGTGGAAGTCACCGACAGAATGATCGAAGCGCTGCTGCTCACGATGATTCGCGAATCTCCCCGCGTCATAGAAGACCCGGATCACTATCAAGCTAGAGCCAATATCATGTGGGCGGGTATGATGGCGCACAACAATTCATGCGGTGTGGGTCGCGGTCAGGACTGGGCGAGCCACGATATTGAGCATGAGCTTTCCGCCATTTATGACTGCGCACACGGCGCGGGTCTTGCGGTTGTTTTCCCCGCATGGATGACATACAACATGAAGCACGATGTGAACCGTTTCGCGCAGCTTGCGGTGCGTGTATGGGGCTGCCAGATGGATTTTTCACATCCTGAAGTCACAGCCAAAGCAGGCATCGCCGCGTTAAAACAGTTCTTTAAATCCATCGGCATGCCATCTAATTTCGCTGAACTCGGTGCTAAGAAAGAGGATATTGAAAAAATGGCGCATACCGCCTGCCATGGCGACGGACGCGGCGGAACAGTCGGCGGCTTTGTGAAGCTTAATGAAACCGATGTGGCGAATATATATCGTCTTATGCTTTAAAAGCGTTATTGATTTTGAAGCGGTGAATAAGCTGATTCTGAAGCAGGAGGAATTGCTTCAGTTTGATCGTTTCAACAGCCGCGATGTTTGGGAACTTGGCAAGCTGTTTGTTGAAGAAATGCTCTCAAGCGATATTGAAATGACTGTGTGTATCCGCAAGCTTAACGGATATATCTTGTTTCAATATTCGACTGAAAAAACAGCTCTCAACAACCAGAACTGGATGATGAGAAAATTCAACACGGTGTCGCTGATGGAAAAAAGCTCGCTCGGCATGGCCGTTATGTCTCAGATCACCAAAGAAGATGTGCCCACTCATGGCCTGAGTGACAAAGAATATGTCTTCTGCGGCGGCGGTTTCCCCGTTAAAATCAAAGGCAGCGGCATCGTCGCTGTGATTACAGTCTCCAATCTGCCGCATGTTCAGGATCACAATTTCATCGTCAGATGCTTAACTAAATATCTGGGCGTGGATGTGCCGCTAGTGGATGTTGAATTCTGATGAATGACGACTACCGTCAAAAAAGCCAGGGTTGTCATTCTGAATGAGCGAAGCGAAATGAAGAATCTATAATGCATAAGCAACTTTTCAGATTCCACTCTATAGTCGCTTACGCTCAGAATGACGAGTTTGGGTTATCCACACTGAAACGAGCCGAAAGGCTCGTTTTTTATTTGATGCTATTAATATCAAGCATCAAAACTAAATTTAACCAAGGTCGACGGTTGCAATGACATGCTGGAAAACATGACGGTCACGGCCATACCTTAGACTTACCCAAGACCTTCCGATTAAGGTTGTTGCATTTTCTGCACAAATAGAAAAACAACGCGCTGCTTGGCATCGTTGGAAGAGTTGTTTATTTGATATTGATTCAGGTGGTTTTTGTATAGACAAAATGATGCAGCATAAAAATATCTGTCTCAAGCTGCCAGTACTTCTTCTTACTGCTTGTCCCTCTCGCAAAGCAGCATGGTCACATCGTCCGCGCGCGTCTGCGTGAATTTCTTTTTTATCTCGTCCAAAAGCTGTCTGCCATGAAGCCGCTCACTTAAAAGTATATCGCTCAAATTCTGCCGCGATTTCAGTTCAGTTTGAATACCGTCCAGTCCGTCAGTATAAAGGAAAAGCCGTTCTCCCTTTTCAAGCACCCCTTCAAACTCGTCGCGGCGGGCATTATCCATCCAGCGGCAAATGGGCGTGCCCGGAAGCAGTATCTCCTTAAGTTGTCCGTTTCCGGCAATCAACGGCGGTACGCTGTGGCCCGCGTTGGCACACACAAACGCGCCGGTTCCGGGGTCCATCGCAACGACAAACACCGTGATATAGATGCTCTCCTCGGTATTGAGTTCTTCGAACGAATCCTGAATGTTGCGCAGCACCTGCGAGGGCGATACGCCGGGTGTCTTGCATTGCGCGAACATCTCCTGACGCAGGTAAACAGTGAGCATTGCGGGCATAACGCCATGTCCGGATACATCCGCAATGTACATAATCACACGCCCATCGCGGGCAAGAAAACAATCATACATGTCTCCGCCAAGCGCTTCACATGGTAAAAACTCTGCACCGAAACGATATCCTTTTATTCTGGGAAGTGTATGGCGTAAAATGGATAGCTGTAAGCTGCGCGCAATCTCCAGATCCTTCATCATGCGCGAATTGTTCGCCATAAGCTTCTCTTTTAGATTTTGTTCCTTGGTAATGTCCGAATAAATTTCGAGCGCGTAAACGCCGCCGTTATATTCCACGGGTCCTGCACTTACGGAATAAATACGTCCCTGCACTTGAGTAATGATGTTGTACCGACGTCTGTCATGTATGCATCGAAGCGCCACACAATCGGTGCAACGGCTGGTTGCGCCCGGCATTTTCAGGCACCTGCTTCCGATGCCGTCACCAAACTTTTCCTTAAGTGCGCTATTCGCAAAAAGAATACGCCCTTCGTCGTCAATCACACGTACCATATCCGGAATTTCATCGAGCACAGCAACGGAGAATATGCTTGAACAAAAAGCCCCAACATCCTGCATATCAATATACCCCTAAAACAACATTAATAAATAATCCGCACTATGGCGGACATAAATAGTGATCAGTCTAAAAGCTGACCTTTATGATATCTTGTGTATACCTCTTCCAGCTCCATTTCGGTTACAACGAGCTGATCTAATAAAACACTTTGCTTTAAGATGCAAGAATCTGCACCCAAATTGATATGTCCACTTCTAAACCGTGCTGTCACCATGTCTTCAAGCTTCTTTTGTTCTTCTTTAAACCTATGACGAATCATGACCCTTTCCAGGTCTAAAACCGTACAGCTTCGCGCTCCCACGGTTTTCTGTTTCGTGAGCTGTTCCATAATAATACCCCCCAATGAGCTTAAATGTCGTTAAATGACTGGCGTTTCCTTTAGCAAAGGCTCTTCATCCTCACAATGTCGTTGAGCCACCTGCCTGGGTTGATTGCCGCAGCTTTGATTTCACATTACCGCACTCTTCAATAAGCAACCACTATTAACCCTGATGCCTGACAAAAAACAATTCTCTTCGATTTTATGCTACCCTTATCTATTTTTTTACGGGTATGTCATTTTTAAAAGTAAAACGAAGAGCTTTTAGCATCATATCCTCCTTATGATCTAGTGTTATAATATCACACATATTATCAAAAATGTATAGTATTTCGACAAAAAAAGTGTAAAAAATTGAATTAATGTTGCCCAATATTTAAAAAAACAACAAAATATAATA
>JAEWQS010000065.1 GCA_023399095.1 Bacillota bacterium
GCACCGTAGCATGTTACTTTATTGCCGGTGTTCTCGATATCGTCTTTGTCATCAAATACGCCCGTTTCAGGCTTAAGCTTTTAGATCACATTATAAAGCCTTTATTTGCTGCAGGGGTGATGGGCATTTTCGTGTATTTGACATACCCGCTGTTGACAGACATAATGCCTGACAAGCTCGCGACAGTGCTGGAAATCGCGCTGGCGGGGCTGCTTTACGTAATTCTCGTACTCGCGTTCGTGCTCAAAAAGGAAGACATGTCGTTTCTGCCGGGTGGTAGCCGCGTGACGCGCGTGATGGAGAAGCTCAAAATTTGGTGAGTGAGTAAACGACATTGATCCCGTTCTTTACAAAAATACAAGATACCCTTATAATAAGGAATATTGTAAATGGGAATCATGATAATGCCATGATGCGGGACACGGCCGGTGCGAACCATTGGCAAAGCGAGCGGGGAAGTGGTGAAAGCCCCGACCAGTGCGGCACATAAGTCATCACCCGCTACGCATTTTTGCCGAAACGATGTAAGTAAAAACGGTTTTGCGCCCGTTACCGCGCACAAAAGAGACGTCCAAAATAGGGGCGTCATTTGGGTGGTACCGTAGAAGATATTCGTCTTTTGCCCCAGGGGCAGGGACGTTTTTTATTATTTGACGCCAAGAAAACTGGCAAACTAAAGAGGGAGAGAGACATGCTTTACAAACAGGTCGACAAGAACCTTAACTTCAAGGATCGTGAGCTCGACGTTTTGAAGTTCTGGGAGCAAAAAGAGATATTCAAAAAGACTGTGGATAAAAACAGAGGGGCGAAGACCTACACGTTCTATGACGGCCCGCCGACGGCGAACGGCAAGCCGCACATCGGCCACATATTGACGCGCTGCATCAAAGACCTGGTTCCGCGCTACCGCACGATGCAGGGCTACGACGTGCTGCGCAAAGCGGGTTGGGATACGCACGGCCTGCCCGTGGAGCTCGAAGTGGAGAAGCTGCTGGGGCTTGACGGCAAGGAGCAGATCGAACAGTACGGCGTTGAGCCGTTCATCGCGGAGTGCAAAAAGAGCGTCTGGAAGTACCAGGGTGAATGGGAGCGCATGAGCGAGCGCGTGGGCTTCTGGGCGGATATGGAGCACCCATATATCACATACGACAACAACTACATCGAATCCGTGTGGTGGTCGCTAAAGCAGGTGGCGGACAAGGGACTTTTGTATAAGGGTCATAAGGTTGTGCCTTATTGCCCGCGCTGCGGTACAGCGCTTTCGTCACACGAGGTGGCGCAAGGATATAAAGACGTTGAGGAAGAATCCGTTTTCGTCAAGTTCAAGGCGAAGGATGCTGAAAACACCTACTACCTTGCATGGACGACCACGCCGTGGACGCTGCCATCCAACGTGGCGCTTTGCGTCAACCCGCGCGAGAAATACGTCAAGGTTAAGCACGAGGGCGATGACCTTATCATGGCGGCGGCGCTTGTGGAGACGGTTCTTGGCGAGAGCAAGCAGGTTATCGAAGAATATACCGGCAAGGATTTGGAATACAAGGAATACGAGCCGCTTTATGATTTCGGTACGGCCGACAAAAAAGCGTGGTTCTTAACCGCCGACGACTATGTCACGCTGTCGGACGGCTCGGGCATCGTGCATACCGCGCCCGCGTTCGGTGAAGACGACGCGCGCGTGGGCCGCAAGTACGACCTGCCTTTCGTGCAGATGGTTAACGAACAAGGCCGCTTCAAAGCGGGAACGCCATGGGAAGGTGTGTTCGTGAAGGACGGCGACCCCAAGATTATAGCAGATTTGAAGGATCGGGGATTGCTGCTTGCCACCAAGGCGTATTCGCACAGCTACCCGTTCTGCTGGCGCTGCGACACGCCGCTGCTCTATTACGCAAGAAGCACATGGTTTATAAAAATGACAGCGGTTAAAGACCTGCTGCTGAAAAACAACCGCGCGGTGAACTGGCTGCCTGAGAACATCAAGGAAGGCCGCATGGGCAACTTCCTAGAGAATGTGATCGACTGGGGCCTCTCGCGTGAGCGCTACTGGGGCACGCCGCTGCCCGTGTGGCAGTGCAAGTGCGGCCACCACACTGTGATTGGCTCGGTCGCGGAGCTGCGCGAAAAGGGCCAGAACGTGCCCGAGGAATTGGAGCTGCACAAGCCGTTTATTGACGCGGTGACAATCAAGTGCGACGAGTGCGGCGGCACGATGAAACGCGTCAGCGAGGTCATCGACTGTTGGTACGATTCCGGCTCAATGCCGTTCGCGCAATGGCATTACCCGTTTGAGAACAAAGAGGAATTTGAGAAGCGTTTTCCGGCTGACTTCATCAGCGAAGCGGTTGATCAGACGCGCGGCTGGTTCTATACATTGCTCGCCATTGGCACGCTCGTGTTTGAGCGCAATCCGTTTGAGAACTGCATCGTGCTCGGTCACGTGCAGGACAAGGACGGCCAGAAGATGAGCAAGCACAAGGGCAACGTGGTGGACCCGTGGACGGTGCTGGATAATCAGGGCGCCGACGCGGTGCGCTGGTATTTCTATGTGGGCAGCATGCCATGGCTGCCAAGCCGTTTCTATGCGGATGCCGTGTCCGAAGCGCAGCGCAAGTTTATGGGCACGCTTTGGAACACGTACGCGTTCTATGTGCTTTATGCGGATATCGACGATTTTGACCCGACCAAGTATGTATTAAAGCTTGATAACGTGATGGACAAATGGATACTCTCGCGCCTGCACACGCTCATCAAATCGGTGAGCAAGCATCTCGATGATTACCGGCTGACCGAGCCCGCGCGTGAGATGGATAAGTTCGTGGATGAGCTGTCCAACTGGTATGTGCGCCGTTGCCGCGGGCGTTTCTGGGCACCCGGCATGGAGCAGGACAAGGTGGATGCGTTTTTGACACTGTATACCGTGCTGGAGACGCTGTGTCGTCTCGCCGCGCCTTTCATCCCGTTCATGACAGAGACGATGTATCAGAACATCGTGCGCAGCGTGGATTCATCCGCGCCCGAGAGTGTGCATCTTTGCGCATATCCGAAGGCCGATGAGAGTATGATTGATAAGGAGCTCGAAAAGGGCATGGATGCGGTGCTGAATATCGTGGTGCTGGGGCGCAGTGCGCGCAACACCGCGGTGATCAAAAACCGTCAGCCGATTGCCAATCTTTATGTGGCGGGCATCGATACGCTGGACGAAATGTACAAGAAGCTTGTCGAAGGTGAGCTCAATGTCAAGAAGGTATGGCTTGGCGCGGATGTATCGGCGTTCATCTCGTATAGCCTGAAGCCGCAGCTCAAAACGCTGGGGCC
>JAEWQS010000009.1 GCA_023399095.1 Bacillota bacterium
AGGGAGTCAAGATGAAAAAGAAATATGTCATTATCGGAGGAATCGCGGGCGGGATCAGTGCGGCGGCACGGCTTCGGCGTCTTGACGAAAACGCGAAAATTACGGTTTTCGACAGGAAGGAGAACGTGGCTTTCCCAAGCAGCTCTTTGCCATACTGCATCGGCAAAGTGACAAAAGTCAAGGACGTTGAAGGCATACAGTCTGTGCAGGATATCATGTCGCGATACGCAATTGAGGTTAAGCTTAAATGCGAAGTGACCGCTATTAACAGACATGAAAACGAGGTGACCGTCCATGATTTAAATACGGGAAAGTCATTTAGGCACAAATACGACAAACTCATTCTCGCGACGGGGACAAAGCCGGACCGTCCGGACGTCGACGGAGCGAATACGCAAGGAATATACACGCTGAAGGACTTGAACGATTTAAATGCGATATCTGCGCACATCAACACACACAATGTGCGGCGGGCAGTCGTCGTTGGCGGTGGGAACATCGGGCTTGAGGTGGCGGAGAATCTGTCACGGCGCGGCATTAAAACGTGCGTCGTTGAGCGCAGCGACCATCCTTTGCCGTCCTTCGACGGCGATATGGCGCGGTTTGCGAGACAGGCGCTGGAGGACAACAGCATTGCGTTGATCACACATACACCTGTCGTCGCGTTCCACCCGACGGAGGAAGGCATACGGCTGGAGCTTACGGAAGGACGCTTCTTGTTCGCGGATATTGTGATACTCTGTACAGGGGCAACGCCTGAAACAGCACTCGCGAAAAAGGCAGGGCTGGGCATTGGCGTCACGGGCGGCATACTTGTGGATGAACACCAGCAGACAACGGATAAGGATATTTATGCCGTGGGCGACGCGGTTGAGGTGGAGTCGGTGTTCGGCGGTAAAATATTGCCTTCCGCGGCATCTTTCGCGATCCGACAGGGACGCAACGCAGCCGACAACATATGCGGCATCAGCTCAAAATTCAGGCAGATGCTTGGCGTATCGGTGGTTAAAATATTCGATACTCAAATGGCCAGCGCCGGGCTTACTGAAAAGGAGCTGGACAACAGGGAGATCCGGTATGAAAAGATATATGTAAGCGGTCTCTCGCGTGAACCCTATTATCCGGGTGCGAAGGCGGTTGTGCTAAAGCTGATATTCGAGAAAAAAACGGGACGCATACTTGGCGCGCAGATAGTGGGTGAAGAGGGCGTGGATAAACGCATTGATGTTCTTGCCACAGCCATGCGCGCCGGGCTTGCGGCGGATAAGCTGGCAGATATTGAGCTTGCCTATGCGCCGCCGTTCAGTGCCGCCAAGGACGTGATCAATATGGCGGGCTATATGGCCGCCGATGTGATGAACGATCTCAGTGAGGTGGTGCAATGGCATGAGACAAAGACGCTCAGTGACTCGGTTTTTCTGGACGTGCGTACTCAAAAGGAACGGGACGCGGGCACAATTTCCGGCTCTGTTCACATACCGCTTTCGGAACTGCGTGAACGCATGAGCGAGCTGCCCAAGGACAAAGAGATCGTGGTGTTTTGCCGCAGCGGTCACCGCTCGTATACGGCAGAGCGCATGCTGAAGCAGCAGGGCTACAAAGCCAAGAACTTGAGCGGCGGATATTCTTTGTTTGAATTGTTCACCAGAAAGGGATAATATGGATTTGTCAAGATATGAGACAATGGCCGCAAAGCTTCGCGTGCTGGGCCATCCGATAAGGTTATGCATCGTAAACGGGCTGTCGAAAAAAGGGCTCCACGTTAAGCAGATTTGCGAATCGCTGGGCATTCCGCAGCCGGTCATTTCACTGCATCTGTCCAAGCTCAAGGCGGCAGGTATCGTAGACTGCGAGCGCCAGGGAAGCTGTGTGTGCTATCACGTCACAGACAAGGCCACGCTGCGTCTGCTTGAATTGCTGCCCAAATAATTGCAGGAGGTTTACCATGAATCTGCCTGACTACTGCGCGCCGGATTTTGCTCTGTTTCAAGAGGCGCCCGAAGCTGCCTGTGTGACTGCCGAGCAGGATGGCCTTGTGCCCGAGGGTTTTCATGCCACCAGTATTTTCCCCGAGTACTACAAGATCGGCGATGAATGGAAGCCCATTCGCCAAAGCCGTATGGATTGTGCGGTCATCATCAGAGACGCAGAGCCATTTGCGGTGGAGCCGCGTCTCATTAAGCAAGGCGACAGTGTCGTTGTGGGGCGTGAGGAGGATGGCAGCTCGGGTATATACTTGAACACGCGTGCCTTTGACGCGGAAAGCGCAACCGAGGACGGCTTTTCTTTTCGCGGTTCGCGCACGAGGGAGACGTCCTATTCACGCGATTACGACAGCCTATACGAGCTGCTGCAATACGAAAAGCAGCACGGCTTTACCATTTGGGTGCTGGGCCCTGCGTGTACATTCGACTACGATTCGCGCCGCGCGATGGCAGGGCTGATACAGCGCGGCTATGTTCAGGCGATATTCGCGGGGAACGCTCTCGCCACGCATGATCTGGAAGCGGCTGTTTTCAAAACGGCACTGGGTCAGGATATTTATACGCAAAAGAGCATCAAAGGCGGGCATTATCACCACCTTGATACCATCAACATGGTGCGCAAAAGCGGCGGCATCAAGCCGTTTATTGAGGAACGCGGCATCAAGGACGGCATTATGGCGGCGGCGATACAAAAAGGCATCCCGTATGTGCTGGCCGGTTCCATCCGCGACGACGGGCCGCTGCCCGACGTCATTGCGAACGTATACGAAGCGCAGTCTCAAATGCGCGCGCTCATCAAGCAGGCGACCACGGTGATCACGCTCGCGACACAGTTGCACGCCATTGCCACGGGTAACATGACGCCCTGCTACACCGTCAAGGACGGCATCGTACGTCCTGTGAATTTCTATACGGTGGATATTTCCGAGTTTGCCGTGGGCAAGCTGCACGACCGCGGCTCGCTGTCCGCTAAGTCAATAGTCACCAACGTGCAGGACTTTTTGGTGAATGTGGAGAGAAATCTGGAATAGACATTTAAAATGTAAGGAATATAGAGAGTTTCTATAAGCCGTAGATTAGAATAGACGGTAAGGTTATATATACCGTCTCACCTTCTTCATGTATGCTATGTATTCTTCACCGAATTCTTTCATGCACCATCTTTCTTCTGAGAGAATAATCCAATGTGCGGATATCTGAAAAATGATCAACAGCAGAAGCAATACCCATGAATATGTCAGCATCACGCAACCTAAAAAGTAAATAAAATATGCAATATATATGGGATTACGTGAAATTCGGTAGAGTCCTTTGACATTGATTCCGTTATCTTTTGGCTTTGCGAAATCTATTATAGATATTGTACAGAAAAGGATTCCAAAAGCATAGACGATCAAACCGATATAAAACCATGCATGGTCAGTTTGGATTTTCAGGAAGAACAGGTACACAGATATAAGAATGGTTGAAATTTGATAGCACCACAATGCCACCTTTTCTCTCCCGACCAAAGGAGGAAAGAAAGCAGCACGTTTTAATGCTGCTTTGCTCAATAAGCTCAGGAGACCATATCTGATTAATATTAACGGCAGTATCAATATAAATGCATTCATTGCAGTTCCTAATAACCCACGCCCACAGCGATCATAAGGAAGCCGATGCTGATGGCCGCGATCAACAGCTGAACCCAAATCGTGAACCTGAACCACTTGGTATAGCTCACGGTGGTAAGACCCAGCGCAATCAGCAGCATGGCGTTGGTGGGGTACAGCACGTTTAAAAAGCCGTCGCCGAGTGCGTAAGCGAATACGGTCGCTTGCCCTGAAATGCCTGTCAGTGAAGCGAGCGGCACCACAAGCGGCATGATGAGAAACGCCTTGGCTGAGGCTTGCGCGACGAAGAATTCCAGCAGCAGTATCGCGACGTATATGATGATGATATTTAAATACGGACTCGTGTTGGTAATCGCAAGAGACGCGTAGTTTAGCAGCGTGTCCTGAATGCCGCTGTCACGAATGATCGTGGAGACTGCCATCGCCATGGGAATCAGCAGTATGCCGGGCGCGATGTCACCGATGCCCTTGAAGAACGTTTTGGCAACGGTTTTGTATCCGGCCAGCTTTGCGCCGATGGTGGACGCGAGTATGAATATGATGGCGATGAATATCATCGAGTAATCGGCCAGCCCCAAAAACGGTGCGGCGATGAGAAACACGAACATGATGCCGAGCAGCAACCCCACAAACACGATGGGGCTCTTTTTGAACTGCGCCGCTTCCTCGATCTGCGCCGGACTCATCTGATATTTCTCGCGCCTTTGGGTATCTTCAAGGTATACCGCGGAGGCCATCGGGTTTTTGTCCAGCTTTTTCGCGTACCGGATAAGGAACAGCAGCAATACGCCGTATATGACCACGAAAAAGATGAGACGCAGCCATGTGCCCGAATAGAGCGGCACGCCCGCAAGCTTCTGCGCTACGGCGATGGAAAACGGGTTGTAAAGCGCCGCCGCAAAGCCGAAGCTCGTAGACAAAAGGCTTAAGGACAGACCCATCAGGCTGTCCCAGCCGAGCATGAACGATAAGCCCACGACGAGCGGAATCAGCGGTACAATCTCCTCAAGTATGCCGAAGAACGAGCCTAAAAACATGAAAACGAACGAGATGACAGCAATCAGCAGATATTTGCGCCGGTACATCTTTGCCGCGATTTTGGCGATCACGGCGCGCAGTATACCGGATTTTTCTAGCAGCGTGAACGACCCGCCGATCAGCAGTATGAACAGCATGATCACGATCATCGTGACGTTCACATCGCCGCCGGGTGCGAACGATTTGAATATAGAAAGCAGTATGTTATACACGGGGTACTCACCGGCATCGCCCGTTTGTGTATAGGAATCCGGAACGTAGACCACGTCGCCCTGCTCATCCGTCGTGGTTTCAAACTGACCCGGCGGAACAAACAGCGTCAGGCAGAACGAAATGACGATGAGAGAAAAGATGATAATAACCGCAGTGATGAGACTTTTTTTATTAATTTGAAAGCTGGAATCTGAATTGGACATGGGTGTTCTCCTTTAGCGGCATGTATGGTATAATTATGCTATACATATCTTTGGGTGTCAATCAAAGTATTGGCATTATAAGAGGGGGATGGGGAATGACGGATTATCCGAAACGCGCGCGGATCTTGTTAATATTGAAATATTTCCAGCAGTATACGGACGAATACCATCCCAAGCAGCTTTGTGATATTATGGCGCACCTTCACGAAAACGGCATTGAAGCAGAAAGGAAATCTATCTATGGAGATTTGAATCTGCTGCGCGATGTGGGCTTTGACATCATCAAGACGACGGATGGAAAAGCGGCTTACTTTTTAGGCCAGCGTCCTTTGGAGATGGCCGAGGCACAGGTATGCGCCAGCGCTATTTCCGCTGCGCGCTTTATGACCGAAAGAAAGTCTCGTGAGCTGATAAGAAAGCTCGGTGATTTTTTCGGACAGACGCAGTCGGCGAGCTTTCGCAGCCGTTTGGAGCTGGCGCGTACGCAAAAGACGCGCAACGAGGAAATCTATTACAACATTGACCGCATTGTGCGTGCGCAGACACTTGGTAAGAAGATCACGTTTCTTTATTTCGAATATATGCCGGACAAAACACAGCGTCTGAAAAGAAACGGCCAGCGGTACTGCGCGAGCCCTTACTCGCTGATGTGGTTTGAGGACGCATATTACCTCATTTGCAATATCGACAAATACGACAATCTTTCGCATTTTCGGGTAGACAGAATGACCCGTGTGGAGCTAAGTGAGCAAGACCAGCGCGGCATCAGCGAGGTGTCCGAATACAAAAATTATATCGATTTTGACGATTACCACAGGAGCGTGTTTTCCATGTTCGGCGGCGAGCCGCAAAGCGTGCGCATCCGTTTCGGTGACGAGCTTGCGACTGCCGTGTTCGACCGTTTTGGTCTTGATGTGGCGGTTTCGGATAGTCGATACGGTCACTTTACCGTTTCTGTCAATGTGCGCGTCAGCCCCGGTTTTATTTCGTGGCTGACGATATTCGGCGCCAAAGCCGAGGTGCTGTATCCGGACAGTCTAAGAACAAAAATCGCCGGATGGATATCTGCGCTAAATCAGGTTTACACAGATAATTTGTGAATTTTTTTATTGAACTATACATATTTGGTTTATTAATAAGATGAACTTATCGATAAAAGTTATGGCAGCTTTTTTAACATCAATTAAACAATTAAGGAGTGTGCATTCATGGATGATTCAAATCAAGCACAACTGCCTGAGGGAGCAGGAGAAGTGAAACAAGCAGGGGAGCTTGATCATGAACAGCAAGCGCCAAAATTATCGGCGGATGCCTCATATGAGGTTTGTTATACCGACGAAGGCGTGTATCTTGAAATTACACGGGAGCAGGAAAACGGCGAGCCGCTGCATCAAGAATTTGTGCTGTTCGATTTATGCCGCAGAGGAATTGATGGGTTTAACGTCGATATTCTGCGTTTGAGCCTTCGCCGCAAAGATATACGTATCCGCCTGGGAGGGCCGCAGGCTCAAAAACCTGCGGAGTCTGATGTGGCCGTGGCTGTGTCGTCGAACGGTATGACAGCAAGCATGATGCTGTTTCCTCCTGTAGTATCGGGCGGCGAAAAAACAGCGGAAGAGGTGCTTGAACGCATAAGGACAGAATGTGAAATCACATTTGGTCTTGACGAAGCGCTCGTCAGGGATACTGTAAACAATAAAGTTTACAATAAATATCTTGAGATAGCACAAGGGAAACCAGCGGAAAAGGGCAAAGACGGTGAAATCGTCTTTGCGTTCAGCGCGAAGCGCAGCTATGCGCCTGAAATTCTGCCGGATGGCAGTGCCGACTATAAAAGTTTAAAGCTTTTTGAACGTGTGTCCGAGGGGGACGTGGTGGCCACCGTTCTGCCGCCAGAGGACGGGATCGACGGGATGACGGTAAAGGGTGCAGCCATCCCTGCACAACGAGGCAAGGAAAAGAAACTGCCCAAAGGCAAGAATGTGAAGGAATCGGAAGACGGCAAAACGCTGATTGCGGAGAAAAGCGGTCGTGTCGATTTTGTAAAAGGCAGGGTGGAAGTCTCCGATGTTTATCATGTGGTGGGAGACGTTGACATGGGCGTTGGTAATGTCGTGTTCGACGGCGATGTGACAATTGACGGGAGCGTCATAGCCGGGCTTTCGATTGAGGCAACAGGAAGCATCGAGGTGCGTGGCTTTGTGGAAGGCGCTACGCTGACTGCAGGCAAGGATATCGTGCTGCGCAACGGAATGCAGGGAATGAGCCAGGGCAAGCTCGAAGCAGGCGGAAATGTGGTGGCGCGTTTTATTGAAAGAACCTCCGTCACAGCACATGGCAGCGTCTATGCAGACTATATCGTTCATTGTCTGATTGTAGCAAGCGATTCCGTTGTACTCAAGGGCAAATGGGGCAAGCTGCTGGGTGGTGTGATCCGTGCGGGCAAGGAAGTGACCGCCAATACCATCGGGGCTTCAGGAAGCGACCAAACGCAGATTGAGCTGGGTATATTGCCTGATGAGCGTGCGCGATACACCAAGCTGGACGCGGAGCGCGGCCAGATAAAAGCGCAGCTGAACCGCATTCAAAACATCACGAGAATGCCTCCGCCAAATGATATATCTGCCGACCGGCTCGCGATGCGGCAGAAGCTTATTCAGACAGCAGAGCAGCTTGAGGAGCAGTACGACAGCATCGTGCAGCAAATGGAAGCGCTTAAGGAAGCGCTGTCCTCCAATAGCGAGGCGCGTGTCAATGCGATTAGAGCCATATACCCAAACGTGAGAATTCAGATCGACTCAGGTTTCCTGACAACAAAGTCTACGATCGAATTTGCGACTTTCCGCTGCATCAACGGACAGATTGTCTTTACATCATGTGAGGTTAGAAGCTCATAACAACATGATCAATTAATAAAGAAATAAGAATGCCCCGCATGACCAGATGATTTGCGGGGCATTGTTTTGTGATAATGTTTTATAAGCCGTTACTTCTATTTAAATACGTCACCACCAAATTCATGACCGCTGTCGAACTGATAAGCCGTGTCCGCCGGGATATCACCTACCATGCAGTAGAATTCGAGGTTCAGCGAGATATTCAGCTTGTCGCTTGGTTTGGTGGTCGTGGAGGATACTGCTTCGCCGTCTTCTGCCGTCTCTGTGGTGGTCACATCTTCTTCCGCGCCTTGCTGGGCACCAACGCCGATTACCTTGACAAAGAATTCGCCGTCTGCCAGTTCCGAAAGCACACTTTTGAGGCCGTCATAGCTGCTCTGCATGGTCACTGTGACGGGGCAGGCGATCATGAGTCCGGTTTGCCTTGTTTCGCCGAACGCAAAGGTTTGCTTGTCGGCATGCTCCTTCACAGTCTTTTCCAGATACACAAGGATGGCAGGCTGATCGTACCCATGAGCAATCCCAGCGCTTAAATCGGCGACCTGTTGCTCCTTGCCTGAAAGACTCTTGATCAGCTCGTCATTTTTGAGCTGCTGCTGCGACTTGTTATACAGCTCCGTCTGTTTTTCTTCAGTCTTTGTCTTGAGTGTTTTCATATCCTCAATATAAGGGTTTAAGAACAGCAGCCAGTAAGCGCATATCACGATCAGAACAAGAAGTATCAGTACGAGCGTTTTTTCGCGTTTTGTCATCGTCATGAGGCCACCTCCTCGGACTGTTCAGGTATTACGCTGCTGCCTTCGGCATCAGCTTCGCTTCCGTCTTCCACCAACGCTTCACCGCTCAGAGATATCGGCAGCGCGGCTGTCAGTGAGAACATGGTGCTGTTGCTTTCCTCGGATACTGTGCTTGTGGATACGAACACACTGCTGAAAAGATCGGATTCCCTTAGGTGCAGGCTTAATGTGGCCACCTCAGCATCGCCCGGAGCAGTGCCAGTGATTTGAAGCTGGTTGCCCGTCAGCGACATGTACGTGATTTGCGCGCTGGTTGGCAGCGCATTTTCAATGTCCTCTAAGTATGCCAGAATGTCCGAGCGTGATTCATGCAGTAGCGTTAATTCATCGAGCTGCCCAGTAAGCTGTGCGTCTCGTTCCGTATTTGTGAGCAGGTCTTCCTCTGTAAAAGTGAACGCTTGAGCCTGCTGATCGAGCCCTGTGAGCTTCGCTTGCGCATTGGCGCGGCTGTTCATCGGCAGCAGTATGCCCACCGCCGCAAATGCCGTAAGACACATCGCGCCGATCAGCAGACCCACAAAAAGCTTTTTTCGGTTTTTCGAATTCTTTCTTTTGACAAATAGGTTGATATCGTTTTTCATGGCATTTCCTCACTTAACGTGGCGGCATAGGCGTTGAGCAGGAACGCAAAGCCGGGGTTGTCCCCATTGCCAGAGGGGATCAGGCTCGCCGCAGGGGAGACCGGAATGGCCAGGTGCTTGCGTATATACGCATTGAGCCCCGGCAGCAAAGCGCCGCCGCCTGATGTATAGATTGCGCGGATAGGGCGTTTGGTGCGGTTGCGGTAATAATCGAGAACGCGGTTAACTTCCTGCAGCAGCGCATCCACTTCATACACCACGGCGGCCTTGAGATCGGCGTTTTTATGCGGCTTGTTTAAATAATCGGCCTCGCGCTTTAGCAGCTCGGACGAGAGCACATCGCGCCCTGTCGCTTTGGCGATGGCATCGGTTAAGCTTTGACCCGAGCGCTTGAGCATATTGCTTGCGTAAAACCGACCGTTGTCATACAGGCTCACGCGCGTATGCCGTGTGCCAAAGTCCAGCATGCAAATGCCGCCGTTTAAAGAAAACTCCTTGTTGCGCTGGTGATGAAGCCTTAACAGCTTTTCACATGCGTTTTCGCAGGTGTCCACCACGTTAAGCGTGAGCCCCGCGGACTTAAATGTCTTTTTGTATTTACCCAAAATGCGCTGATGAACGCAGGTGACAAGCACCGTATACATCTTGATGCCTTCTTCCTCCGTCGTTCCCGCGATTTTATAATCAATGAAATATTTGTCCGGCTCCACGGGCAGATAGCCCGCAATCTCATGCAGCACGTTTTGATACAGCTGCTCTTCGCCGAGTATCGGAAGCGTGAAGTGGCGGATGATGATATCGTTGCCGCTGACCACAAGGCTGCATTTGCCGCTGCCGAGCTTGGCCAGCCTGCGCGACTTTCTGAGCGCCTCCACGAGCGCGTCCTCATAGACGATGGTGAGGTCGTCGATGCAGCCCTCGGGCATTTTGTGCACGGCGAATTTGACGATTCTGCCGTCTGCCGAGGTCTGCACGATTTTCAGGTTGGAGTGGCCGATATCCACAGATATCGCCGCTGTCTGTACGATGGGCATATTCTGCCTCCTTAGTTTATACGGCCCACAGCCGTAACGGTTTGTCCTTGAATCACGTCAGAGGTGGGGGTGTTGCTGCTGCCTACGCCCGAACCTGAACTGGGAAAGAAGAAAGGGTTATTGGCTTTCACACTGTCGATGTAGCTTTGGTCATACGAGATCGCGAGATTTTTGCCATTTATGTGTACGGTTCCTTTGGCAACCAGTGCTGTCATGCCGGGACTGCCATTTAGAAAAACGTCACCGCCGGAGAAAAAGATGCCTTTTCCGGAAAAATCGCCAAGGTTTAGCTGGGTTGCGGAATAAACCACACCGTAAGACCCGCCCGCACCGGTGATGTTTATGGGGCCGACCGCATAATAGCTGCAGTTATAATCACTTCCCCAACGGACTTCAATGGATTCACCAGCCATGATAAATCCCGTTCTATTGCAGCTCGAAATTTTAACGATGCCGTCGCAGATAATATTACCAGAAAAGGAACCGCCTGAAAATTCCACAATGTCTCGGCAGTATATATTTCCATAAAATTCGGTGCCGGATATAGTTAAAATACCATCGCAGTAGATATCCTTGTAAACCGGTGCCCATGCATTGATGGTTAGGTTGCCCTGACAATATATGATGCCTTGTGAGATTGCGTTTACGTTAGCTAAATATGAACCTGAAGGGAGTATTTTGACGTTGCTATCTAAATTAGGGTTGCTATAGGATGGGTAGGGTATTGGATCGCCGATGGCAGCAGCGGCGTTCGTATCAACTGTCACATTATAGTTAACACCACCACCATTCTTCGTCCAAGAGTTTGGTGTATATTTATTGCATATAATGGTAGCATTATTAGGCGTGACGCCACTGTAATTATGATTCACATGTAAAGTGCCGCCCGCATATAATGGGATGCCATCAAAAAACCATTCTCCGCTACTTCTTAAATCAATACGCAGCACTTTGACACTGCCGTTCACGGCATACTTCGTGCCGTCCGTGGCCGTGGCCTCGCACGATATGAGTATATCGCCCGTGTTGTCATCGGCATTGATGTTGCCCGCGCTGAAGG
>JAEWQS010000029.1 GCA_023399095.1 Bacillota bacterium
AAATTGCGCGCACGGTATACGAGAGCCTTGCGCTGAGCTACCGTGAAGCGTTTCAGGGCCTTGAGAAGCTCAAAAGCGGCAACATCGATGTGCTGCATATCGTGGGCGGCGGTGCGCGAAACATTCTTCTCAACCAGATCACGGCTGACGCGATCAAAAGCCCGGTGGTCGCCGGTCCGCATGAAGCGACAGCGATCGGCAATCTCATGGTACAGGCGAAAGCATCGGGCGAAGTCAAGGATATTGCGGAAATGCGTGAAGTCATTCGTCATTCGTTTGATGTAAAAGTGTATGAGCCCAAGGATACAGTGGTCTGGGATGAACAATTCGAAAAATATAAAGAAATAAAAGAACAAAACAAGAGCAGACAGCAATAAGTGGCATCAGCCCAAACAGGCTATCAAGAGAAATACAATAAGTATTGCAAATTCAATCAAGCCATGAAAGAGCTTTACAACACACTGTAGAAAACAGATATCAGAATATAAGTATATTGGGAGGTATATCATGAAGCGTTCACAAATCAATGCAGTCATACGTGAAATGGAGCAACTTATCGAAGAGCACCGCTTTGAATTACCGGCGTTTTGCAATTGGACACCGCAGGATTGGCAGAGCAAAAACAACGAATACGATGAAATCCGCGACAACATGCTGGGTTGGGACATCACGGATTTTGGGCTCGGTGATTTTGACAGCAAAGGGTTTTCGCTCATCACGCTGCGTAACGGCAATCTGAAAATGAGCCAATACAATAAGCCGTATGCCGAAAAGCTGCTAATGCTGAGAGATGGACAGTATGCGCTCATGCATTTTCACTGGAGCAAGATGGAAGATATCATTAACCGTGGCGGCGGAAATGTATTGATTCGTGTTTATAATTCTCTTCCGGACGGTGAATTGGACAGGGAAAAGGATGTGACCATATATTCGGACGGGCGGTGCTATAAGGTGCCTGCGGGTACACAGGTAAAGGTTTGCCCCGGCGACAGTATCACAATTATGCAAGGAATGTACCATGATTTCAGCGTTGAAGCGGGTACGGGCTCTGTGCTGCTGGGTGAAGTATCTATGTGCAATGATGACGTTAATGATAACCGGTTCTATGAACAAGCCGGGCGTTTTCCGGCAATTACGGAAGATGAACCGCCATACCGCTTTCTTTGTAATGAGTACCCTAAGGCAAACGGTTAAGTTATGGAGATTGTTATTAGAAATGAGAGACTGACTGTCGTCATATCGGCGCTAGGTGCAGAATTACAGTCGATCAAAGACTCAGACGGAACAGAATATCTGTGGAATGGCAATCGCAGCTATTGGGGAAATCGCGCCCCTAATCTTTTTCCTTATATCGGGCGGCTAACGCAAGAGACGTACAGGCTGGATGGGAAAGATTATCATATGGGTATACACGGGTTTGCGGCCTGTAAACAGTTTGTTGTACAACGGATTGACGAGTTTGCCGTTGCATTTCATTTAGAAGATGATGAGTCAACACGAGTGATGTATCCGTTTCGTTTTGTGCTGGGCATTGAATACCGGTTGGAAAATGCATGCCTGAATATCACGTATACGGTGGAAAACAAAGGCCAGCGCACCATGTATTTCGGGATTGGGGGTCACCCGGGATTTGCGCTGCCGTTTGAGAAGGGGCTTCAATTTGAAGACTACTACCTGAAGTTTGATGAGGCGGCTGCGCTTGTCCGCGTGGGATTCAGCGATACATGTTTTCGCACGGGTGAGACTAAGCCATTTTCGCTAAACAACGGACGATTGGATCTGGAACACTGCATGTTTGATCAAGATGCCATTGTGCTGGAAAGTGCGGCGCGCAGTGTCGTGCTAATGAGCGATAAAGGAACGAAAGCCATACGTGTGACATATCCTGATATGCCTTATATCGGTTTGTGGCATAGGTCAAGAACCATTGCTCCATATATTTGTGTTGAACCGTGGTCGTCGTTGCCGTCGCACGACGGTATAGTGGAGGATATTTCACAACAAGAAGACCTTATCTGGCTTCCCGCAGGGGAGACCTACTGCAATAGTTGGTCAATTGATGTCATAGATGATATGGGAGAGAAACAATATGTTTGATGTGGTGGCTTTAGGAGAGTTGCTTATTGATTTTACGCATAGTGGTTACTCACCAAATGGTATGTTCCTGTTTGGACAGAAGGTGGCCAATGTGCTGAGCTCACTTGCGCGATATGGTTTGAAAACATCTTTTATTGCTACACAAGCCCCTTAAGGGGTGGAGGCTTATTTATTTCGAACTGTGTGCCAATAGGTGTGCCAACGGATATTCATGACGTACATTATATGCATCATAAAACGATGAAAAAGCCCTTTATTATGCGTGTGATAGCAAAACATGCGAGACTTTTAATCAAGGTGTCCGGAGTTCGAATCTCCGGTGGGTCACCAAAAAAGTCCCGATGAATCCTGACGATTCGGCACTTTTATTTACCAATTTATACATTGTATGTCTCTGGTGTGCCTACAGCATATTTTTGCCGCCCGTAAGTAACGCTTCGGTCTTGCTCGCGGCGGCGATCCATGGGCTTTGCGCATGGATATATGAAATCGTGGCCTGTGTACTTTGTTCAGAAAAATCATGTATAACAACAATATCTGATATATGCGTGCCGACAGCCTTGTGGCGTTGAATGCGTACGTCGGTCACTCGACCGACAGCAGAGCGAAGGAGCTTTCGTCATAGTGCATTATATCGGTACCGTTGGCGCCTCGCTTCTTAGTCATTCTTGCTCCTTTATTTAAAATGGCTGCTGGGTCCCAGAACCGGTATCCTCATTATCTTTATGACTAATTGGAGAACCGGGATCGCCAAAGCGCAACTCCCGGTTCCTAAAAACCTAACCAATAATGTCATAGCCCTGATCTTCGATTTCGATTTTTATTTTTTCGAGCGTCGTTTTGCAGGGTCATACTCAACGGTAACAGTTTTGCTTTTTAAGTCCACAGAAACGTCGGTTACACCAGGCAGTGCGCCTACCGAATTTCTCACGGCTTTCACGCAGTGTTCGCAGGACATGCCTTCGACATTCAAAATTGTTTTTTCCATAGTAGTCTCCTCAATTGGGTTATTGTAAATCAAATGGCTTCAGCAGCTTCCACACCTGCGTCATTTTCCGCCTTCTTCTACGGGAACTTGCGCGTATACCCAGCCCTCGACCTTCTCAGGATCAACGCCCGCCGCAGTCAGTGGTTCTGGATTCAGAACAAACACGATGTCTTTGTCCTGAACGCTGTTATCGTTGCTGTTGGTTTTCAAGTCCTTAGCCCACTCGAACATATTACCATCGCCCAACATGACGCCATAGTGGTCAAGAGCAGTATGATAGTTGATGGAAGCACGGTACTTGCCTACAATCTGTTCGTAGGCAGACAGCGGCGTGGGTTCTCCGCTATACTTGATTTTGTCTGTGCCGAGCTTTGTACCGACCATCAGCTTTTTACTTCCCATGCCGCCCGCCGTTTCACCTTCATAGAAAACGTAATTATCCGGCAGCTTGCTGGTATCCAGCCCTGCGTCAAGGAACGGCTGGGCGTCAAACTCGAGCATCACGTCATGGATTGGGCTTATGCTATAATCCTCGCTCCAAATGAAACGTGCCGAATCATCTGGCGCGGTTAGCGACCATCCGAAATTTGATTCATCAGCTTTCACGATATCTCCTGATGCATCCAGCACTGCTTTGAATGAAGCGATGGATTGCTGCCCGACCACATCCAGCTGTGCACAGGCGGCGAAAATCATAGATACCGCCGATCCTGCCAGCACCAGCGCGATTGTCTTCTTAATCTTTGCCATTATACTGTCTTCCTTTCCCGGCTTATTGCCTTAAACCTTTTTAATCTCAGTGCGTTTGTCAGCACAGATACGGAACTTAAACTCATGGCTGCCGCCGCAAATATCGGATTGAGCAGCGGGCCGCCGAATATATAAAGTAGACCGGCTGCGATGGGAATCCCGATAACGTTATATCCGAACGCCCAGAATAGGTTCTGCTTGATATTGCGGATGGTTCTTTTGCTAAGATTGATGGCTGTCGGTACATCCATCAAGTCCGAGCGCATCAGCACGATGTCCGCAGACTCCATTGCCACGTCAGTGCCGGAGCCGATGGCGATGCCGATATTCGCTTGGATCAGCGCAGGCGCGTCGTTGATGCCGTCGCCCACCATAGCCACCGTCCTGCCTTCACTTTGCAGCTTTTTGACCTCATTGGATTTATCCTGCGGCAGCACCTCAGCCAGCACCCTGTCGATGCCCACCTGGCGGGCAATGGCCGCGGCGATCTTCTTGTTGTCGCCGGTAATCATCGCCACTTCAATGCCCATGCTGTGCAGGCTTTCAATAGCCGCACGGCTGCTTTGCTTCACGACGTCCGCCACCGCGATGATAACCGCCAGCCCTCCGTCTATCGCGATATACATCGGCGTTTTGCCTTCTTCTGCAAGTTGATCGGAGGCTTCCGCCCATTCAGAGAGTGAAATGCTCCTTTCATCCATTAGCTTACGGTTTCCGGCCAGTACCGCTCTGCCGCTGACAGTTCCCTGAATACCACGTCCGGTAATGGCTTCAAAGTTGTCCACTTTCAAAAGCCCCAACCCTTTATCTTGAGCACCATGCACAATGGCTTGGCCGAGCGGATGCTCCGAGCCTTTTTCTGCCGACGCCGCGATCTTCAGCAACTCATTCGGGTCAGCGCCCCTTGGTACAAGCACATCGGTGACGGTGGGCTTGCCTTCGGTGATGGTACCGGTTTTGTCAAACACAATGGTATTGATCTTGTGTGTGCTTTCCAGTGCTTCAGACGGCCATATCAGTGTTTCATATTGGCTACTTCCTTTTTTATGGCTGTAATGTCCACCGTATCAATTTCATCCACCACTTTAAAATAACCATAGAATGCGTTGTCCCCTGTGGAGAAGTCGAAGCTGCTGGTGGGAGAGAAGAACAGTTGGTTGTCACCTTTAGTAAGCGAAAGCTGCGCGGCATAACCGGGGACCAACAATTCTACATTTTCCGAAAGAAAATTCTTTATATTCCATTTAACATCTAAGCCCGATTCGACGATCACAACTGCGGGACTGAAACCGTCTTCGTTCAGTTCGATCGTGACTTCCTGAACTGGATAACCCTCGTATGTTGTTTCCTTAGAGACAACAACGTTATCGACAGGGATTTGATATCCCGCTGGAACCGGCTCGGAGATGCCTGAGTCAACTTCACCATCAGTTCCATCATAATCGTTTGCGGACGGCATATCTGTACCAGCTGTAGACGCTGCGCCCTCTTCCGTTACAGTGATGGAGCTGCGTATCATGCCCATCCAACAGCTGTAAGGAAATGTCCCCGCCTTTACCGGTGTAAACTCGATGATATTCTCACCCGGCTTAAACTCATACTCAATACCATACTCAGGAATGAATATCCTGTTGTTACAGCCGTTTATACTGCCTTCCGGCGCGTCGATCGTCCATTTGACGGGTATATCAGCTTGCACGGTAATAGCCGGATACCTGCCGGACGACAGCTCGGATTTAACAATCTGTACGCCGTCCTCGATAGTCGAATCCGGGGCTTGTACGGCTACATTGGCGCTTTGCGGCACGACTGATGCCAATGAAAGGCCTGACAGCCCCCACCCCTGCGAGACCATGGATAGACCAAGCACTGCGACCAGAACCGCGCCCGCTACCATTACCTTTTGAGTGAATTTTTTGCTCAGTATTGAACTCAGCGCACCCAAGCCAAACATAAGAGGTACGGTACCCAAGCTGAACAGCAGCATGGACAAGGCGCCGGCAAACGGGCTGCCGGTTGAGAGGGCATAAATCTGCATGGCCTGTAAAGGCCCGCATGGCATCAATCCATTCAGAAGCCCCACAACCAAAGGACAATTACTTTTGGATTTTCCGGTATTTATTTTCCGGGCGAAGATTTTGGGCATTCTTGGAGTTAGTTTACGAAGCCACGGGAAAATGCCGAGCATATTCACGCCCATGATAACCATAAACACGCCTGCGACAAGTTTTAAAACACCCTGCGCCGTGTTTGAAAAGTTGATTGCCGAACCCAATGCTCCGACAATGAACCCCACAACCGTATATGAAATGACCCTGCCCAAGTTATATAGAAACGCTGGCCGGAGCGCCGCAGTGCGATTGTCTCGCTTTAAAGCGCGTTTGCCGTGAGCGATATCACGGCTGGAAACCGTAATGCGATTGTTACCAGCGGCTGGATTTGTTTCTTCACGACTATCGCTTCTTGGTATACATTGAGACAGATTGATGCCGCCGCACATCGCCACACAGTGAACGGATGTAATAAGGCCAATAACAAAAAGCATTCTATAACCCATATTGGTCTGCGCCAATTGAGTGGGAACCAGAAGGTTCAAAATACCGAATTGCTCGAGTATGACATATAAAGCAGCAATGATAATGAGAAAACCAACAGCACGCCGTGCGTTTGGTTTTTGCCGCGAGTTGTTTACCTGGTACCCAAGCTTTTGAATTATCAAGACGATATTATTTTGAGAAATCGCATCCGGGTCGTAAGCCACGGTCGCTGTACCGGCGATATAGCTTATATCTGCTCTTAAAATGCCAACAGTGTTACGCAATTTTTTCTCAATTTTGTTCTGACAACTGGTACATGTCATACCATCAACATGTAGTACCTCAGTCTTTGTTTTGCCAGTCTCCATAAAGAACCTCCTATTAAACTTGAACTATAGAATAGCGAGAAGTTATGTAGAAATTATGGAGTATAAAATAATTCATGATTTATTCATGTTCAAAGTATTTATACTGCTTATTTATTTACCAGCTGTTATATATCGGACGTGGTAACAAAACAGGGCAAAGAAAACCCTTGCCCTTAGGTTCCATTTATCCTTTGTATTTCATGTTTAAACTGTATCACATCTATGTGGAGATTTTAGAGAGGTTAATGTCCAATCCAATTTAATAATTTTTTCTGACTTCATAAAAACTCCATAACTGTTTGGTATGATTCAATTACATTATAAAAAGGCGGAAATAAACTATGGCGACCAAAAAGAAATCTAAAATGAAATTAAAGAAAACAACGATCATTCTTGCTCTTGCTTTTATCATTGTGGCTGTCGGTGTGGCAGGTTACATATTGATAAACGGGAAAGATGACAACTCGAGTATCGCTGCGGTGATTCCCGAAGACAAGAAAACTGCAGAAACAACGCAAAGCAGTGAAGCTGCCGTTTACCAGTCAGAGGGTATCACAATTGATAAAAATGCGGTCACTGAAGAAGCTGCTTTTTATCCTTATCAATCTGGTGAAACTTATATGGAAGTGATCGCGATTCGTGCGAGCGACGGGACGGTAAGGACGGCTTTTAACACGTGTCAGGTCTGTTTTGACTCGGGACGCGGCTTTTATAAGCAGGATGGCGACGTGCTTGTCTGCCAAAACTGCGGAAACCGGTTCACAATTGATCAGATTGAAGTGGTCAAAGGCGGATGCAATCCGGTCCCCATATTCGAGAATGATAAAACGGAAACTGATGATCAGGTTATAATTACTGATGAAGTGATGGCGGATTACAGCGCATTGTTCGGTAAATGGAAAAGATAGGAGTAACACAAGGAGGCAGACCTTGTGGCCCCGGGGCGGCGGCAGCTGCGGTTAAAGAAAGGGTGGTTTTATGTTTAAGAAACTGGAAATAGAAGATTGATAATTACTTGAAACGTTTAGCGGAGATCAACGAGCAGTCGTTTGGCAAACAGAAGCTTGATTGCTGTGACCTCAATAAAAACAACAAAGCAAAGCCGCACATTGAATGAGGCCGACACAAAGCCATAAAACAATCGCGGCTTTCGGCATCCGGTGCAGTTATCTGGCCAAACTAATAGAGTGCTGAACGAGCTGGACTGTCTGATTGGTTGTCTATGACGTTTACCGAACTTGTCATGCTGAGCCGACTGCAGCACCGATGGACAACGCACAAGAGAGCGAAGCTTATGGCTCGGATGATGTGCTTATGGAATCCTTTGAGCCTTAGGCGGTTCAAGAACATATAGCAGAGGAAACCTATGGATAAAGCAAATATACTCGTAGTGGATGATGAAGAACCTATTGTGGAGTTTGTCGAGTCGTATCTTGTGAAAAGCGGGTATACAGCTTATAAGGCATTTAACGGGAAGGACGCGCTGACGATTTTCAACAGTCAGCCTCTTTCCCTTATACTTTTGGACCTGATGCTACCGGATATCAGCGGGGAAGATGTTTGCCGGACGATACGGAAAACATCGCGGGTGCCTATCATCATGCTTACGGCCAAGGTTGAAGAAGCAAATATTTTAAAGGGACTCGATATCGGTGCCGACGATTATGTAACCAAGCCTTTTAGCCCGCGTCAGCTTGTGGCGCGCGTGGGCGCTCTGCTCCGCCGTACTGAGGGAATGAACTTTGGGGTGTCCAGCCTGTTAAGCTTTAATAATAAAGAACTCATGATCGATACCATCACCCATGAAGTGCTAAAAAACGGTGAATCCGTGAGCCTGACTCCAATTGAATACAAGCTATTAAGCACCATGGCAAAGTCGCCGACAAGGACGTTCACCCGCAGTGCGCTTATTGACCTTGCATTAGGTGACGATTATGTGGGGTTTGATCGCTCGATAGATTCGCATATAAAGAACCTGCGGCAAAAGATTGAGTCGGATACAAAGAACTGTCGTTATATTCTCACTGTTCATGGCATGGGCTATAAATTCGGAGGTGTATAGCATGCGGTATAGCTTAAGAACCAAACTATCACTATCGTATGTGCTCGTTATAATTATCTGTGTGGTCATGGTGATCGTTGTATCAAACGCGCTGCTGGAAACACAGTTTCGCAGCTATGTCACAGCTCAGCAGCAGCGTGAAGCTCAAAAAAACGTATCTTTGATATCTGAGCGGTATAAGGAAGCGGGCAGATGGGACATACCTTATATAGAGAATATCGGAATCAATGCACTGGAAAGCGGTATGATTATTAAGGTAACGGATACGGGTGGTGCTGTCGTATGGGATGCGACCACGCATAACAACGGACTTTGTCAGCAGATGCTAAGCAACATGAATCGTAATATGCAAAGCCGCTATTTGCAGTGGGAGGGCGGTTATGAGGAAACGAAATATGATGTTCTTTCCGACAATGGGATTATTGGCAATGTCAGCGTGGGTTATTACGGCCCATTTTACTATACAGACAATGATCTTTATTTTATTAATACGATTAACAGCCTGATTATATGGGCAGGTGTGGCATCTATCATTTTGGCGCTTGGACTTGGGATTATTATGTCTGGACAGCTTAGCAGGCCCATCTCCCGCGTGATTGATAAAGCGCAGATGATTGCTCAGGGTTTCTATGGCAGCAAAATATCCGAACGTTCCAATACAAAAGAAATTCGGCGTCTTGTGGACACAGTCAACAATCTTGCAGAGACACAGCAAAAGCAGGAAATACTGAGTAAACAAACATCCATGGATATTGCGCATGAGCTGCGTACTCCGCTAACTACGATGCAGGGGAATCTTGAAGCCGTGTTGGACGGCGTTATGGAGATGAATGAAGATCGTGTGAAAGTGCTGCACGAGCAGATTATACGTTTGAACCGTTTGGTAGACGATCTGGCGGAGCTTGCTCGGTTCGAGAGCCAGAGCTTTACACTGGAAAAGACAAGGTTTGATCTGTCGGTATTGATAGAAAATACAATCAATCATTTTTATAATGATTTTGAGAAGGATAATAAATCTCTGACGTACCATGGAAGTAGCTTGTTCGTTATCGCTGACATGGATAAGGTGAGTCAGGTTTTGATAAATCTTTTATCAAACGCATTAAAGTTTACGAGGCCGGGTGACAGCGTAGATGTATATCACGAAGAAACAAATAACGGCGCCCAGATCAGCATCAGAGATACGGGTGTCGGTATATCGGACGAAGACTTGCCTCATATTTTCGAACGGTTTTATCGGTCAGATAAGTCGCGTAGCCGAAAGAGGGGCGGGGCAGGTATTGGCTTGACAATTGTGAGATCCATTGTTTTGGCACATGGAGGCTCGATCAAAGTCAGCAGCAAGCTTAACAAGGGAACGGAGTTTATTATCTTCTTGCCCAAAGAGATAGATGGTTTGAGTGTTTAAGATCTAGATATATATCACCTTGGATAGTCAAACTTGGTTTTCGCCTCAAGTCCGGTATAAAATTACAACGCATATGGGATTCAAGAAATCGTATGCACAATTTCACTTCATGCGAAAAAACAATATGATTATAAATAACCAAAGAAATTATATTAAAAATAGTTTTCGAAAATTAAAACAGTAATATTTTATAAAATTCTATTAATGTTAATGATGATTCTATAGATTTATCTATCTGCTGATTTACATTATCATAATAGCTGTGATTCCCACTCGGTGCTAAATAGCGAGTAACCAACAGAATAGAAATAATTTCGTAAGCAATATTAAATCGTAGGAAAGTTTATTGAGACTTTCCGTAACTGCTGTCTCGTTTGTCAAAAATAATTCTCAGGAAATGATTTGCAGTAATACTGCAATAAACATAATTGAATGGAGGAAAAAGAATGAAGAAGTTACTGTTCGTGGTATTGTCGCTTGTTATGATAGTGACAATGTTTGCTGGATGTGGTGCAAACTCACCTAAAGAGAGCACACCTGTGGAAAGCACACCTGTCGAGAGCGAAGCGGTGGTTGAAGAAAGCCCGGCAGCCGAGCCCGTTGAAGGTGCTGATAAGCTTCGTGTAGGCATTCTATTCAAGACTCAGAACAATCCCTACTTCGTTGACCTGGCACAGAAGGCTCAGCAGTATGCGGAAGAAGCTGGGTTCGAAGTTGTAGGTAATCAGGATGCCAAGCAGGATCTCGAATCTGAATTTGCTCTTATGGAACAGTATGTTTCGCAGGGCGTTGATCTGATCTTCTGGAATCCGATTGATCCGGTAGGCTCAATTGCAGCTGCTGATTTGTGCTATGAAGCAGGTATTCCGCTCATCGGTATTGATAACCTGTGCCAGAGTGAGAACATGACAACGACAGTGTATTCGGACAACAAAGCCAATGGATATATGGTTGGTCAGCATTTCGGTAACAACTACTACCAGGGTGAGACGATTAACTCCATTCTGATCTCGGGTGAGAAAGGTAATGCAGTTGGTCAGGAAAGACGTACTGGTCTGATGGCTGGTATTATCGGATCCCGCGCTGGTTTGGACGAAACGGCTGCTTGGGAAGCGGCTGAAACGATGAATCAGGAACTGACGGATAATGGTAAGGCCTACAATGAAGCGGCTGATTTCTACATCCTTGGACAGGGCTGGGGCAACTGGACTTCTGAAGAAGGTTTGCCAGCTGCCGAAGACCTGCTGGTAGCAAACGCTGCTAAGGTTAACTTGCTTCTCGGCGAGAACGACAACATGCTTCTTGGCGCTATGACAGCTGTTGAGAACGCTGGTCTGATGGAACAGATATACATTGTAGCAGCTGCTGACGGTCAGAAGGAAGCTTACAAGCTGATCAAAGATGGCACGAAGTACCTCGCGACAGGCCTGAATGCACCTCCGGTTATCGCAAGGGGAGCGGTTGATATCGCTATTGATATCCTGATAAACGGCAAAGATCCGGCTAGCTACGAACTGACCACGACGACTCCTCCTGCGGCGATTACAATTGAAAACGTCGACGAATTCTATGATCCCAATGCAAACTTCTAAGGATAACCGATAAATCGGATCATGATGAGAAAATACACGCAACCGTACTCATGCGGTTGCGTGTATCTCAATTAGGCTGTAAATGGGACTAATAATTGGAATACACCAGGAGGTTATCAATGAGTGATAAATATAAAGTAGAACTGCTGGACATCCAAAAGGCCTTCGGTGGTGTTCAGGCATTGAAGAATGGGAAAATCCAAGTCAAGCCGGGCGAGATACACGGCTTGGTTGGCGAAAATGGTGCAGGCAAATCAACATTGATTAAAGTGTTATCCGGAGCTCATCGTCATGATGTAGGCCGAATCGTATTGGATGGCGAAGACGTCAATATACATTCACCAAAAGACAGTATCGACAAAGGTATTGCAGTTATCTATCAAGAGTTTATGCTTGCCCCACATTTAACAGTTGCTGAAAATATTTTTATAGATCATCTGACACAGAAAAAGGGGATTATTAATTGGCGGAGCCTTGCAAAGAGTGCTCATGAGTTGTTGGATGCTCTCGGGTTTGGGAATATTTCGCCGATGACCCTTGTTAGTGACATACCGGTGGCACATCAACAGGTTGTAGAAATATGCAAAGCACTGTCAAGAAAAGCGAGGGTTCTGGTACTTGATGAGCCAACTGCCGTGCTGACATTTGCAGAGATTGAGAAATTGTCTCTTCTAATTAACCAACTGAAAAATGACGGTGTCAGCATCATTTATATTTCACACAGACTCGAAGAGATATTCAACCTTTGTGACCGTATCACGATCATGAAGGACGGTGAATATGTTGACACAGTTATAACTAAGGAAATAAATAAAGAAGGCCTTATCAACAAAATGATTGGCAGACCTATGACAGAAATGTTCCCGAAGCGTGATTCAAAAACTGGTGAAGTTGTCTTTGAGGCAAAGAATATTTGCGCCGGAAAGATGGTTGACAACGTTAGCTTTAATTTGAGAAGTGGAGAGGTTCTTGGTTTTGCAGGGTTGGTGGGTGCTGGAAGAACAGAAACGATGCGTGCCATATTTGGGGCAGATGTGATGGAGAACGGCGAAATCATTTATTTTGGCCAAAAAATACGTTTTAGTTCGCCGAAGCAAGCCGTCAAAAAAGGCTTTGGGTTACTGCCTGAGGACAGAAAAAGGCAAGGTGTGCTTCTCGAACAATCTATCCGTGTAAACACGACGCTGGCTGCGATTTTCAAGGGGAAGAATAAGTTGGGTATATTTGACGCGAAGAAGGAAAAGGCGCTCGTCAAGGATGTACTCGCTCAGCTAAATACCAAATACAATTCGACCGAAGACAATGCGTCCAGTTTAAGCGGCGGAAACCAGCAAAAAGTAGCGCTGTCTAAATGGCTGGCGGCTGATTGCAAAGTTATCGTTCTTGATGAGCCGACTCGTGGTGTGGACGTGGGTGCCAAGGTGGAGATTTATAAGAATATCAATGACCTTGCTGCCAAGGGCGTTGCAATAATCATGATTTCGTCTGAAATGCCTGAGCTGATTGGTATGTGTGACAGAGTGATGGTCATGCGTTTTGGCAGAGTGGTTGGAGAACTGGAAAAAAGTCAAATTACGGAGAGTAATCTAATAGCTTTAGAAATGGGAGTGGCTTAGTATGGAAAAAGTGATTGAAAAGAAAGAAAAACTTACTTTCGTTAAGTTTCTACTCAAATACAATACGTACATTATGTTCATATTATTGTTCATTGTATGCGCTTTGCTATCAACAGAATTCTTTTCTTGGAAGAATATCGGCAACCTGATAAGACAGAATGCCGGCACGACGTTTATGGTAATGGGTATGCTTCTGGTCATTCTAACAGGTGGTATAGACCTTTCGGTTGGATCGCTTGTGGCAGTCGGCTCGGTTTTTACAGCCTACTTTGCTACGACACTGGGGCTGCCTATACTCCTTTCCGTGGTATTAGCCGTGTTGACTGCGACAGTGCTGGGCACGTTAACGGGGTTGCTGGTAGCATATGCCAGGATGGCTCCGTTTGTTGCCTCATTGGCAATGATGACGATGTCACGAGGCCTTGTGCTTTTTGTGGCTAACGGGGCGCCGATCATGCTGCCTGAAAATTCGATTGAATGGATTTCCACGTATAAGATCATTGCGGGAACCCCTGAGCAGGCAGCAACAATTGGTGAGGTCACGCCGTTGCTAGGCGCATTTTTGGCTGCAATCGTCGTGATTATGTGGTTTGTTATGAAATACACTTCTTTTGGTCGTTTGGTATATGGCATAGGCAGCAATGAGACAGCCGTTCGACTCGCCGGTATTAATGTGAGAAGGATTAAGTTGTCGGTATACATGATATCCGGGTTGCTCTGCGGTATTGCTGGCGTTCTTTCGGCTACACGTTCAAAGGTGGGCGCGCCGGTTCTGGGCCAAGGTTGGGAATTGGATGCTATCGCGGCTTGCGTTATCGGCGGTGCGAGTCTGGCTGGCGGAAAAGGCACTCCGGTGAAAGCGCTGGTTGGCGTATTTGTTTTGGCTTTAATTGGTAACATTATGAATCTGCTTGCGGTTCCTTCTTATCCGCAGGATATTATCAAAGGCGCGATCATTATTATTGCGGTCTTGCTGCAGACGACGTCCTTTAGGGATGAGTAATAAACAGAAATAAATTATGGAGGTAAAAATCATGAAAAAAAAGATGATGGGTTTGAACATATACGCACCGCTTGATTACAGATACGAAGAAGTAGATGTACCTGAAGTTGGGGACGGCGAAATGCTGATAAAGGTACATGCCTGTGGCGTATGTGCCAGTGATACGAAAACATACCATGGCGGAAAGCGCGTATGGGGCCAGTCTCCTGAAACACAGTATATACAGACACCTGTAATTGGCGGTCATGAATTCTTTGGAGAAGTAGTGGAAATCGGCAAAGGTGTCACTCATGTGGCAGTGGGGGATTTGGTTGCGGTAGAGCAGATTGTGCCTTGTGGTGAGTGCGAATATTGTCTCCAGGGAAATTACTGGATGTGCTTACCTCATGAGATCACAGGTTTTCGAAAAGCGTGCCCGGGTGGTTTTGCGGAGTATTGCAAGCTAAGCAAAAACGCGCGTGTCTACAAAGTACCTAAAGACTTCCCGATAGAGTTGGGTTCGATTATCGAGCCTTATGGTTGTGCAATGCACGCGGTGGACCGTGCGGAGCTTAAACATTCAGATGTGTTGGTGGTAAGCGGTTTGGGAGCGATAGGACTTGCTATGGTTTCTATAGCGAAAAAGTATATGCCCAAGATGATTATTGGCCTCGATGTACGCAAGAACCGCCTGGAAAAGGGAATTGAATTTGGAGCTGATTATGTATTTAGCCCGGCTGAGTGTGATGTGGTCGCAGAAATCAAGAAACTCACCGGCGGTTATGGCTGCGATAAGTTTATTGAAGCATCGGGCCATCCAGCCAGTTCAGAACAAGGCTTAGGAGCGATTCGTAATCTTGGCACCTACGTTCAGTTCGGTATTTATGCGGACATCATTCCTTTTGACCTTAATGTTGTGGGTGATACCAAAGAGATCAACGTTCACGGATCTCACTTAAGCCCCAACTGCTACAAAGCGGTGATTGAAGGAATGTTGGATGGATCAATAAAAACTGACGGTGTCGTCACGCATGTTCTTAAGCTCAAGGATTGGGAAAAAGCATTTGAGATAGCAGAGAAAGATCCGACAGCGATAAAGGTTGCAATTGTTCCGTAAACAAATGCCTCCTTTACTGGTAGCCGACAAAGTTTGGGTAAGTCATTGCACTGTTGACACCAAGTTATTGCTTAAAGCAATGGCTTACCCTTTTCTTATTTCTTTGATAAAATAAAGAGAATAAAGATAGAGATTCCCTCCAAGCGGATTCGCATGACTTAAAAGTTTCTTTATTAGGGACTTTTAGGCACATTTATTTTAGAATTCTTAACTCAGCTGGAAGGAAAGATATCTGCTTACGGATCGGGGTGTTAAATGAGAATGTCGAACAATTACTATATTGGTGTTGACTTTGGCACACAAGGCGTAAGATGTGGTATCGTCGACGCTAAAGGGTGGGTGCTGATCACCAATGAGGTGGCGTATTCAACTCAGTATCCTGCGCCAGGTTGGGCCGCGCAGGACCCTGCTGAATGGCTCAAGTGTTTTGACGAAGCTATGCGACAGTGCCTAATGGAAGCAGACCAACATATTATAAACAACATCAAAGGTCTGAGTCTGTGCACAACAGCTTCCACAGTATTGCCGGTAGATAAGGACGGAAACCACCTCTATCATGCTCTTCTGTGGATGGATAACCGCGCAAAGGAAGAAGCCGCGTTTATCAACAAGCAGAAACATCAAGTGCTCAAATATTGTGGCGGCGAGGTCTCAGTTGAATGGGCGATGCCTAAAATGCTGTGGTTGAAAAAAAACAAACCGGATATATACAACTCAATGTATCGGTTTGTGGAGATGCTTGATTTTATGAACCACTATCTGACCGGAGAGTGGTGCTCTTCAATATGTCAGGCTACATGCAAGGCCAATTATGTCAAAGACTATGGAGAATGGGTTGAGGACTACTATGAAAGCATCGGGCTTGACAGCGGGAAACTGTGTAAAAGAGTTATGAAGCTGGGTGAGCCTGTAGGACGTATCCGTAAGGATTTGGCCGAAAGATATTCGCTCCCATCTGGTCTGACGGTTTATCAGGGAGGAACAGATGCCCACGTTGCCATGCTGGGCTTGGGTATATACAAGCCAGGTGGTATGAGCGTTGTGATGGGGACAAGTTTCGTTCACCTCGCATTTGCAGAAAAGCCTGTTTTCCTTAATGGCATATGGGGACCCTATAACGATCCGGTAGTTCCGGGGCTGTTTTGCTTTGAAGGGGGCCAAGTATCTGCTGGCTCTATTACAAAATGGTTCTTGAGGGAATTCGGGATAACGGGCGAGAACGGCTATTCCGAAATGACCAAGGAGGCGCAAAGCATACAACCCGGCAGCGACGGAGTGATCACTCTGGATTACTTTCAGGGAAATCGTACGCCATATAAAGATCCGAAAGCAAAAGGTGTTTTTTACGGATTGACATTAAGCCATACGAAGGCGCATATTTACCGTTCGATACTTGAAAGCGTCGCTTTTGGAACCAAAAACATCATCGACACGATCACACAAGCTGATCTTAACATCGAGAGTATTGTAGCAAGCGGCGGCGTTATCAAAAATCCACTGTGGATGAAGATTATCTCGGATGTGACCCAAAAACCAATTCTCCTGACAAAGAACTCGACAAACGCGGGGATACTGGGATGTGCCGTTTTGAGTGCAATTGGCAGCGGCGAATATGGCGGCTTTAAAGAGGCCATTGAGAATATGGTTGAAATATCAGCGACTATCGAACCAGACTTAAGCGAATACCAAAAGTACGAAGAAAACTATATTAACTACCTAAAGATATACCAGCAATTAAAGCCTATTATGAACAGCTGACAGAAATTTCTTTTATATCACAGTATGTAAGGAACAGTAATCGTGACGACTGTTCCTTTATTATTGTATCCGGCAGCCAGATAGATTCCATATTGAGGCCCGAAATATAACTGTATACGCTCCTGAATGTTGTTCAGCCCGATTCCATTAAAACTGTCACTGCGTTTATACACGATATTTTCCCCGATATTTTCGATACCCGGCCCGATACCGTTGTCAATGACCTCAATAATCAGATCCTGATCCTTCTGATAGGCATTGATGTTGATGGAGCCTTGTTTATAAAGATTCTCAAAGCCATGATAGATCGCATTTTCGACAATTGGCTGTAGTATGAACCTTAAGATTTTGCAGGATTTAATTTGGTCTGGAATATTATATGACACAGTAAAAATATCACCATATCTGTACTTTTGTATGACGATATAGTTTTTTATGCCTTCAAGTTCCTCTGTAAGTGAAGTCAGTTTGTCAGTGTCTAAAAGATTATAACGAAGAAGATTGATCAACGATGTTACCATCTCTGAAATGCTTGGGACATTTTGTATAGTCGCAAGCCATTTCACAGAATCCAATGTATTATAAAGAAAATGAGGGTTAATCTGGTTTTGTAGGATTTGGAATTTCATTTCGGATTTCTTCCGTTGATCATCAAATTCCTTATCCATATAATCCTTTAATTTTACCACCATGTTGTCAAAAGATTGGCTCAGTTGGCCATATTCATCTTGACTATTCACTTTAACGTTGATGTTAAGATTACCGCTCTCCACATATTTTATTTTACTGCGAAGTTCTTTTAAAGGATTGGTTAGTATAGTGGATAATGCATAGGATAAACATAGTGCAATAATTACAAAGATCACCGATATTGAAAAAGACAGAGATTTTAAAGCTTCTGTGTCTTTGTAGACGTTCTCTTTTGTAATCACTCTCACTATTCGCCAATCTGCACTTTCTATAAGGCTTGAGACAATAATGCTTTCAAGACCAAATATATTATTTTCAATCTGAAGATTACCGCGTTTTAAGATTTCAGGGTTATTCTCTACGATTGAACCTAAGTATACATAATTGGGGAAATTGAACATGATATTCCCTTGGCTATCCAAAACAAGAACCTTTTCATCATTCCTTATAGTGGTGGTTGTAAACGCTTCTTTTAGACTGTTATAATTAATATCGATGATTAATGTACCAATTTTCTTTCCATATCTACGAATAATATTAAAATATGAAATGACATCAGCATTTTGGTTACGATTATTTCCTCTATAGAGATTTGAATAATGACTTTCATCTTTTGTCATCTTTTCAAGTTTGCTCAGAATTTCTTTTTCAGATTTGAATGGCACACTTGAAAAAACCTTTCCATTCAGCCCGACAATATAGATGCCGCTGATTTGAGGCTGTATGCTCGATACATTCCTTAGTATTGTATTGATACTGTATTCCTCATTAGGGTTAGTTTTGTCCGTAAGACCGTTAATAATATCTTTGTTTGTACAAAGTAAAGAAGAACTATTCTGGATAAGTTCAAGGATATATTCTATGCTTTTTTTCGTTTCAGTTGATGTTGAAATTGCATTATCCGAAGCATATTCTGTTAATTTTGAAAACAAGAACTCATTATTAATAAAGCTCATAACACTCATTGATAACAAAATCAATAGACAGATAGATAGAAAAACCTTAAATTTTATGGATTTAAATAAATTAATCATCGTTTTTTACTCCAGCTTTGTAATGTCTGTCTCGATAGTCTTTGCTGCATAAGCCGGTCGTTTCTTTGAAAACTTTACTGAAGTAATAAGGATTGTTAAACCCCACTTGTTCAGCAATCTCGTAAATTTTATTATCTGATTCTTTTAGTAGCTGTTTCGCTTTTTCTATCCTGAAATTGATAAGAAACTGACTGAAATTAACATTTGTTTCGAGCTTAAAGAGAGTAGATAAATAGCTTTTACTTTTGTGTGTATATTCAGCAAGATCCGACAAACTAATATTGTTTTTGTAATTTTCTTCAATGTATTTAATACATCTGGATATAACAAAAGAGTATGATGGTGTTTTTGTATGTGAAAGCTGGTTGAAAATATTCACTATATAGGACCTTAATGATTCGAATCCCAGAAACTCATCAAAATCGTGATTAAGATTAATGTTGAGTATTTTTTCATCAGAAATTTCTTGAACAAAAGCCTTAAGCTCATAATAAGCCCGCTTGGTATTTTCAAGATTCTTTTCATCTTCCAATTGTGTAAGAACCTTTTCAATATGATTATCAATTTTTTCAAAATCACGATTAAGAATACTCTGTTTTAAAAAAGCTGTGTTTATATTTGAGTAAGGAATTCTTGCAGTATCCTGCTTATACGTAGAAACCCCGGAAGCCTCAAAAAACGATTGTTCTAGCCCTTGGTAAGCCTCGCTGACGGCTTGCCTTAACTCATGAATCGATGTATAGATAGAGCTGACACCTAAAGAGGTATCGATGTCCAAATATTGAGATGAATTTGCGCGCACCAATTCTATATAATTTAAGTATGCATCATTGTTTGCATCCACCTTAAAAATGTATAAAACTTCTCTGTTATTGCTGTAAAAAGACAGGCTTTCAAACTCGTTTGTCGGAATATTGGATGAAATATTTTGGTATGCTTTAATTAAATCAAAACTGCTTATGTTATCTTCCGTGTTATCTTCCTTCTGCGATTTATAGTTAAGTTTTATAATTAAAGCGATAAACGCCTTGTCATCAATAAAATATTTGCATTTTTTATATATTTCCGCAAAATTGCTGTCTGAGTAAAAATCCTGATAAAGGGTCTCATTTTCTTGTACGACAGCTTGTTGACTCGTATAGGTGTCATTACGCACGTGCCGCTTGATGGTATTAATTAAGTTGTCAGGCGAAAGCTCAGACTTTAATATATAATCATTGGCCCCCAGTTTAAGAGCTTCCTGCGCATAATTAAAATCATCATAATGAGAAATGATGATGGCCACAAGTGAGGGCTTGATTTTTTTCAAAGTCTCAATTAATAAAAGCCCCCCCATTACGGGCATTTTGATATCAGTTAAGAGAACATCAGGATCGTGTTTCTCAAAGAGCGGAATGGCCTCCTTGCCATTTCGAGCAGAGCCTACAACATGGAACCCATTTTCGCTCCATGGAATGGTTGACTCTAATCCCACACGTACCAGGAACTCATCATCTACAATTAATATTTTTAGCATAATATTTAGATGCTCCTGATTTTATATTTGAAACATAATAGTTATTGTTAGTTTTTAAGGTTATAGTCATTCCCAATGCAAGTGTACTTATTATAAGCTATTTTCATTAAATATCGCAACCATAGTAAAGAAAGTAAGAACTTTTTTTAAATATTAAAAGAATAAGTATTTAAAATATACGCAAAAATCGATAAGATATAATAAGAGTAAGCTAGCTATTAATTTGCCGTATCCCATATTTGCGATATGCTATATTGGAGGATAAAATTGAAAAGCATTAAAAAGAAAAGAAAATGCATTATTGTTCTGGTAATGATTTTGACTGTATCCTCTTTAATGGGATGCGTAGAAGGCAAGCAATACTCGGGCATTGACTGGCAGGCGTATAACGGTGAAACGCTTCGCATAGCGCTAAGCCAGCATCCTTATGCTGAAGCTATTATCAGTAAACTGCCGGAGTTTGAAGAGTTAACAGGAATAAAGGTTGAATACTCAATAACATACGAGACAGATTATTTTAATAAATTGACAACAAACCTAGACAGCAGAACACAATCTCCGGACGTTTTCATGATTGGGCCGACAAAGCTATGGGAATATGTACCGAATGATTATATATACCCATTGGATGATTTGATTATAGATTCCTCGCTGACTTCGCCTGATTATGACATGGACGATTTTTTCCCAAATGTACTGAATACGTTCAGGTGGGACAAGAAATTCGGCCATAAGATGGGAGAGGGATCTCTGTGGTCTATTCCTCTTGGGTGCGAGGTTTACAACCTCATGTATAACGAGAATCTGTTTAAAGAGCACAAATTGGACCCGCCAAAGACCACGGATGAGCTGCTTGAACTTTGTGAAAAAATAAGTCTGCTTGAGAGTGACGACACATATGCGCTGGCTGCTCGTGGAACGCGTGAATGGGCAACCATAATGACCTCATACATATCGTTATATACAATGTGGGGTGCCAAGGATTTCGAGATCGAAGAGGGCAAGCTTGTTTCCAGAGTTAATTCAAAAGAAGCCGTGGAAATGACTGAGCTTTGGGTGAAGTGTATCAAGGCGGGGGGCCCTAAGGACTGGCAGACATATACTTGGTATAAAGCAGCTGCCGATTTTGGTGCAAGAAAGGCATTTATGCTATACTGCGCAGACAATATGGGCTGGTATCAGAATATTATCGGCGGTTCTGAGGAACATGGGAATATAGCCTGGACAACATCGCCTTTGCCACCGGGGAAAACTGAAATCTACTCGCATTTCTGGTCATGGGCGCTGTCAATTAACAATAAATCAGACTTAAAAGAGGCGGCATGGCTCTTTATACAGTATTTTACCAGCAAAGACTATCTGCTTTGGGCGGGCGTCAACGCGAAACAGGTTGATCCCGTCAGACAATCTGTTGTAAACAGCCCGGAGTATAGAAAAGTATTATCTCAGGCAACAGGTTATGAGGAAGCTTTTAATAAAACCATTAACAGTGCGTCAATACTTTTTACGCCTCAACCCCATTTTACGGAAGCGCTTGCGGAGTGGGCGGGCACACTTCAGGATCTTGTTGCAGACAAATACGAATCAACACAGGCGGGTATGGACGCTTTGAAGGTCAAACTGGATATCATGGTGTCGGATGTGGATGTTGAGCAGTGATGGTCTCTTGGCTTGAAGTCAAATTTCTTTCGACGGAGCCACACGCTTTGCTGCGTTGACAATCGACACGGTTTTATATAAATTATTTAAAAAGCTTGAAAAGGAGCGTTATGGAAGCCAACCAGTTTGCTTATGTCAGCGTTTACAATGATATGAGGGATAAAATACGCTCAGGCCAGTATATGGTCGGCAGTTTATTGCCCGCAGAGTATGCCTTGTGCGAAATCTATGGCGTAAGCCGTACCACAGTGCGTAATGCAGTGAGGCTGCTGGAAAACGAAGGATACGTTAAAGTGCAGCAGGGATATGGTACAGAGGTGTTGGATTTTCGCACAATCCAAAAGCTTAATTATATTTCATCTTTTACGCGAACGCTTGAAGCAAAGGGTTACAGTGTATCTATAAAAAGCATGCATATCGATCTGGTTAAGCCATCGGATACATTGGCCTGCGACCTGCAAATATCTGAGAACACGGATGTGATTCGTGTGCAGCGGTTGCTGAGCGCTAATAAAAAGCCCATTGCATATATAACCGATTATATTTTGGCCCATCTTGTCAAGGGGATTGAAAAGGACGTAGGAAAGTTTGTATCGCTGTATCAGCATATTGAAAAAAACTATGGTGTTTCAATCACTTCGGCTGTTGACATCATCAAAGCTCAAACGGCGGATTTCATGCTGGCAGAGATGCTCAATATATCACTGGGAAGCCCGATCCTTTCCAATCATCGTATTGTATACAGCCATGGTGTACCCGTTGTTATCAACGACGCGTTAATGGACGGCAGCCAAATGGAATATTCGGTGACTGTCGAGGGACGCGTGGAGCCCTGATATTCAAACTAGCGTTTATTGATAAAAATCAAAGCACTCGTTCAATATAAACATTCACCATATAAAGCACTCCCGTATTCTGGCATTTGACAAACATCATTATGTTTTATATAATCTAATAAAATAATGATACGTTTAAAGGTGGGAAACACCAATGACACCGTACGAGCTTGCTCAGTATCTTGACGTCACTCTTGTAAGAAACACACACAGGCAAAGCGAGATAGAAAGCCTTATAGAACAGGCCAAACGTTTTAAGTTCGCCTGCGTATTTACATTGCCCTGCTACCTTAAACAGGTCGTTCAAGGTTTAAAGGGCAGCGGCGTTCATAGCGGGGGTACAGCCGGGTTCCCATCAGGCGGCGAATTCACCGAAACCAAACTGTTTGAAACAAAAATGAGCTTTTGCATAGGCGCAGATGAAATGGATGTTGTTATCAATCTGGGTTGGCTTTTGAGCGGCCACTATGCGGCTGTTTTGGATGAGCTCAAATGCATCAGGGAAGCAGCGGAAGACAAAACGCTCAAATGCATCATCGAAATCGGCTGTCTGGATGATTACAGCGCAAAAAAGGCATGTGAACTCGTTTTACAAGCGGGAGCGGATTATATCAAAACGGGGACAGGATGGTTCTCGCCGGCTACGATCGAACAGGTCCGATTGATTAAGTCCGTAGTGGGTAATGACATATCCATCAAAGCGGCAGGGGGCATTCGGGATTTAGAATTCGTAGAGGCATTAAAAGCTGAAGGCGTCAAGCGCATAGGAATCAGTCTTCAAAGCGCAGTTTATATTTTGTCTAAAATGCATTAATTAATCACTAAAGTGGTTACTGGAGGCTTGTGATGGAATTGCTCGAGGGGAAAACTGCACTTGTGACCGGTGGCGGGCGCGGGCTCGGTGAGGCTTTGTGCAGGCGGCTGAGCAACGAGGGCTGCAATGTCACGGTAACTGACTTGGTGCACGAAAAAGCCAGCTCAGTGGCGGAGTCTCTGCCCAGGAGCCTCGGCCTAAAATGTGACGTAACAGATTACGCACAATGCGTTGAGGCTGTTGAAGCCACAATAGAAAGATTCGGTAAGCTGGATATTCTTGTGGCCAATGCGGGCATTCTTTTTTCTGGTGCCATTAGTGAGATTGACTCTTTGGATTGGAAGAAGGTTATTGAAGTTAATTTGCTGGGAAGCTTTCATATTATGAAAGCCTGCGCGCCTTACTTTATTAATAAAAAGTCCGGATGTATTATTCAGATAAACAGTAAGTCGGGGAAAAAAGGCAGCTATAAGAATTCTGCTTATGCGTCGTCAAAGTTTGGCGGAATCGGTTTGGTTCAGAGTCTGGCGCTGGAACTTTCACCATATGGCATAAGGGTCAATGCGATATGCCCGGGCAATCTCTTGGATTCTCCGCTCTGGCGTGAGGGTGAAAACAGCTTGGTCAATCAATATGCGCGCAATCGCGGACTGACGGTTGAACAAACGCTGGCTCAGTACCTTGCACAGATACCAATGGGCAGAAGCTGTGAATACGATGATGTAGCAAACGTTATGGTATTTTTGGCAAGCGATCTTTCAAGTTATATGACCGGTCAGGCTATTAACGTAACCGGTGGCTTTGAAATGAGATAACAAATAATTGGGGGTTTGGCCTTGAAGACAAAAGCAGTCCGAATGTACGGGAAAAATGATCTGCGGCTCGAAGAATTTGAACTTCCTCCGCTTAAGACCGATGAGATATTGGCAAAGATCGTAACAGATTCTATCTGCATGTCCACTTACAAAGCGGCGCTGCAGGGAAGCGATCATAAGCGTGTGCCATCTGACATTGACAGTCAACCCATAATTGTTGGCCATGAGTTTTGCGGTGAAATCGTCGAGGTAGGCTCGCACTGGGCAAATGAGTTTCAACCCGGTGCCAAATTCGTCATGCAGACCGCACTGAACCACAAGGGTTCGATGGATGCGCCCGGCTTTTCTTTTCCTTATGTTGGAGGAGACGCCACTTACATCATAATACCTTCCGTGGTCATGGAACTTGGGAATCTTATAAATTTTGAATCAGATTGTTTTTATCTAGGTTCTCTTGTGGAGCCGATGAGCTGCATTATCGGCGCTTATCATGCAAGCTATCATACGCGGCCGGGCTGCTACGTCCATCAAATGGGCATAAAAGAGGGCGGCTCTATGGCACTGCTGGCCGCATGCGGGCCAATGGGTTTGGGTGCGATAGACTATGCACTAAACTGTGACAGAAGACCTTCCGTTTTGGTAGTCACTGATATTGACAGCGAAAGGCTGGACCGTGCTTCTTCAATTTACACTGTTGAAAAAGCGGCGCAGCTGGGAGTAAAACTTACGTATGTCAATACGGCGAAGCTTAACAATCCTGTCAGCGCGCTGAAAGAATACGCTCCGGACGGGTTTGACGATGTTTTCGTACTTGCCCCTGTTCCGGCTGTGATTGAACAGGGAGATGACCTATTGGGTAAGGACGGATGCCTTAATTTCTTTGCGGGTCCAACTGATAGGGGGCTCTCTGCCAAATTCAATTTCTATAACGTTCATTACAGCGCGACGCATATCGTTGGAACAAGCGGCGGCAACACGGATGACATGAAAGAAGCGGTACTGCTGGTGAACAAAGGCCGCATAGATCCTTCCTCAATGATTACGCATGTCAGCGGTCTCAATTCGGTTATCGATACCACTTTGAATCTTCCTCGAATCGCTGGCGGAAAAAAACTTGTGTACGCGCAAGTTGATATGCCAATGACTGCGCTATCTGATATAGGAAAGCTTGCTGATATTAATCCGCTGTATAAAGACCTCGACGAAATCATCCGTCAGCATAACGGCCTTTGGTCTCCAGAGGCGGAAAAATGCTTGCTAGGATACAAATAGGATCATAATAAAAGCTTTGCGAAGAGTACCTTGCAGAACTGCCCACTTATTATAAACGAATTCAGCAATGTCAGGCAGGTATTTAGTTATGGATGCGCTCAAAAAGGCCGTGCTTATCGGAGCAGGAAAAATCGGCCGTGGAATTATAGCCAAATCACTTATCGGCGCAGGCTATTCGCTGACGTTGCTTGACGTAGATGAAGAGTTAATCGCATTGCTTCAGGCTGCGAAATCCTATACAGTGCGATCACTTGATGAAACGACAGACTATACTGAAACAGTAACAGGATATCAAGCATACAGGCTTGGATCGAAAGAAGCACAGACAGCAATATGCAATGCGGACATCATATTTGTTTCTGTGGGAGTCAACAACCTAAGTGCATTGATGCGCGTTGTTGTGTCTCATCTATTAAAACGTGTTCAAACCTACAGGCCGCCTGTTGATATGGTGTTCTGCGAAAATATCGTTGGTGTAAGCGGGCGCATAGAAAACATCCTTAATCATGAACTCGGGGTGGATACATCGATTTTTCAAGGTATGGTTGGATTTGCGGGTGGAAGTGTCGGTGTGGTTGTGCCGCCTTTTACAGATTCGCTGCACATTGTGAAAGGACCCTATGACGATATCCACGTTGAGGAAAGCGCGCTTATTACGAAGGTGCGCATTTCGCGTTTTGTTCCAGTCAGCAACTTTGAATTGTGTATACGCGAAAAACTCTATATTTACAATATGGCACACGCGCTTGTTTCATATATAGGATGGCTGCTCGGATATACCTATGTGGATGAGGCGTTTGCGTCACCGCGAATCATCGACGATGCAAGAAATGCGATGCGTGCCGTATCAAGAGCGTTGAGCAGGGAGTATGATGTCCCGGAAGATGGTATAATTAAAGAAGCGGAGGATATAGAAAAACGCATATGTAATAAACGAATTCGCGACACAGTTGTGCGAATTGGCGAGGATCCTGTGCGAAAGTTAGGTTGCAATGACCGGCTGGTTGGGGCTTATCGGCTGACGCAAAAACATGGGTTTGCCTGCGATGCGATTCTCAAAGGTATAGCGGCTGGCTTTTTGTTCGCCGTTCCGGGAGACGAAGCGGCTGTCAAGATCCAGACTTCTATAATAGAACACGGAATATATGCGTCCGTCATGGCATTCACGGGTATTACAGAAGATGAAGCTGTAACGAAAATAGTTCGTTATTATAATAATCTTAAAAGCATAAGCTGAGCCGGTGAAGCGGTAATGTTATTGTATGTACCGATATAATAATTTGTCGGGGTTTAGTATACTGAGACATAACAAAATATTAATTGAAGGAGCAGGACGTGGAAAAAGAAGGAAAAATGATTGGGTTGGCGCATATTGGTCTGTTTATTACCGATATTGAGAAAACAAAAAGTTTCTACACCGAAATATTGGGATTTGAAGTATCTCATGAGACTGCGCTTGAGAGCGAGGAGGGCGTGATTAAAATATGCTTTTTATCGCTTGGGTCACTTTGCATTGAGGTTGTGCAGTTTCCAAACCCGCAAAAGCGCGGTGACGGCTGGGTTGATCATATCGCGATAAACGTTAAGAACATAGAAGCTGTTAAAGAGCAGCTTGAGGAAAAAGGTGTTGCTTTTGAAGAGGAGAGCATCACGTATGCGCCGAATGTATGGAAGAATGGGAGTAAATGGATACTCTTCCGTGGGCCAGATAACGAACATTTGGAGATTAATGAGGTTTTGTAGCCCTATGGTCACTGGCTAAAAGGATATACTGGCGCTGTGAAGCGAGTCAGTTGAAAAAAAGAGAGTTTGACGTCGTTTGTCTTGGCTAATAACCGGCGTGCACCGCTGAAACGGAGGAGAATATGCCATTATTTGCAGGTCTGGATATAGGCACGACGGGTGTAAAAAGCACCGTGTTTGACCATGAAGGTAAAATCGCCGCCTATGCTTACGAAGAATACAATCTGGAGTCTTCGGGGGAAGGCATATTCGAGCTAAACCCGCATGTTTTATTGCGCGCAGCGAAAAATGTACTGCGGCAGTCCTTGGCAAAAGCCCCCCAACAGGCGGAGGCTGTGTGTGTGACATCCTTTGGCGAAACGATGTTCTTAACCGATGCCCAAGGAAAGCCTCTTTGCAACGGCATGATATATATGGATAAGCGAGGGGCAATAGAAGCGGAAGAGCTGCAAAATAAATTTGGTTTCGAGGTCATTGCCGAGACGACGGGTGTCAAGCCGCACGCCATGTATTCAATACCAAAGCTATTATGGCTGACGAAAAATGAACCCGAGACGGGCAGGCGGGCGCAGCGCGCGTTTTTTGTCGCGGATTTTATCACTTTTCACCTGGGTGCGGATCATATAACGGATTATTCGCTTGCGGCGCGTTCAATGGCACTAAATATTCGTCAAAAATGCTGGTGGGGAGAGATGCTTGAAGCCTCCGGGCTGAAAGAAAGTCTTTTTCCCGCTCTGGCCGAAACGGGAACCGTAACCGGCAAAGTGAGCGCGGCAGCAGCCATCGAAACAGGCTTAAAACAAGGCATTTCCATTTTGATTGGCGGGCATGACCAGATTGCCAATGCTTTGGGTGCTGGGGTGCTTCAAAAAGGCAGCGCCGCAAACGGGCTTGGTACGGTGGACTGTGTGACGCCGGCTTTTGAGCTTCCGCAAAGCGTTGTGCCATTGGCGCAAAACAATTATTGTGCGGTTCCATATGTGTCGCAAAACCTGTATGTCACATATGCTTTCAATATCACCGGCGGCGCCGTTCTTAAGTGGTACAGAAATACTTTTGCGAAAGATCTGAGTACGGACCCGGCACCTTTTTTAAGCGCTTATGCGGCTTTGGAGGGCGGGATGCCCAAAGCGCCGACTAGGCTTTTGTGTCTGCCGCACTTTGCGGGCTCGGGCACGCCGGAAATGAATACTCATTCTAATGGCGCGGTGATGGGTCTTACGCTCAACACCACGCGTTCAGAGCTATTTAAGGGGCTTCTCGAAGGCATCGCTTATGAAGCGATGTATAACATTGAGAGCTTAAGAAGCTGTGGCGTCGCGGCGGAGGAGCTGCTCACAGTAGGCGGAGGTGCGCGTTCGTCGGAATGGCTGCAAATCCGTGCTGACGTGTTTGGCAAGCCCGTTGTGCAGATGCATGTGGAGGAAGCGGGCACTTTGGGCTGCGCGATAATGGCGGCCAAGGCGGGCGGGATATACGCTTCATTCGATGAAGGAGCGAAAAGCACCGTTAAATCTGCGCGGGTGTTTGAACCCGATAAAAATAACCATGAGGTATACAAAGAACAATATGAACGGTATAAACGACTGTATGTAGCTGAGAAAAATATTTAAATTCTGGAGGGGCTTATGCTGGTTTCAATGAAAGAGATGCTGCTGGATGCAGACAAAAAAGGGTATGCGGTCGGATGCTTTAACGCTATAGACTTAACGATGACACGTGGTGTTATCGAAGCGGCGGAGGCGGAAAACGCGCCGGTTATCCTCTGCCACGCGGAGGTGCATTTTAAGTACACGCCGCTTGCAAAGCTCGCACCTATACTGGTGGAGGAAGCAAAAAGCGCGAAAGTACCCGTAGCCGTGCTATTAGACCACGGCAAGGATTTTAACGCCATCATGCAAGCCATGCATTTAGGTTTCAATGCGGTGATGTTCGATGGCTCGCACCTTGAGGAAAACGAAAACATCCGCCAGACTGCGGAAATTGTTCGCATCGCCCATGCCCTTGGGGTAACGGTGGAAGCGGAGCTTGGGCAAGTTGCCCGGCCGAAAAGCGGCGGTGCTGACGGCACGGATGACGACAATATAATATTTGATACCTCGGGCTATACAGACCCAAAGCAAACCAAGGCGTTCATTGAAAAGACTGGTGCGGATTGCCTAGCCGCAGCTTTCGGTACGGTTCACGGCGTATACCTCGCAGAGCCGAAGCTCGATATTCAAAGGCTTAAAGAGATACGCAAGCAGTGCAGCGTTCCCGTCGTTATGCACGGCGGTTCTGGGCTTTCGGAAGAAGATTATAAAGCATCCATTCGAAACGGCGTTTCTAAAATCAATTATTATACCAATATGGCGCTGCAATGTGCGAAGGACGTCGAGCAAAAAATGCGCGCGCATAAAGAAAATGTGTTTTATCACACAATAATGATGTGGAGCATCGAATCTATTGCGGCCAATGTGCAAAAGGCTATCCAAATGTTTGGCTCCAGTCATAAAGCCTGAAAAAACAGGGAGATGTGTTCTTAAAGCGCCATTTTATTTAACATTGCAAAAGTGTTCTTTTTAATTGATATATGGACAAGTAGGAGTTTCGATGAAAAAAGCAGTGATGTATGGGGCAGGAAATATAGGAAGAGGGTTTATTGGAAAGACTTTCTCGGAGTCCGGCTATGAAGTCTGTTTCGTTGACGTAAATGAACAAATTGTTGATAAGATGAACTCGGACCTAAGTTATCCGGTGAAGATTGTGACTCAGGATAAAGATGAGGAAGTGATCGTCAGCAATATACGTGCAGTCAACGGAATGACTATTGAACGTGTTGCGGATGAAATCGCATCTTCTGATATTATGGCGACAGCTGTTGGCGTAAATGTATTGCCAAGAATTATTAAGCCAATATGTGAAGGGCTTAAGAAACGGTTCGAAAGCAATGCCAAACCGCTGAATATCATCATATGCGAGAATCTTATTGATGCAGACGCATATCTGAGAAAAATGATAGAATCTGAGTTAGGCTCGGATTTCAAGGAAGTATTGGATGCAAAGCTTGGATTGGTCGAAGCATCTATTGGCAGGATGGTGCCTGTTATGACAGAGGAGATGCGGGGAGACAACTTGTTGCGTGTCTGGGTGGAACCATATGAGCAATTGCCGGTTGATAAGGACGCGTTTATTGGTGAAATTCCTCCTCTTAATGGACTTGTTCCTTTCTCCCCGTTTGGCTTCTATATTAAAAGAAAGCTGTATATCCATAATATGGGGCATGCGATATGCGCCTATTTGGGTTGGCAAAAAGGATATGAATACATCTATGAATGTGTGGCGGATGCTAAAATACATTCGATTGCCGAAAAAGCAATGGGAGAGACGGCACTTGCGCTGCACAAGCAATACGGAGTTCCTTTGCAAGATATGCAGGCGCATATTAACGATCTGCTGTTCCGCTTTTCAAACAAGGCTCTAGGTGATACTGTGGCGAGAGTCGGCAGGGATCCTTTAAGGAAGACTGATAAAAACGACAGGTTGGTTGGAGCAGCGCTTTATTGTTTAACGCAAGGGGTTGAGCCTTTGCATGTGATAAAAGGCATTGCGGCAGTGTTGAGATATGACAACTCTGAAGATGAAGCGGCTCGTTCCATGCAACGGGAGATAAAAAAAGACGGCGTGGAGGCGTTTCTTGAGAGCCATTGCGGTTTAAGAAATAATCCTCATGTTTTGGAACTCATTATGCAACAAATGTCTTAACAACTGAGAGATAATGATCCCCCGGACCGTGGCTGGGGGATCATTATTGTGAATAAGACACACTTTTTAAACTTGGGTGCAGGGCATATTTTCACCTTTGATCGCCAACACATATCTGGATGCAACTACATGAATTAAATTATTACTAAACTAAACAGGCCATATTATCCAGCCCAGTATATATGTGTGACTAAGCATGCTTTGATGAAATAAATAATAATCCGGATAGAAACTGCTTTGCTTGAAAATGTTTTGCATGTGTGCTAATGTAAGTGACGATCCCATTCGATTTTTCATAAACACGTTATACATTTATTAACTCAGCAAACCGAAGGAAAAGGCAATGATGAATAAAAAAGGCCCGTTCTTTCTTAACACCATAGATAAAAAGCTTAAAATATCTAAGCGCAGCTTTAAGTTTCAGTTGATAATGTCCTTTGTACTTATATCAATTTTACCGTTATTTATTATTCAAACAATATCGACATATGTAATGACTGAATCCATGAGAGAAAACATTGATGAGATTATCAATTTGAATCTTCTGCAGACAAGAAAGAGCCTTGATTTATCGCTGTCGGGCTATGAGGACTTTTTGTATCAGATATATACGAATGATGAAATGATCGATAACATGAATAATATCAATGACAATCATGAAGTTGCTGTTAACGTGAATCAGCTGCGCCGCCATTTAAGGAGCTTTTCTAATGCCAAACCGACCATACAATGCATCACGCTGATTACGTCAAGTAAAAAACTTATCGCCTATGATAAATTAACCCCGGTGACCTTTGAAAGTTCATGGCTCAATGAAGAAGAAGAGGCTCAAAATCTGTATAAAGAAATTGCGACAAGCAACAATACCGTGATGATTGAAACGGGTGATGCCACTCAATTTGGCGCGAATCCGTATTACCTGTTTCATATGACCCACCGGATGATTGATTACAAGCATATTTTTCACGATGTCGGTGTTATTATCATCAGCCTAGATGAGTCTGTACTTGCTGAAGCGTGCAATGAAAATGTATCGTATAACAACCCTTCAAATATAAACTTCATTGTAGACGAAACCGGCAAATTGATATCTTTTCCTGACCGAAATTTGATCGGTCAAATTTTGGATACGAGCAAAGAAGAGACCATCAGGCAATTGGTACAGGAGTCGGGGATATTAAACGGGAGTCAGATATCCATACACCAGCTCAAGGATGAGAAGACAGGCTGGACAATAATTAATGCATCTGATCAATCGGATTTGTATGGAAAGCTATATAGCCAGCAAAATATTACGATAATTGTCGGTCTGATTACGGCCGTTGCCTTGGTGCTCATTATTCTTCCCATCTCGAGAAGGTTGTCCGGTTCCATCACTCGGGTGCTCAAAGCGATGGATACGGCGGGAACCGGCGAATTAACTGTAAGGATTCATTCTGAAAGATCTATGCCGCTGGAAATACAGAAAATAGCGGATCAGTTTAATCACATGATTCACAAAATCAGCATACTTGTTGATGAAGTCAAAGAGGCCACGGTGAAGCAAAAGGAGGCTGAAATACGCGCATTGGAATCTCAAATCAATCCACATTTTTTGTATAATACGCTCGATACAATCAATTGGATGGCGATGGACAAGGATGAGCTGGAAATCAGCAGCATGATCAACTCTCTTGCAAAAATCCTTCGTTATGGTGTGGACAAAAGCAATGCGATTGTCACGGTGCGGGAAGAAGTGAACTGGCTGCGCCAATATGTATATTTGCAGCAGACCCGCTTAAAGAATGCATTTGAATGCAAAATGGATATCGACGAGAGCGTCATGGAATGCAAGATACATAAGCTGCTGCTTCAACCGTTTGTCGAAAATTCCATTTTGCATGGCTTTTACGGAAAAAAGGATCAATGTGTGTTAATGATATCTATAAAAGACCGTGGCGATCAAATTGAAATAAAAATTAAGGATAACGGAATCGGGATGTCCAAGGAAATGGTAGACAGCTTTAATCGAAAAGAGCTGCGAGATCAAAACCTCGACCACATCGGTATCGAAAACGTGCAAAGCAGATTGGAAATGTACTATGGAGACACGGCCAGCATTCACGCAAGCAGTGATGAGAATGGGACATGTATCACTCTAATACTGGCGAAATTGTAATGGAGGCACCTTATGAAGATGGTCATCGTAGAAGATGAGATTCGTATACGTGAAGGCCTTATTCATTTGCTGGATAAGCTGTCTAAGGATATAGATGTTGCTGGGGTAGCGGAAAACGGAATGGAGGGGCTGGAGCTCATCGAAAGGACGCATCCTGATCTGGTTATTACAGATATCAGAATGCCAGAGATGGATGGACTTCAGATGCTTGAGGCACTTCATTCAAGACGGATTCCGTATAAAGCCATCGTGCTCAGTGCTTATTCGGAGTTTTCTTATGCGCAGCAAGCCATAAAGCTAGGGGTCAGCGAATACTTGATAAAGCCAATCGCACCGGATGAACTGCTGCAGGCGATAAAAAATATCGAGGCACAGATTACACAGGAAACGAATCTCAAGGCGCAGTCACCTCAGCAGTTTAAGGCTTTGAAGAATATCTTTTATTCCATTATTCTGGGCATATCGGTTGTGGACGACGAATTGAGTTCTTTTCTGAAAACGACCTATAAAATTGATCCGAGAGATACGTTTGCCGCAGTGGATATTTACTTGGGAGCGGTATATGACGAATGCATCCTTGCTTTGAGAGACGAGCTGGAGAACCTTCTTGCTGGGGCGTCATTCGGGCATCGAATCATCGAGCATCCTCAGGGGCGTGAACTGATGCTGGTGCTCTTTCATATGGCAGACCCCAACGGAATTGAGAAGTATATCCAACATTTGATTATTTCACAGATAAAGACGATCATACCGCATGATATGGCGTTTGGGTGGATTGCCTTTAACAATCTGGATTCGATGAAGGAAAACATAACTAAGTTGCGAAAATGTATGGATTGGAGTATTGTTTTTGGCAAAAAGGCGCTGATATCATTTCCAGCTGTTGAAAATGTCCGCTTCGAACCCTTACCTTATCCCATAGATCTTGAATCCAAGGCCAAAGCTGAGATATGCTCTCTCGAATATGAGAAGCTCTCCAATACATTCGCGTCGCTGCTTAGCTATTTAAAATCGCGTATTTTCAGCCCTGCTGAGATCAAAGAAACGATGATTCGTTTCCTTTGGTCGGTTATGTCTGTGGTGAAAGAAATCGATTTTACAACCAGCGCTCAATTGGAACAGCAGGCGCTGATGGAAAAAATCGTGACAGCCATCACTTGGAGTGAATTACAGAACACGGTGGCGGTATTGAATGAAGCGCTGCGCAATGTCAAGACGGACCAGGCAACAAGCCTCACGGTGCGGCGCGCAAAGAGCGTGGTTCATGAATGCTACAGCCAAGGTGTGACGCTTGATGAGATCGCAGTGAAGCTCAATATCACGCCCGAATATCTGGGCAGCTTGTTTCACAAAGAAGTGGGAGAGACGTTTTCCTCGTACATAAAAAACTACAGAGTAAAAAAGGCAAAAGGTCTTCTTATTGGCACGGATATGAAGATATATGATATATCGTCTGCAGTCGGCTATGCCGATCCCAAATATTTCAGCCGCGTTTTTCGTGAGATAACAGGCCAGCTTCCGGCTGATTTTCGCAAGCTCAACAAATAACTTTGTATATTCAATTTAATTTAACGGATGAATTCAGTTAAGATTTGTCCTCCTTTTCCAAGATATTTAGAGTACAAACCGATTAGACGCTTATGTATATTTAACTCAACAACCGTGTTAGACACAGAACACCAAATTATTTAAGGAGGATACCCTATGAAGAAATTTCTAACAGTCCTCGTGGTTGTGTGCTTGAGTATCGTCATGCTCGTTGGCTGCGCACCGACAACACCGTCGCCGGATGCTGAGAGCGCATCACAAAGTGCACCTGAGAGCCCGGAACAGGCTCCGACGGACGCTGCACCTGTGGGAGATAAGGCAAGTGTTGAGATTTGGTATTATTGGGAAACCGAATCCCATCAACAACTATTGAACGGCATCATTGAGGACTACAACAGCACTCAGGATGCAATCACCGTATCTGCCAGCTATATCCCGTTTGCAGACTTCAAGAAACAGCTTTCTATTGGCGTGGTTTCCGAAGAACTTCCCGATATCGTCATCATCGACAATCCCGACCACGCGGCTTATGCTGCCATGGGCATATTTGCGGATCTGACTGACAAGCTTGCTGATTATGCAGATCTTGAGCAGTATTATGATGGCCCGATGAATTCCCTGACCATTGAAGGAAAGATTTATGGTATTCCGTTCGGCAGCAACAACCTCTGCCTGTTCTATAACGAAGATATGCTCAAAGATGCGGGTTGTGAAGTTCCCAAAACATGGGATGAGCTTGTAGACGTTGCGAAAAAGACAACGACAGACAGTGTGTTCGGTCTAGGCCTTTCCGGCCTTCAGAACGAAGAGGGGACATTCCAGTTCTTGCCGTTCCTGTGGTCTACCGGCGCCACTTCATATGAGATGAACAGCGAAGGCGGCATCAAAGCGCTGCAGCTTTATAAGGATCTTGTTGATTCTGGCGCAATGAGCAAAGAAGTCATCAACTGGACACAGGGTGACGCAATGAATCAGTTCATCTCTGGCAATCTGGCCATGATGATAAACGGGCCGTGGCAGGTGCCCACAATGCGCGCTGAAGCGCCCGATCTCAATTGGAACGTGGATCTGATTCCGATGGACAAGGCAAATGCATCGGATCTTGGTGGTGAGAACTTTGCCATCATCAACAACGACAATGTGGACAATTCGCTTGACTTCCTGCTTTTCGCAACCAGCGCAGATCAGGTGAAGAGCTACATCGACGGTTTCGGATACATCGCATCCCGTAAAGACGTTGCGGATACGCAGTTCGCGGATGATCCGATCATGAAGAAATTTGCAGAGAATATGGCATATGCTTATCCGCGCGGACCTCACGATAGATGGCCGGAAATCTCTAATGCGATATCCATGGCGTTCAATGAGGTCATCACGGGAACATCCGATCCCGCAACGGCTGCTGCAAAAGCACAAGAAACCATAGATTCAATCGTAGGACAATAACCGCAAGAGCGCACGTGATTGGCGCATATGGTATCCATATGCGCCAATCTTTTAAAAAGGGGAATCCAAAGTTTGATTTCTTTAACTAAGTGGGGTTAACAATGTTTACGAAACATAAAAAAAGCGTCTCTTTGAATACATCGCGTATGCTGGGCCGTCGGCGCAGAAATCTCGGAATGCTTTTCGTCATTCCCGCAGCCCTGTACATGCTGATTTTCGTTGGCTATCCGATAATAAGCAATTTTATATTGAGCTTTCAGGATGTCACAGTACAAACAATCAATAAGCCTTTCAAGCCGTTTGTGGGCATTGATAATTATATCAACCTTTTAAGCGATCCTATAGTTGGAAAATCAGTGGTGAATACATTTGTTTTTACAATTGGGAGCATCGTTTTTCAGTTTATCATCGGTTTTGCACTGGCGTTATTCTTTAACAAAAAATTCTCCTTTGCCAAGCCGGTGCGCGGACTCATGATGATACCTTGGATGATACCGATTACCATTACCGGTTTGATGTTTAAGTTTATGTTCACATCAAATGTGGGTATTATTAACGAAATTTTCAAGGGTGTTGGCCTTGCCCCGGTAGAATGGTTGTTTCATGGGGATACGGCGATGTTGGCTCTTGTGATAGCAAATATCTGGATCGGCATCCCCTTCAACATGATCCTTCTGTCGACTGGTTTGACCACCATACCCGAAGAGCTATACGAGAGCGCTGCCATCGATGGTGCCAGCAGGAGGCAAAGCTTCTTTAAAATTACGCTGCCGATGCTGAAACCTGCAATCGAATCCGTGCTGGTTCTTGGTTTCATTTATACCTTCAAGGTGTTTGATCTGGTATTTATGATGACAAGCGGCGGGCCGGTTGATTCAACTCAGATGCTTTCTACGTACTCCTATAAGCTATCATTCAGCTTGTTCCGATACAGTGAGGGTGCGACGGTGGCAAACATATTATTTGTCATTCTGTTCATAGTGAGTCTGCTGTATATTAAATTCTTTAATCGTGATTCCGCGGAGGTTGAAAAATGAGAACGACACTTTCACGCAAAAAAAATCTGGCGTTAAATATCACATCGGTGTTATTGCTCATCGTGTTGTTGCTTCCGCTGTATTGGATGATCGCGACATCACTCAAATATGAAAAAGAGGTATTTGCATCACCACCCACACTGTTTCCGTCGCAGATCAATACGGAAACGTATACGGCTCAGCTGCAGACCGGAGATTTCAATATGTTTCAAGCATTCGGAAACAGCACGATTATTGCGCTTTGTAGCATGCTGATTGCTCTTGTTCTGGCGGTACCGGCCTCTTATGGTCTGGCACGATTCCGTTTTAAAGCAAAAAAGCTATTTGTCCTTTTCTTCCTGGTGACTCAGATGCTGCCGGTATCCGTGTTGCTGACACCGCTGTTCATATTGTTCAAAAACCTGTCGCTGAGCAGCAGTTCGGTGTTATCAACCATATTGGCTGATGCGACCATCGGAATACCGTTTTCAGTTCTTATACTGCGGGCATACTTTGGGTCGATACCCAAAGAAATTGAGGATGCGGCGTTGATTGACGGCTGCAACCGCTTCACATCATTCCTAAGGATATTTATCCCCATAGCCAAGCCCGGAGTGGCTGTATGCGGCGTATTTTCTTTCCTGTATGCATGGGGAGACCTCGCGTTTGGGCTAACGTTTATTCGTGATCAGTCGCTGAGGCCGATCACAGCGGGTATATTCAATTTCTTCGGCCAGTATGGAACGACATGGAGCTACCTTTGCGCATTTGGTGTCGTGACTATTATACCTGTTGTGCTGATATTCATTTTCATGCAGAAATATATCATCAGTGGGCTGACCGCAGGCGCGGTGAAAGGATAAGTTATGCCGACATTATTAGCTCAAAAGAACAAGCTGGTTCGCTTGTATGACAGCGAAATACTGTGGATAGAAGGATGGGGAAAAAATGCGCTTCGCGTTAGGGCGACCAAATGCGCTCAAATGCCCTCTGAAGATTGGGCGCTGTTGTCTCAGGATACCCAAGCGATCATTAAGATAGATGGGAACTGCGCATCAATCCAAAACGGTAATATTCGCGCTGAGGTTTTAGAGTCCGGAAAGATCAAGATTTTCAATCAGAACGGAAAGCTGCTTCTGGGCGAATACTTACGTACACGGCAAGACCTGTTTTCGGAGGATTGTTCGGCGTTGGAGATTGAAGCACGGGAGTTTAAGCCTATCATTGGCGGCGATTACGAGCTGTCGATGCGGTTTGAATCGACATCGCCAGACGAAAAACTCTACGGTATGGGGCAGTACCAGCAGCCATATTTGAATCTTAAAGGAACAGACTTGGAACTGGCCCACCGTAATTCTCAAGCAAGCGTGCCGTTTTGTCTTTCGAGTGAAGGCTACGGTTTTCTATGGAACAACCCCGCAATTGGCAGGGTCACATTCGGTAAAAACGTGGTGACATGGCAGGCGCGTTCCACGAAAGCGCTGGATTATTGGATAACTGCGGGCGACACACCCGCCGAGATTGAGGAAGCTTATGCGTCGGTGACGGGAACCGTGCCGATGATGCCTGACTATGCTATGGGCTTCTGGCAATGCAAGCTGCGTTATCAAACGCAAGAAGAGCTGCTCCATATCGCGCGCGAATATAAGCGCCGAAACCTGCCCATCTCCGTGATTGTGATCGACTTCTTCCACTGGCCAACCCAGGGCGATTGGCGCTTTGACGAAACATACTGGCCGGATCCGGACGCGATGATCGCAGAGCTTAAAGCGCTTGGCATTGAGCTCATGGTTTCAATATGGCCGACAGTCGATTGCCGCAGTGAAAACTTTGCGGAAATGAAAGACAAGGGCTATTTAATTCGTACTGAGCGCGGTTACCGAATCGCGATGGATTTTGAGGGCAATTCCATTCATTTTGATGCGACAAATCCGGCGGCTCGCGACTATGTATGGGAAAAAGCAAAAAAGAATTATTACGACAAGGGTATCAAGATATTCTGGCTGGATGAAGCGGAGCCGGAATACACGGTGTATGATTTCGAAAACTATCGCTATCATATGGGGCCAAATATTCAGATTGGCAATATCTATCCGATGATGTACGCCAAAGCTTTTTTTGACGGGATGAAGGCTGAGGGTCAAGAAAACATTATCAACCTGCTGCGTTGTGCGTGGGCAGGAAGTCAGAAATATGGTGCGCTCGTATGGTCGGGAGATATACATTCGAGCTGGGCAAGCCTTCGCAACCAGCTGACAGCGGGTCTCAATATGGGCATCGCGGGCATCCCGTGGTGGACGACGGATATTGGTGGTTTCCACGGCGGAGATCCGGATGATCCAGCATTCCGTGAACTGTTTGTCAGGTGGTTTCAGTATGGCGCCTTCTGCCCTGTGATGCGGCTGCACGGAGATCGCGAGCCGCGCCAGCCGCAGGTGGGCACCACGGGCGGCGCCTCCTGCCGCTCGGGCGCTCCTAATGAAGTCTGGTGCTACGGTGAAGAGGCTTACGAAATATGTAAAAAGTATATGCGTATTCGCGAAGAAATGAAGCCGTATATTGAAAAAATGATGCTGCAAGCGCATGAAAATGGTACACCACCAATGCGTCCGCTATTCTACGATTTTCCGGAAGACGAAAAGGCTTGGGTGATTGAAGACGAGTATATGTTTGGAGATAGCTATCTCGTCGCGCCGGTGCTGGAACCAAAAGCTGCTTCACGTGCGGTTTATTTGCCCGAAGGCAGCTGGAAGTATATTGAGACAGGCGACGTGTATCAGGGCGGGAGATCCATTGAGCTGAGCTTTGAGCTGGCGCAGTTTCCCGTGTTCGAAAGGCTCGGCTAATAATAAGCCAATTAATGATAGGAGATTTGATAATGACGAATGAGTATCTTAAACCCATTGGTCTTCATAACGTGCGCATAAATGATGATTTTTGGCGTCGTTATGTGGATCTCATCGCGGATGTTGCCATTCCATATCAATGGGATATTTTGAATGACCGGATAGAAGGGCAGCCAAGCTACTGTTTGCGCAATTTCAGAATTACGGCGGGAGAGGAAAGCGGCCGACACAGCGGTCTAGTCTGGCTTGATTCGGACGTGATGAAATGGCTGGAAACGGTGGCATATAGCTTAACCGGCAGGCCGGATAACGAGTTAATGAAGAATGCCGATGAGGTGATCGATTTGATTGGGCGGGCGCAGCAGAGTGACGGCTACCTCAATACCTATTATACGATCGCGAGGCCTGACAAACGCTGGGGCTGTCTCACTGAAGGGCACGAGCTTTACTGCGCGGGGCATATGATCGAAGCGGCGGTAGCCTACTTTCGATCGACAGGCAAAAAGCCTTTTTTAAATACTGCCGTTCGATTCGCGGATTTGATCTGCGATGTATTCGGAACAGAAGAACACCAAAACCACGGATACCCGGGGCATCAGGAAATTGAACTTGCGTTGGTTAAGCTCTATCGTGTGACCAAAAACAGGCGATACTTGGAGCAGGCGAAATATTTCATTGATGTGAGGGGACATCAACCAAATTATTTTCTTGAAGAAATAGAAAAAACGAACGGAGAAGATATTTTTAATCCTGAACTCAAGGTTTATGATCCCGCTTACTCACAGTCACATATGCCGCCAAGAGAGCAAACAACAGCCGAAGGGCACGCCGTGCGCGCACTGTATATGTACAGTGCGATGGCGGATATTGCCGAGGAGTATGCTGACGCAGAGCTGCTGACGGCCTGCGAGAAGCTCTGGGAGAACATCGTGACCAAGCGTATGTATATCACGGGAAGCGTAGGATCGTCTGCAAGGATGGAACGCTTTACGACCGATTACGACCTGCCAAACGATGTCAACTATTCCGAGACATGCGCGTCAGTCGGCCTGATGATGTTTGGGGCGAGAATGGCACGGATTAAAAAGGACGCATCTTATTTCGATGGTGTTGAAAGCGCGCTTTACAACACCGTTTTGGCGGGCATCTCTTTGAGCGGAGACCGCTACTTTTACGTAAATCCGCTTGAGGTATGGCCAAGCAGCTGTATGACGCATACATCCAAGGCGCATGTGAAAACAGTCAGGCAGGAGTGGTTCGACTGTGCGTGTTGCCCCACGAACGTAGCGCGGACTTTAACGGCTCTTGGCGATTATGTGGCATCAGCCTCCAAAGACGCCTTGTATGTGAATCTATTCATATCACACAATGCGGAAGTGACCTTGGGTGGTGTTGCGGTGGAATATGAGTTGAAATCGACATATATGGGGAATGGGCGTTTAGAGATTTGTATCAGACCCGATAAGCCCGCAGAGTTCGAGGTCAACATCCGTATACCCGGCTATGTAAAGGGCTATTCAATCAGCATAGACGGTGCTGATGTTAATCCGATGTGTATTGAGAAAGGGTATGCAAAGCTGCGCAGAGTGTGGGATAAGAATAGCATAATTAACGTCTGCTACGACATACAAGCCGAGCTTGTTGCCGCCCATCCCGAGGTTCGCGCTAACGCTGGCAAGGTTGCGATTGTGAAAGGACCATTGGTATTTTGCTTTGAAGAAGTTGATAACGGCGGCAACCTTTCTTCTGTATATGTGCGGCAGGACGCGCAGCTTGAAGAATGCTTTGATCAAAAACTGTTCGGCGGTATAACCACGATCAAATGTAAAGGGGAGAAAATTATAGAAACGGGCTGGGGAAACGAGCTATACAAGCGTGCGGAAATTGAAACCAAGACGGTTGAATTAACAGCGATTCCTTATTTTCTCTGGGGCAATAGAGGTGAAAATGAAATGATCGTCTGGTTGAAAGCAATTGTATAAACAAGGCAATGATGTCTGCAAAATGTGTCAAAAACAGAAACACCATGATTCCGATTGGTTCCGCTAAGTTTATCGGCCTATATAGTGTGAAGGTATCCGGAGCTTGAATCTCCGGTGTGTCACCAATAGAAACCTCAATCATCACTGATGATTCGGGGTTTTTTATTTTTGTAAAAAAACCAATTTTTATAAAGCTGCGTTTGGTTTGAGTGCCATACTACCCATAGTATCCGGTCTTTGCAGATAAAAAGTGTAACAAGACAGAGGCAATAAACCAAACCAAATACCTGTTGTTCTTACTGATCACACGATGGTATGCAAGCACTGTTAATGTATTTCGGGAATATATTAGTGTTAAGCAATCTATTTACTATACTTCGACAGCAGACGATAAAAAGATACGTTGTTGCGGAGACAAAAGGGGAAGGCATCATGAAAAAGATAACAGTTATTGGCTCGGGTTATGTTGGCCTTGTTGTGGGAGCATGCCTTGCTGAGATGGGGAATACAGTCATATGTGCAGATAACAATAAAAACAAAATTGATCAGTTGAACCTTGGGAATATTCCTATATATGAGATTGGACTAGAAGATAGTATCAAACGAAATTGTCAAAAAGAAACGCTCACGTTTACGACGGATACGAATGAAGCCGTAAAGAAAAGTAAGATCATATTTATTGCAGTGGGAACACCTCCGATGGAGGACGGAAGCGCAGATATCAAGCATGTCCTGCATGTAAGTCAAGAAATCGGCCGTTATATGAATGGATATAAGCTTATCGTTATCAAATCGACAGTGCCGGTGGGCACGGGACAAAGAGTCAAAGAGACCATTCGCCAAATGCTTAATGAACGTGGGGTAAACAACACCTTTGATGTTGTATCTAATCCTGAGTTTTTGCGGGAGGGATCTGCTGTTTATGATTTCATGAATCCTGACCGCATCGTTTTGGGGGTTGAGTCATCAAAAGCCAGAGACTTAATGTTGGACATATATGATGAGCCCTGCAAGAAAGGAACTCCGGTTCTCTTTACAAACTTAAGAACTGCCGAGCTGATTAAATATGCGTCAAACGCCTTTTTAGCGATGAAAATCACATACATCAATGAAATGGCTCAGGTCTGCGAAAAGGTTGGCGCAGATGTTCATCAGCTGGCCAAAGGCATGGGGATGGATAAGCGAATCGGCGCTGATTTTCTGAGGCCGGGGCCGGGATATGGCGGCAGCTGCTTTCCTAAAGATACAAGAGCCATTGTTAAGATAGGAATGGATCATGGCGTTACCCTTTCATTAATCAAACAAACAATTGATGCGAATGAAAGACAGAAGCTTTGGATGGTTGATAAGATAACGGGGGTCATGGGTGATATCAAAGGAAAAACAATCGGAATTCTTGGTATTACCTATAAGGCGGAAACAGACGACATGAGAGAAGCTCCCGCGCTAACAATCTTGGAGCAACTGGCAAAGGGTGGTGCAAGGCTGAAAATATATGATCTGCAAGGAGAAAAGGAAGGAAAATGGAGGCTGGAATCGATAAAAGAAAGCATTGAGTTTTGTAAAAGTGAATATGATGCTGCAAATGAGGCTGATGCGTTGGTCATTCTCACAGATTGGATTCAGTTTAGGACGATGGATTTAGGTAGAATTCACAAGATAATGAAAGCCCCGATTTTTTTTGATTTTCGGAATATGTTTGAGCGAAACTGCATTGAAAAAAGAGGTTTTCATTATGAGGGAGTAGGCAGGTAATATGATAACATTTTTCCTTGCTAGAATGGTCACATGCGTTTTGGTGTTGAATATAATATTATCATAACATAACCAAGTATTGAAAGGATGGAATAAAATAGCATGAAATATCAAGATAAATATGTGGGATCTCAAGAGGAGATTTATGATCTGTTAAAGGATTTGCCCAAGAAATTTATGCAAAACAGTGTCGTAGTTGAGTCGGAAAAAGTCTCAATTCCTGCGGATAAAGAACTGACTTTTAAAATTAAATATGAAGATGATGAATTTGATGGCGCACTTGCCGTTAAGGTATCATGGGTAAATGCTGAGGAGCCGGAAGAGGAAGAAGAGGAAGAAGAGGAAGAAGAGGAAGAAGAATAAGAACCCCGGGTACATGAAATGGTAAATAACCGCTGCCCGGTGGAGTATGTGAACTTTGCCGGGTATGTACTTTTTATGGAATGGAGGTGAGTCCATGGAAGAAGTGAGGACGATCATAACAAACGCGGTGTATGGGCGTAAAGAGAAAACGTTCCGAAAAATAATCCGTGTGACAGCCGATGAAGCACAGATCAATCCTGAGGTCTTGGGTTGCTGCGTTTGTGGTGCCAAAGTTTTAAGTTCTTGTATTGAGGGAGACATTGAAGAAGGTAAAAAAGCAAAAGCAAAAGTGAAATTCGATATACATATTTGGTACCGGACAGACAGTGATACCAAAGTAGCTAAGGTCAATACAGAATTCTCAGACATTATTGAGGTTTCCAAGCAAGGGGCTCAAGGCTTTAGTCATGAAGAGTTAAACGTATGGATGAAAGAGGAACCCAAATGTCTGGAGCCGGTGATCATAGGCAATTCAGAAGGTAGCCAGATCGCAGTCGAGATGGAATATGTTCTGGAAGCGGAAATTATCGGCGAAGCCGTGCTTAGTGTGAGAGTATTTGATACATAGAGCATAAGCTTTTATGCAGGGGTGTTCTACATAGCTAGAGCATCCTTTTATTATTATTAGGACAGGGAGGCAAAACATGATAAAGGATTTAAACGACGAGCCCTTGAACGATGTGCTGGGAAAATACCCCTGCTCGATAAAGGGAATCCGTACGGAGTCATATAAACAAAAAAAAGGTGTCTGGTGGGTTGATACCTCAATAGGCATGAAGATTTTAAAAAAGCATCCCAATTCAGAAGCTATGCTGCTTTTTTTATTGGCAGCCATTTCTCATTTGCAAGATAAAGGTATTCATATCCCCAGCGTTAACAAGACGAGTGGCGGTGCGACATATGTGAAGGTTGGTGAAGCCTGCTATATCCTCATAGACGCTGTTGAAGGGGTCAATCCAAATTACAAAAAACCGGAGGAACTGAAAGCTCTCGTTAAAGAGATGGCGAGGTTTCACCGCGCGTCACAAGGTTTTATACCGCCGGAAGAATCAAAAATCCGCCAGCATCTTGGCAACTGGCCGCAGGATTACAGCGCGGATGCCGAAAGACTCAAGGAGCTGTACAATGAGGAACTGAGTAAAACGGCACATAGTGAGTTTGGAGAAGTCGTTTTGGAGGTGTTCCCTTCGTTTTCGCAGAGTATGGAACAGACCATAGATGGATTAAGCAGCCCCGTATATACGTTATGGGTTGACAAAATTGCCGCCAACTCAGGGTTGTGTCATCAGGATTTCGCCGCGGGGAACATTTTGCTGAGCCCTTCAGGCGAAGTATATATATTGGATACGGATTCACTCACCATTGAGCTGCCGGCCCGTGATATTCGAAAGCTGCTCAATAAGGTGATGAAGAAAAACGGAAAATGGGATTTTGCGATACTGCGCAATGTTTTAAGCTGGTATCAGCAAGTTAATCCGCTGTCTGCCGACGAGTGGGCCGTTGTCAAAATGGATTTGAATTTTCCGCATCTGTTTAATGGAATTATGGATAAGTATTATCGGCGCAGGGAAAAGGATTGGACCGAAGGTAAATATTTAAGCCGTCTTAAAGAAATGATTGCGGTAGAACGGTCCAAGGAGAGTGTATTGGATCAATACGAGACGATTATTAAAGAGTTTCGGTAATGTTTTAAGTAGGGAGATAGAAGATGATAGAGCAAAATATGAGCTTGGAGGATATTGCGCGAGCGGTATTGGCACAATATGATGTCAATCCGAAGAAAATACAAATTATTCAGCAGGGCGGCATCAAGACGGTATGGAAGGTTTTATCTGATGAAGGCAGCACATGTCTGAAAAGGTTGAACAAATCAACCGAGAAGGCGATATTTTCTGTAGAAGCTCAAAAGCATATAAAGGCAAACGGCGGGTTTGTTCCCGGCGTCTTTTCCAATAAAGCGGGTGAATCCATCACGTATTATCGTGAAGAGCTTTTTGTATTGTATGAGTGGGTGGAAGGTAAGCAGCTAAACTTCAATACGAAAGATGATTTTATGGCAGCCATGGAGGGGCTGGCGTTGTTCCATAAGTGCTCGAAAGGGTATGAGCCGCCGGAAGAAGCCAGAGTATCGACAAAGCTTGCAAAATGGCCGGATCAGTACCGCTCCATGCTCAACAGAATGAATGAATGGAAAAATATTTCGCAGCAAAAAACGGGCATAGCTGTTTACGATACGTATCTAAAATGGATTGGTCCGATCATGGCGCTGGGAGAAAAGGCCATTCGTTACCTAGAGCTTTCCGGTTATGATGCATTGTCGTGCCCGGGTTCACCGTCTGTCGTTCTGTGTCATCAGGATTACGGCAAGGGAAACGCACTGCTGACTTCCGTGGGCATTTGTGTTTTGGATCTGGACGGGGTAACCTTTGAATTGGCAGCCAGAGACTTAAGAAAAATCATACTCAAAACAATGGAAGCCCAAGGTGAATGGAATGAGCAAATCATGAAAAATATCATTGCATGGTACGAAAAGGGGTATGCACTTACCCGTGATGAGAAAATTATGGTTTATATCGATTGCTTTTTTCCGCATGCCTTTTTCGGCGGCGTGAAGAACCAATTTCAAAAAAACAAATCCGTTAAACCTTCAAGCATAGAGAAAATCGGGCGGCTTGAAATGTCTAAGCAAAGTATTCTAAGCGAATTAATTGGGGGGGGATTGTCTTGAAAATTGCGATGATCTGTACAGAAAAATTACCAATACCCCCAATCCGCGGCGGCGCAATTCAGCAATATATCGATGCGGTATTGCCCTTCATTCAAGAAAAACATGATGTAACCGTTTTTAGTGTAGAAGATCCCGGTTTGCCACAGGAGGAAGACAACAGGCATATTCACATTATACGGGTCAGCGGCATGCAAAAGCAGGATTATATCAATAATGTGATCAGTCACATGAAGGATAATTATGATCTGATACATGTTTTTAACCGGCCCCAATGGGTGAATACGATCGCAGAAGCGTTTCCGAACACCGCGATAAGCCTGAGTATACACAATGAAATGTTTCTTCCATCCAAAATCTCGAAATCGGACGGTGAGAAATGTATTGCAAGAGTGAAATTCATCACCACCGTCAGCAGGTTTATTGCGGAAGGAATAAAAAAGCTTTATCCTGAAGCCGCGTCCAAGCTCCGCCCGGTTTACTCCGGTGTTGATATACACCGGTATCAGCCGGTGTGGTCTGATGAGGCCATGCAGATAAGAGAACAATTAAAGACCAAGTATGGCTTAACCGATAAGAAAGTTGTGCTGTATGTTGGCAGGCTGAGCCCCAAAAAAGGTGCTCATATTCTCATTAAGGCGGTCGGAAAAGTGTTAATGACGCATCCTGATACGGCGCTCGTGCTTGTCGGCAGTAAATGGTATGGTGAAAATCAGGAAGACAGTTATGTGCGGCAAGTTAAACAGATGGTGCAAGATCTGGATACGAATATAGTCATGACCGGATTTATTCCCCCAAAAGAGGTAATTTCTCATTATTATCTGGGAGATGCCTTTGTATGCGCATCTCAATGGAGAGAGCCTTTGGCCAGGGTCCATTATGAGGCAATGGCGGCGGGACTTCCCATCATCACCACAGACAAGGGGGGTAATGCCGAGGTTGTCAGAGGAGCCGGTAATGGTATTGTTTTGAGTGAATATAACCAGCCTCAAGCGTTCGCAGATGCCATCACTTATTTATTTGACCAGCCATCGATTGCGCTGGAAATGGGAAAGGCCGGAAGAAAGCTTACTGAGGAAAAGTACTCATGGGAACGGGTGGCGGCCGATCTGATCGGTCTATTTACAACATGAATGTGATGTTTTCATAACAATGATCGTTTGATTTAACGCGGACTCATTCTTAAGCTGAATGGGTCCCTTTTTAATATGCGAGATTGACGCTGCGAGTCACATAAGTATGAATGAAGAATAGTATATAACAGATCAATGATGAGATTAAATGTGATGAGGAGATATCTGCAATATTATATCGAAGGGGGATTTTAGGTGGATTCAAATAATCATCGAGAGATAATCGTAAAAACGACCTGTGGGAGGGGCTCCAAGGTCATTGAGTATGTTCAATATATGGAATTGCCAAAGGACACAGTTCCTGATCGCATAATGGGATGTACCATTACGAACGTAGAAAAACCAAAAGCACTTAAATGGAAAGTACCCGAAAAAAGCCGTTATTATGTGCCTGTTAAAGGGTCTTTCGATATGCATGCCTGGTATGCTTACAATAATGGACATGATACGGCTGTAGCAAGTGCGTCCGTCGTTTATCATGAGAATATTCCCATTTTGGAACGGAGCGGAAGGCCTGTCGGCCCTGTCGCTGCGTCAGCGGAAATTGAAGATACTCCCGAAATTGCTGATGTGAAACTGGAAGGAAACAAAATTCGGGTTGTGGCATTGATAAAGATATCGGCAGCGGTTGTTGGCGATTCCAGGCTTATGGTTGAAGTGGTGGAATAAATTTTATTCAGACACGATGAGTATCTAAGCGAAACAGATATCAAGGTTTCGGAAAAGAGGGAGAAAAATGGAGGAAATTAAAAAAATAATTGCAAAGGCCTCATATGGCCAAGGCGCGAAGACGTTCAGCAAAGGTATCGATATCAATACTTATGAAAGAAAAAGACCCACGCAAATCCTTGGATGTATTATAACCGATGCTGAAATCTCGAGCTGTTCCTTTGAAGGAAATGTAGAGAACGGAAAGGCAGTCAGAGTCAACATCAAGTTTGATACCCATCTGTGGTATGGGCTGGGCGGCGATACAAAGGTTGCGAAGGTCAGCACGAAGTTCTCGGATGTTGTAAACATCAAGGCGCAGGGTGCGGAGAAATACAGTGACGAGGAAGTCCGCTCATGGATAAAGCAAGCGCCCAAGTGCTGCGGCACGTCGGTTGTTGATGGTCGTGAAGGCGTCAGCGTCAAGGCTCAGATTGAATATGAACTGGGCGTAGAGATCACCGGTCTGACAACATTAAACGTCAGAGTCATTAATGCTGTTGATGAAGTGGATGATGCTGAGGAGATAGCGCTGGAAGATAGCAGTGGCATTGATGAATTTGAAGATGATTAAGGCGCAAATACAATAAGTCAATACGGGGATGTTCTAAGCGAACATCCTTGTTTATATCGTTTGAGTATATATTTGAAAAAATCACGCGCAAAAGGCGGCGTCATCCCAACGATTATACATATTTTCAAGTATATATGAGGAAAACGATAATGAACAATATAGAAGTGGACGCAGAAAAGGTATATCTCATTACCGGAGCGGCGGGTTTTATCGGATACTCTTTGTCCAAGAGCCTATTGGAGAAAGGCTGCCGAATCGTGGGGGTGGATAACTTATGCGACTATTACGATGTGAATCTGAAAAGTGAACGTTTAAAGCGATTAAAAATTTTTAAGGACTTTGAATTCGTTAAAGAGGACATTTCGGACAAGGAGACGGTCAATCAAATATTCAAGCAGTACCGGCCGGATATTGTGGTGAATCTGGCTGCTCAGCCGGGGGTCAGATATTCTTTGGTCAACCCGGATGCATATATTCGCAGCAATTTGATAGGCTTTTATCACATACTTGAAGCATGCAGGCAATACCCGGTCAGGCACCTTGTTTATGCGTCCTCCAGTTCAATATATGGGCTCAAAGAAAAGGATCCCTTTTTAGAATCGGATTCTACTGACAGACCCATATCGTTGTATGCGGCGACAAAAAAGTCAAACGAATTAATTGCATATGCGTATAGCTATTTATATAAAATACCCGCTACCGGTTTGCGATTTTTTACGGTATACGGTCCGTTTGGCCGCCCCGACATGGCATACTTCGAATTTACAAACAGATATTTTGCCGGAGAACCCATTACGATTTATCAAAATAGCGACAGCGAAAACGGTCTGTACAGGGATTTCACCTATATTGATGATGTTGTGGAAGGCGTTGAAAGATTACTCGATTATTATCCAACCGGAAATGACCTTCATCATGTCTATAATATCGGTAGCTGTAATCCTGAAAGCCTGATGGCGTTTATTGAAAAATTAGAAAATGGCTTATCTGAGGCAACGGGTAAAGAGGTGGTTTTTAAAAAGACATATAAATCAATGCAGCCCGGAGACGTCACCGCCACATATGCGTCTATCGATCAGATAAAAGATGCGGTTGGGTTTGTGCCCAAAACGTCTATTGACGAAGGACTCATGAAGTTTGCTGCGTGGTACGTGAAGTTTTATGATATCAAATAGGTTGTATGACGTATTGTCAAAGCGGTTTCAAGCCATAGAAAAAGTTGATGTGCAGCATTGAAGATTTGAACATAAATGTTGACAATGTAAACATAAATCCATATAATAGATATATATTTTAAATTCTATCAGGTCGAAATCGGTCTGTCGATTGGGAGGAAACCTTAATGAAATGGACTGTTATTAATGGATGCGAAGAAAACAATCAGTTACATAAACAAGTGATTCAAAAAATGGGGGAGAAGCTTACAGCCGACAAGGCTGAAACGGACTGGATTCAGTTGCGCGATTATCCGCTTCAATATTGCAGAGGGTGTGATTATTGTCAGACGGTCAATCCGGGCTTTTGTTCCATTAACGATGATCAGAACGACATACTGAAAAAATACATAAACAGTGATGCGGTTATCATACTCACGCCCGTGCAATTCGGGTGCTGCCATTCCACTGTTAAAAACTTTATAGACCGAACTCAGCCGCTTTTTTTGCCTTGCCAAGTGCTCAAAAATGGGAGAACAATGATGAAGGGGCGTTACGCGAAAAACCCTGAGCTGGTTTTTGTGGGTGTAAAAGAAAATGGAAGCAATGATTGTATGGAAAGCTTCTCGGAGTTTGCGATGGAAAGCAATTTGGCGCGTGCAAGCAACCGCGCGAGAGTAGTCGTTATTACAAAAGAAGCGGATATTGTTGCGCTTGTGAACATATGAAAGAGGGTCATTAATATGAAAAGCAATGTACTGGTGATTGCTGCCAGCCCAAAAGCAAAAAACGGAAATTCGGAATCCTTAGCGGATTTTTTCGCTCAAGAATTAAATAACGTGGTAACCACAAAGGTGAATCTCAGAAACGAGATAAGGAAGCCGGACGCGCTTGTTAAGCAAATGGATCAATCGGATTTCATCGTTATGTCTTTTCCGGTCTATGAGAATGCGGTTCCCGGTCTGGTTCAGCAGTTCTTTGAAATGATTTTTGCAAGCAAAGATAAGTTAAGCACGCGCCATAGAAAAATGCTGGTGATCAGCAACAGCGGTTTTGCTGAGCCGGAAGCGAACAAGTATGCAATTTCACAATGCAAACAGTTTGCGGAAGACATGCAATTTATATGGCTGGGTGGTGTTTGCGTTTCACCCGGCACACTTATTGACGGCAAAGAACTCGAAAAAACGGGGGGGACTTATAAAAGAGTCATTGCAATTTTGCGCCTTACCGCCAAAAGAATAAGCGTGGGTCAAGACATCACAGATAAGGAACGGATGATGACAGACAGACCGCTTATGTCACCATTCATTTATAGATTTGCCGGGCGATTGATTCAAAGAGGAGTTGCCAAAAGAATAGGAAAAAGCAAATACAACGCGAGGCCGTTTCTTGAGAACTCATCCGCCCATTGAATCATTTCCGATGACGCCAAATATCCGAAAAAGTGTGCTCTATGCAAAATCCTCCGTCGTGCTTGATGCACGCCACCTCCTTTGGAAAGGAGGCTATGAAGCAAGATGCCGAACTAAAATGCTGCAACAACTTGCGAAAGGCTCCTTTTGAAAGGAACTGTCAGCGAAGCTGACTGAAGATAGTCCATGATCAATCGGTCAACTAGATATCGCCTGGGTTCGAAGGAGTATGAGGCTTTTTGTATTGACTTAGAGCCAAAAAAATAAGCGCCCGCTTCATTTTAGCAGGCGCTTTCTTGCGTTGTTTGAGTTTGGCGATGAGCCCTTACACGGCCTTTTCTTCTGTGATTTGCACGCGGAATTGCCTTTCAATGTCGGCGATTCGTCCGCTGTCCTGCGGGCTCACGAGCGTGCAGGCGCGGCCTGTATGCCCGGCACGGCCTGTGCGGCCAATGCGGTGCACATAGTATTCCATCTTGTCGGGTATGTCGTAGTTGATCACAAGATCAATATCCTTCACATCGATGCCGCGCGCCGCGACGTCTGTGGCGATCATGATGTTTGTTTTGCCATTGCGAAACGCGTTCATGGTGGTGTCGCGCTGATTCTGGCTCAAATCGCCGTGCAGACAGCCTGTGGGCAATCCCTGCTCGCTGAGCAGCCTTTGCAGCAGTTTCACCTGCCGTTTCGTGTTGCAGAATACAAGCGCCAAACGGGGGCTTTCCTTTGATATCAGGGTTTGCACGGCTTTGCATTTGCCGCGTGTGCCGATGGTCAAATACGACTGCTTGACGTTCGCGGTCGGCTCGTTGCAGCCGCCAACCTGTATACGTACCGCATCGTGCTGAAACTGCTTCACTATTCCCGATACCGCTTTGTTCATGGTTGCCGAGAACAAGAGCGTCTGGTGTGCGTTCGTAATCTGCGAGAGTATAACCTTGATATCGGGCAAGAAGCCGAAATTGAGCATCTCATCTGCTTCATCCAGCACCACTGTGCGGATGTTTTGCAGCTTTAGCACATTGCGTCCAATCATATCCTTGACGCGACCCGGTGTTCCGATGACGATCTGTGCGCCTGCGCGAAGCGCCCTAATCTGTACGCTTGCGGCTTGTCCGCCGTAAACGCTGACGATGCGAATCTTCGCATGAGCGGCAAGCACACGAAACACTTCCGTGATCTGCAACGCAAGCTCACGCGTGGGGCAAAGCACAAGTGTCTGTGTTTTTTGGTTGTTTAACAACGTTTTTTCGATAATGGGCACAGCAAATGCTGCCGTTTTGCCCGTTCCTGTCTGGGCAATGCCCATTATGTCCCAATTGCTCAATATCAGCTCTAATGTTTTTTCCTGAATCGGCGTGGGTGTGGTAAAGCCCGCTTTTTTAAGCGTGGCTTTCATCTCTTCCGAGAGTAATTCATAGTATTTCAATTTATCCTCTTTTCTTTTCCGGTGTTTACATAAAAAACAAAGACCCTGCCGATATAGCAAAGTCTTTCGAATTTGTTATTACGCCACAAGTTTCATACTTTTAAGCCGGAGCCGGAAAGCCCCGATACGTCGTACGAGTCTCAATTCTCGTACTGGCTGTATTAAAAATACGACTTGTTGTAAAGCGCGATTCGCTTGGAATGCTTTGCGGCTATGCGCAAACGATACTTATAATACAGACTTGATTATACATGAGTTAATATTATTTGTAAAGCCTGCCGCAATCGTGGAAGCACTTGTGCTCATTTTTGGAGGATATTGACACCGTATAGATGCCCTTCCATGGCGTCACTTAAATAGATATCCTCAGCTAAAAATTCTTTAGCGGGGAGTTACTCTGATTTCACCAAGCCTTTTTTAAAAGATGACTTATCTTTTGATTTCAGCAGCTTTTTGAAAGACAGCTTGGCAAGCTCAGTAATTGTTTGAAAAATGAATTTTTTCGTTTCCGGATCGATGTTTTTAATGGCATAAAGCAGAGCGGTTGCGCTTTTTTGCCATTCCTCCGACAGCTCATAAAAGTTATCGGTTTGCGTTTTTTCCAGCACCTCAAAAAGAGCATCGATAATCGCTTTGCGCTTTTCGTTCGTCAGCGTGCTTAGCCATTCGTTTAATGTGTGATTGCGCTTTAATACGCCTTCTTTTATGCCATCGGCATAAGAAAAATCGCCGTTCTCAACGATCCAAGTGAATGGGTCATGCTGTTTGAAGCCGTGCCGGCTGCTTTTGACGACTGAATAATCCTCGTGATGCTGAAGCAGCATGCCAACCAGTGACTCTTCGGGCAGTGTGGTATGGATGCGTCTCTTCATATTTTGGTATTCAGGGCTGTCAAACAGGCCTGCCTTAAATCCGGGGCCGTCATGATTGTATACGCTGACAATGCGTTTTTGAGTTTTCGTATTGCACTTCATCGCAGAATAAATGGCGATATTGCCGCCTTTGGAATGCCCGCCCGTAAGAATTTTCATGAACATTGGCAGGCGTTTGGCGACAGCGTTCAAGTATTCTACCCCTTCTTCCTGAGAGGGAATAGGGCTCATGTAAGCCATGTTGAAATCTTCTTTCCAGCCGATGTAGGTTGAATCCGTACCTCGATAGGCGATATAAGCCGTGTTGTCACCCAGCAGGAATGTCACAGCGGCAAACTGTTTTTCCGTCACCGGATCAGTATGGTTGACATAGTGATTTAACTGCACTTGGCGAAATCTCGGGCTGGCTGCCAGAGCGTGCAGAAAATCCAAGTGCGTATCGATATCGCGCATATTTGCAAACATCGATTCATACATTTCGGCCTTGAGCAGTTCCTGAATACGCACGGGCTTTGCTCTGTCTCGCAGGTGCGCAACGATACCCGCAAAATTGACATATGACAATTGCGAGAGAATAAGGCTGTCTACGGCGCCGAATTCTCTATCGCCTAAAACATCAAAGTTGTGTTTTAAATAATTTACGATATTATCCATAATGCTTATATAAACGCCGCAGATGCATTGAAACATGCTATACCGATTTTGCTTATGCCGGCAAACGAAAAGCGCCCACATGCGCAGGCGCTTTGAGTCGCTACAAGTATTAGTATCTTTCTGGGAACATTTTGAGCGTGCCCGCTTCCTTGGCCGCATCGACCCACCCATTGGTGACAGTGGTCCATTCATCTTGCTTTTTGCCGGCCAGCATCTCAGATTTGATATCGTCCTTTACGTCTTCAAAAGGCACAACACCTGCCAGCAGCTTCACGCTCTGTATGAAGTAAACGCCGTTATAGTTGACAACCGGCTCGCTGACTTGACCTGCCGTAGTAAGCGTTGCCACCGCATCAAGATAGCCCGGGATGTCCGATTTTTTATACGGACCCGTCACAGTACCTTCGGTCTTGCTGGGCTCGTAGGAATATGCTGTATCTTCGTTATATTCGTCCATCAGCGTGGTGAAATCTTCACCGGCTGCGATACGGGACTGTATGTCGTCAATCTTTGTCTGCAAAGCCGCTTTGCCTTTGCCGATCAGCTCGTCATATTTGGCCGTGTCGTCTTCACCGTAAGCGGCGGCGGCGGAACTCTTGGTTTCGTCGTCAAACTTAAGGAAAATATGGCGTACTTTCATGTACCCTTCAGGATATACAAGTGAACGTCCTCCAAATGAAGCTTGCATTTCGAAAAAAGACGGATCATTTTCTATGTTGCCCTGCTGGATGCTGACGTTGCTGTCGTAGCTAGACTTTACTTCTTCGTCCGTCACAGCGATGTCTTTGATGAAATATTCATACACCTTGTTGAGTATAAATTCTCTCTCAATCTGGGCACGAAGCGTATCGGCTGTATAGCCGATGGCGTCAAAATAGTCGTTCATTGCTTTTTCGTATTCTTCGTCGTAATTCAGCGTGTCATCTGAATCCGCGGCTGACTGAGCCGTAAATTCGGCATAGGATTTAATTGAATCCATAGTGCTGTTATACTGTTCATCGATATCGGCAGTATCGTCTTCGGTCAGTTTGTCGAGCCCAAGCTCTGTTGCCTTTTCCAGAGCAAGTTCGTTGATCGCAAGCTGTTTGATGGTATCTTCTTTGTATGGCTCCCAATAGGTTTCATCTGATTCAACATATTCCAGCGTCATTCCTTGCTGGGATAGGCTTTCCGTCATATACTTGACAACCTCGCCCTTGGTGATGTCGGCGTCCTTGTACTCCGCGAGCACTTTTGCGTTATCAATGGCATCGGCTTTTTCCTGGTCGATGTCGATCAAGCTGCAGCCGCCGGAAAAAATGAGTGAAGCGCAGAGCAGCAGCGCAACGATTTTTCTTTTGTTCATGGAAGTCTCCTTAGCGTATTTGGCCTTCTTGCATTTATGTCATGCAAATATTAAAATTTTAGCACTTCAGCGCCCAAACGTCAACGCTTTGGCTCAAGGGCTCAAAATAAGAAAATTCACAGACATTGGTAAAGCTATATGATAAAATGTTATTGAAAAACAGAAAATAAATAGCGATAATATGTATAACAGGGATCAGTTTGGAAATGAAAGGAAGTTTCATGAATATAAGCAGAGACAAGCTTGAACAGATATATGAAAGAATGCTGCTAACCCGGCACTTCGAAGAAAAGGTGGCGTATCTTTTTTCTATGGGCACAGTGCACGGCACCACGCACCTCTATGTGGGCGAAGAAGCGGTGGCGGCGGGTGTAAGCGCTGCGCTTAATTGCGATGATGTGATCGCAAGCACACACCGCGGACACGGACACTGCATATCAAAGGGAATCGACCTGCCGCGTATGATGGCGGAGTTCTTAGGCAAGGAAGCGGGTTACTGCAAGGGCAAGGGCGGTTCGATGCATATTGCCGATCTGGAAAGCGGAAATTTGGGTGCCAACGGCATTGTGGGCGGCGGTATTCCGCTTGCGGTGGGCGCGGCGCTGGCCGCGCAGATGCAAAACAAAGATCGCATCGTTGTGTGCTTTTTCGGCGACGGCGCGTCCAACCAGGGCTCGTTCCATGAGTCGCTCAACCTCGCGTCGATATGGAAGCTGCCTGTGCTTTTCGTCTGTGAGGACAACAAATACGGCATGTCTATGAGCAGCAGCCGTTCCATGAACATCGGCGATATCTCGCTGCGTGCGCAGAGCTATGGCATAAAGGGCAAAACGATAGACGGAAACGACGCTGTGGCAGTGTATACGCAAGCCAGCGAGGCGCGGGCGTATGTGAAGGAAAACGGCCCCATGCTGCTTGTGTGCGATACGTACCGTCTGCTCGGGCATTCCAAAAGCGACGCGAACGTGTATCGCTCCAAGGATGAGATCGCGCAGTGGAAAACCAAAGACCCGATTGCGCGCATGAGGGCATCAATGCTGCAAAGCGGTCTGTTCGCAGAGGATAAGCTGGAGCACATGGCTCGGCACGCCAAGCAGACCATAGAAGATGCGCTTAAGTTCGCGCAAAGCTGTCCGTATCCGTCCACAGACACCGTCTGCGACGATGTGTACGCATAAAGGAGAAACGAATGAGAGAATTGACATATGCGCAGGCCATCCGGGAAGCGATGACGCTGGAGATGCGCCGCGATGAAAACATATTTTTGATGGGGGAGGATGTCGGGCTGTACGGCGGCGCTTTTGGCGTGTCGGCGGGCATGTTTGAGGAGTTCGGTGAAGCACGCGTGAAGGATACGCCCATATCCGAAGCTGTAATCGTGGGCGCGGCGGCAGGCGCGGCGGCAATGGGCATGCGGCCCATTGCGGAGATCATGTTCAGCGACTTCTTGACCATTGCGATGGATCAGCTTGTGAATCAGGCTGCCAAAATGCGCTATATGTTCGGCGGCAAAGCGCGTGTTCCCATGGTGGTGCGCGCGGCATCCGGCTCGGGAACGGGCGCGGCGGCGCAGCACAGCCAAAGCCCGGAAGCGTGGTTCTGCAACGCACCGGGTCTCAAGGTGGTCATGCCGTCTACACCGGCGGACGCCAAGGGGCTGTTGATCTCCGCGATACGCGACGATAACCCTGTGCTGTTCTTTGAACCAAAGGTGCTCTATCGCAGCAAGGGCGAAGTGCCCGAAGGAGATTATACGGTGCCGCTCGGCAAAGCGGATATCAAGCGCGAAGGCACCGACCTTACGATCATCTCATACGGGCGTATGCTGCCGGTGTGTCTTGAAGCGACGGCGCAGCTTGAAAAAAGCGAGGACATCAGCGCTGAGGTTGTCGATCCGCGCACGCTTGTGCCGCTCGATAAGGAGACGATTATCGCATCGGTCAGCAAAACAGGGCGCGTGCTTATCGTGCATGAGGCGTGCCAGACGGGCGGCTTCGGCGGCGAACTGGCCGCAGTGATTGCGGACAGCGAAGCGTTCTATAAGCTGGATGCGCCGATACGGCGCTGCTGCGGGCTTGATGTGCCCATACCCTACTGCCCCGATCTGGAGAAAAACGTGGTGCCCGGCAAAGACGTGATTATCGAAAACGCGCTGTCGCTGGTGCGCGGCTAGAGGGGGCGTATATGGCATATAGCGTGATTATGCCCAAAGCAGGCATGATGATGGAAACAGGCCGCGTGATGCGGTGGTTTAAAAAGGAAGGCGAGCAGATCGAGGCGGGCGAGCCGCTGCTTGAGATAGAGACGGACAAAACGACGATGGAGATTGAAGCGGGGGAGAGCGGCGTGCTGCTCAAAATTCGTGCCCACTCGGGCGCTGTGGTGCCCGTGACGCAGACGATCGGCTATATCGGTAAGCCCGGCGAGCCGCTGCCCAAGGATGAGCCCATCCGCGTTGTTTCCGAAAAGCAGACGTCATCATACGAATGGAACAGACCCAGAGCCGTGGTGAGAACGGACACAGGCGTACTGGCGACACCTGCGGCGCGCGCGTTGGCGCGTCAAAAGGGCGTGGCGCTTGGCAGCGTGCAGCCATCCGGCAGCTATGGTCAGATCAAGGCGACGGATGTGGCAGCGCATGGCGGCAACAAGCTGGTGCCGCATTCGGCGATGCGGCGCACGATTGCGCGGCGGATGCAGCAAAGCCATACCGAAATTCCTGCTGTCACGCAGCACAGCATCGCGGATGTGACAGAGATGATGGTGCTCCGCAGCGTGATAAACGCCAAGGACGGTGCCCATCTGACCGTGAATGACTTTGTGGTGAAGGCGACGGCCACAGCGCTCAAAGAACAGCCGCATATCAACGCATCGTTTGCACCCGAAGGCATTGTGATTAAGGATCATGTGCATATCGGTATCGCGGTGACGCGCGAGGACGGGCTGATTGTGCCCGTGCTGAGAGACGCGGATATGCTCTCGATATTTCAGATATCGCAAAACGCCAAGGCGCTTGCTGAAAAAGCAAGAACCGGCAAGCTGTTGCCCGACGAATACACGGGCGGCACGTTTACAGTGAGCAATCTTGGCGCATATGGTGTGACAGTGTTCACACCGATGATCAACCCGCCCGAGAGCGCGATACTCGGCGTTTGCGCCATCGAGCAGCGGCTGGAGATGGACGACGAGGGGAAGATCGAAAAACGGCTTAAGATGGGGCTGTCGCTCACGTACGATCATCGCAGCATAGACGGTGCGCAGGCAGCATTGTTTACCGCAAGGATCATTGAATTGCTGGAAAAGCCTGAAGGGTTCATTCACGAATCGTAGGGGGGCTCCACGTGTTCGCGTGCGGTGAGAAAACGTATAGATCCTTCGTTGCTGTGCGCCTCAGGATGACAAACGCGATTGCAGTTAACGGATATGTTACTGTAGGGAACGACCTCTGTGTCGTTCCGCATGGAGCGCAATCGCCCTGTAAACATACCAAAAGAGCCATGCAGCTTATGCCGCACGGCTCTTTTGCGTCCCCGCAAAGCGTAGCTTTTTGGGGTGTCTTATATCCGGCGATTTAACGGTTTTTTTGCCGGAAACTTTATTCGCTTAGTTTATTGACGCGGATGGAACCAGACACTGTACTTAGATTGACCTGAGGGCCGCCGCCGTTCACCTTTCCGTACAGATCCTCACCGACAACCCTTTTGGACATACTGCCGCTGACGGTCACATCAAAGTCAGTACTGAAGCCGCCCGAAGTGGTCTCGGCGTCTATATCGAATGCGGTTTCGGGATTTAGCTTAACTTCCACGGTGCCGCTGATGAGGGCAACACGGATATCGCCGATTTCCTTTTGCGACTGTGAGACATACGCGCCGCCCGATGTGTTTGTGATGGACACGTCGCCTGTGGTATTGGTGATGCGCACCACGCCGGATGTGCTGCCCGCTGTGACCGAGCCTGTTATGTTCTCAATAACTGTGTCGCCCGATGTGCAGTTCGCGGACACATCACCCGTCACATCTGTTATGTTCACTGTGCCGGATGTGCTGCCTGCGTCTATGCGGCTAAACTGCGCATCGCTCAGATCTATTTTGCCGGATGTCGCGCCGATGTGCAGCATATCCCCTTTGCAGTCTGAAATGGTAGTGATGCCGCTGGCGGTATCCACACGCATGTCTTTGAGTTGCAGCCCTCTGATCTCAGCGTCTGCGGATGCGCCTGATACGTTGAGATTTGCCAGCACATCCTTTGGCAGCGACACGTCCAGAGTGACGTTGGCGCTGATGGTTGCCGGAAAAGTCATGTTTGAATCAAATTTGACTGTGAGTGTGCTGCCGTTTTTCTCGACGGCCAGATAATTGTCCTTGGGCTGGCTGGACAAAATGCTGCCGTTCAGCGAGGCATGCGGTTTGCCTTCTTCGATGATGATCTTGCCGGATACACACTGTACATTGATGCTGTCGATACCGCTTAAATCAAGGTCGGCGCTTTCGTTTACATTTTGAGATTCGCCCTTTATGCTGCCAAACAGCATACCAAAGCCGCCTTTGCCAAAGCTTGTGGCCATGATGATGCCCGCACATATAATGCAGACCAACAGCACGCTGCTTACTATTAAAACTATTTTTTTGGTTGTACTCATTTTCTTGCTCCTGCTTCTTTAATTTTATCCGATATCCGGTTGAGAAAGGCCATATTGCCCCTATGAAACACTTTTGATAAATACATGATGCCGATAAAGAATAATATGCTGATACTGATTAGCGCGATGCCGGTGATTATCGCCAGCCACACCATAGCGCCCGTACCCGCCAGCGCGAACGGCACGTATAGCATTGCCGCGATACCGCCAAGACCGATGGCCACTGCCGTGATGTAAAATGCGCTGATCACGATATAACCGACGCCCACCACGAAGATGGCATACAGCGCGTTGACGGTTCCCAGCCCTGCGGCAGACATGAACGCGAGAACCATATTCTTGGGTGACCGCTTTTCGTTGGCGCTCGCGATATGGCTTTGCGCCAGATACTCCTTGGCCAGCTTTTTGGGATCACCCAGACGTGCGGCGATATCCGCTTCCGCTTCGCCCTCCTTCGCGGCATAGACAAAAAACTCTTCGATATCGCTTATGATATCGTTTCGCTCGGTCGTCGTCAGCTTTTTCAAGTGCGTACCGAGCTGCTTTAGAAACTGCTCCTTATTCACTCTGCCCTCCTAATATGCGGTTCACACCGCCGGTAAACGCGTGCCAGTCGGCAATCAGCGCCGCGCGCGTTTCTTCACCTTTTTCTGTCAGCTTGTAATACTTTCTCGGCGGACCTTCACTCGATTCCTCAAGATATGTGCTCACAAAACCATCATTCTTGAGCCGCCTTAACAGCGGGTATATCGTTCCTTCGGAGATCTCTACACTTGTCGATATTTTTGCTACCAGCTCATAACCATAACGGTCCTTCTCCTGAAGCAGCTGGAGCACACAGAGTTCCAGAACGCCTTTCTTTAATTGGGTGTTCAACCATGCACCTCCCTTTCCGTTGAATACACTATACCACACGGTACTGTACAATGCAAGGTACTTTGTAAAATATTTTTGGGATTTTTTTGGATATGTTATAGCTAGTGTTGATAATTGAGAAAGGAAAGGATAAAAAGATATTTAAAGATGCCTATAATCTTGGAAAAAGCAAAGGCAGATTGCAAGGTATTTTATTAGGGATTAACTTCTGTGATACTTGGAGAATTATTAGCAATTCTGATTCTGCATCCATTTTCTTCTTTGTTTAGGTCATAACAAATAACACAAACCATTACAAAATCCTCCAAGTCATAAAGTGGTTCTTTTATGTTTTAGTGCTTTTGTCGCTAATAAATTGATCGATGGCATTATTAAGCATTTCATCCCAACGGATGAAAATTCCATTGTTGTTTTCAGAATCAAAATATTCATCTAAGCCTTCTTTTGTTATCTCTTCCTTTAAATATTCTAAATCTTTAGCGGTTATAAATAATTCTTTGATATGAGAAAAGTCGGTATGTTCGTCCATAAATGCTTTTGTAAACAAACTATGGTATCTAATGATCTCATTTAAGTTTCTTTTCTTTATTGCTTTATCTATTTCTTCTTGTAGCCATATATACCATTTCATTTTTATCACTTCCTTATATATGTATATTATACTAAAAATACGTACAAATTTCAACAAAATGTGATATAATGTGAGTGATATTTTGTTGGAGGGCAAACAATTTGTTTTTTGATTCTGTGGTTTTGCAATATAGTAGTGTAGCATTTCTTGTTTGGGGAAGTATTTCTTTGTTATATTATATCGGTATAGGTATAAAGCTAATCTATTTAAAGATTTCAAAAAAAGATATTCCCGATATGCGACAATACGGCTTTGGAATTATTAAAAGTATTAAACGACGAATTGAACGAAATGAAAGTAATAGTAATATATTATTTAATCTTTTCTTAGAAATGTTTATGGTTTATGCCTTAATAATAGCTATTGCTTTTTGGATTGAAAAGTTAGTTCAATTGATATTCTAGAATATTATGAAGACAATATATGAAGATGGCTAACATGTCATCTCTCCACCAAGCATTAGCCACGTCAGACACTATTTAAGCAACATTATAAACCCTTCAATCTAATCGATCATTAGTCTCAGATATATTATGCGTACAAGATTCAATCAGAATCGCTCTATTATCCTCAAACGTTTTAGCATCAGGGAATTTGAACCACGCATCCTCGACAGGCTTGGAATGACCAAATGGAGTTTATCGACACCTGAGTTACTTGTGCAGCCGTTCACGTATTTGGCTGTATTCACGGCTCTTTATCTTGCTTTAACAACCTAAAGTTGTCAACAATCCCGCCATGCGATAAAATGAATAAGAATTAAGAATAGTAACATCAATTTATTATTCTTAATTTTACATTCTCAATTAATAATTGGAGAGATCAATGTATCATTTTTTCAGCTATATGGCGCGGATGAAGCACATCAAGCGCTGGGGCCTCATGCGAAACACGCGTGAGGAGAACATACAAGAGCATTCGCTGCAGACCGCGATGATCGCGCACGCGCTGGCGCTTATTAAAAACCGCATGTTCAGCGGCAATGTGAACGCGGAGCGTGTGCTCGCGCTGGCTGTTTACCACGAGGCGGGGGAGGTCATTACGGGTGATCTGGCGACGCCCATCAAATACTTCAACCCCGAGATCAAGACGGCATATAAGCAAATTGAGCGTGTGGCAGAGGAAAAGCTTGTGGACATGCTGCCCGAAGAACTCAAAAGCGATTATGAATTGCTAATACTGGACCGTGATGCCGAGGCCGAGCTTTACGCGATCGTGAAAGCGGCAGATAAAATCTGCGCGTATCTGAAATGCGTGGAGGAGCTGTCCGCAGGCAACAGCGAATTCGAGAAAGCCAAAAACGCGATTGAGAAGACGATAAAAGAGATGGACAGACCAGAGGTCAATTATTTCATGGAGACGTTCGTGCCGAGCTTTGAGCTCACGCTCGACGAGCTGAACTGATATGGATACAGTATTGGTGACAGGCGCGGCCACGGGCATCGGCAAAGCAACCGCTTTGTCTTTTGCCACAGATGGCTACAACGTGGCTGTACATTACAATAAAAGCGAGCAGGGGGCGCTTGCGCTGTGCGCGGATATCGCGCAGCAGGGGGGGCGGGCCTTGGCGGTTCGTGCGGATGTATCGGACGCCGCACAGGTCAAAATGATGGTGCAGCGCGTGAATGAGGTGTTCGGGCATATTGATATTCTGGTCAATAACGCAGGGCTCGCGCAGAGCAAGCTGTTTACCGACTTGACCGCCAACGATTGGAACGCGATGTTCGATGTGAATGTGAAGGGCGTGTTTCATTGCTGCCAAAGCGTGCTGCCCGGCATGATATCGCGCAAAAAAGGCTGCATTGTGAACGTGACGTCCATATGGGGGCTGGTCGGTGCGTCGTGCGAAGTGCACTACAGCGCGGCCAAGGCCGCCGTGATTGGCCTCACCAAGGCGCTTGCCAAGGAGCTGGGGCCTTCGGGCATCCGCGTGAACGCGGTAGCGCCCGGCGTGATCGATACGGACATGATCTCGGGACTCGATAATGAAACGCGTGAAGCGCTCAAGGAAGAGACGCCGCTTTGCCGCCTCGGTACGGCAGAGGATGTCGCGCAGACAATTCGTTTCTTGGCATCGGAGGGTTCGGGGTTTATTACGGGGCAGGTCATTAGCCCCAACGGCGGGTTTGTGATATAGGGGAGATCAGCGCAAGCACATAAAGGGACAGCTTTTTCTATTCTCAAAGTGATGAAAAAGCAGTCCCTTTTATCAATACGATGACAATGGCAAACGATTTGGATTACGAACAAGGCGTGCCCTGATGAAAGACAATTTTCCATGCGCCGTCAGTTTCCTGCCAGACGGAGCTGCGAAGGCTGCGGCTGCTTGAGCCGTTTGTTTCGTCGTGCTTGATGCAAACGTACATGGCAAGAATGCAGTTGTCCGCAAGAGGCTTGATACAAAAGTCTTCGATAATAACGCAGATTCGTGCAGGGAAGGCGGAAAACGTATCGCCGGGGCGGTAATGATAGGCAATACCTGAACTGCAAAATTCAAAAAAATCGGGTGATAAAATCTCCCCGATTCTTTGCGCCGACTGGCGGGTTTCGCCAAGCAGCAGTTCTTTTTTTAGATTCAGAAGATGGCGTATCACCATTCTATAGATTCTGTCATTTTTCCAG